>JAYVSU010000123.1:0-26016 GCA_043775055.1 Polaromonas sp.
CATCCCGTCCATGCCGCTGTATTTTTGGGGCGATGTGGATAAAAAGCGTTATTTATCAAGCTACTTCGACACCTACCCCAACGTCTGGCGGCATGGCGATTGGCTCAAAGTCGCACCCGATGGCAGCTGCATCATCTACGGCCGCAGTGACGCCACCATCAACCGCCACGGACTGCGCATGGGCACCAGCGAGCTGTACAGCGCCGTCGAAGCCCTGCCTGAAGTGGTCGACTCCATGGTCGTTGACCTCGAATACCTGGGCCGTGAGAGCTACATGCCACTCTTCGTCGTCCTGCAAACCGGCTTGACCTTAGACGACGCCCTGCGCACCAAACTAGTCAACGCCATCAAAACCGCCCTCTCCCCCCGCTTCGTCCCCAACGACATCTTCCAAGTCGCAGAAATCCCCCGCACCCTATCCGGCAAAAAGCAGGAGTTGCCCATCAAAAAACTGCTGCTAGGCCAGCCGATAGAGAAAGTGGTCAACAAAGACGCGATGGCGAACCCGGGGTGTTTGGATTGGTATGTGGCGTTTGCGGAGCAGCGGAAGGCTAAAAACGGGTGATTTAGGGGTAAATTTTGCTGTAGCCGGCGTATTTGCTGCCTAAACAGCTATACTATTTATAGTAAATTGTGTTATTTCAATTTATCTTGAGGGGCTGCTAAGCGCTTTTCTTTCAAGCTAGCTATCTCCTCGAACTGAGCTTTGGTTGGCATGAAGCTAACCCAGCCTGAGCATAAAGGCGACTTGCTACAGGTTTCAACTTGCGGACTCAGTAGCTTGGTGTACTTAACGAGCAAGTCATGCGCTTCATCTGTCTGTAATGCTTGAATTTTTTTGATAGCTTGAGTTACAAACATCAATGATGTGGAATTATCTGATGCAGTGACCATATCGACTGCCTTTTTACAAAGATTATCGGCATCGTGTTTCGTGTTGTAAGAACCTGCAAAATATGCAGCCCCCACGGAAAGTGGCAGAAGTATTGGAATCAGGACATTCGCAAGCCGCATTTATGATCATTTTCTAGTTGCTTATTAAGTTCCCAATATAAGCTAAATGAACGCCTATTTAAGGCAATCGATCCCTGCTTTTCTGCGTCTAACCCACACGCTCCCCCACCTCAGTAATGTGATGATGCACCCTCCCCACAAAATACTTCTCCAAAATCGCATCAGTCGCGGCTTTGGCGGCTGCGCGTTGGGGGCTGGCTAGGGCTGTGTCTACGGCTGCTCGGGTGGGGTAGCTGATGGCTAGGATGAGGGGCATTTCGGGGGCGCCTTCGTCGCGTTCGTTTTCAAAGCAGACGCGCACGGATAGGACGTCTGGGAAAGAATTCCAATGTGGGAGCACTTCAGCCAGGATGGCGGCGCGGAAGGCTTCTGTTTGGCCGGTGTGGATGCGGCCTTCAAACAGGGCGTAGCGGGTGATCATGGGTGGGAATTCCTTAAAAATAATCGTTTTGAGTGCTTTTTAGGGTAAATTTAGGCTATTTTTGGCTGTAGGCGGCGTATTTATTCAATAGTTTGCTATTTATTACATAGCATTTACTTTGCACATCAAAGCCACTCACACAACTCCGCCAAGCTACCCACGGTTTTGATGGGCAGGTGGTGCGGCTCAGCTTCTCCGTGCGGCCAGGCGATGCCTTCGCGGTTGAGCCAAGCGGCGTGCATGCCAGCTTGCTGGGCGCCTTGGGCGTCTAGGGCTGCGTCGTCGCCAATGTGCAGGACGTGGGCGAGCGGGACGCCTACGGCAGCTGCAGCGGCTTTGAAGATGCGCGGGTCGGGCTTGGCGATGCCGAACTCGCCGGCGCTGATGGCACCTTTGAAGTAGCGGGCAAGGCCGATGCGCTGAATGTCTGCATTGCCGTTGGAGATTGAAATCAGCGGGTAGCGGGCAGCGAGGTATTCGAGAGCAGGCAAGGCGTCTTCAAACAGCTCGACTTGGTGGCGGGCTTCGAAAAACACCTCAAAAGCGGTGCTTGCAAGGGCAGGGTCGTCGCCACCGGCCAGCAAGGCTCTGCGGATGGCTTCTTGGCGCATGAAGCTGAAGTCGTGCGCCATGTGGGGGAATTCAAGCAGCAAGGCGTCGCGCTTGCCGCGCATGGTTTCGGGCGTTTCTAAGAGTGCGGCGGTGTTGGGCGCATGGGCGATGAGCCATGCATGCAAAGCGGCCTCGGCCTTCTTGATGGTGGGCCAAACGGGCCACAAGGTGTCGTCAAGGTCGAGGGTAATGGCTTGGATGGTTGAATAAGGCATAAGGCTTTGTAAGGCAGCGAAAAATGGCAAGGCAGCAGCACCTGATAATAGTGCAAACATGGACACACTATCCCGCAACCGCTCGATTCATGCACCGATTCCCCTGCCTTGGCTTGAAGTGGGCGATGCTTTTCCGCCCGTCGCCCAAGCGGGTACGTATGAGGACTGCCCAGCGGGTTTGCTGGCTGCGGGCGGTGCTTTGGATGTGGCGACGCTGAAAGCGGCCTACTCGCACGGGGTTTTTCCGTGGTTTAGCGCGGGGCAGCCGATTTTGTGGTGGAGCACCGACCCACGTATGGTGCTGCAGGTGGCAGACTTCAAGCTGCAGCCGTCGTTCAAAAAGACGCTGAAGAAGTTTCAAGCAGGGTTTAACGGCAGCATTGATTGCGAGGTGCGTTTTGACACCGCTTTTGAACAAGTCATCAGCGCCTGCGCCAACACCCCACGTGCGGGGCAAGGCGGGACGTGGATTGTGCGGCAGATGGTGGATGCTTATGTCGCTTTGCACAAAGCTGGCTTTGCCCACAGCGTGGAGACGTGGGTGAATGGCGAGCTGGTGGGTGGGTTGTATTGCGTGAGCGTGGGGCAAGCGGTGTTTGGGGAGTCGATGTTCTCGCACGCAACGGATAGCTCCAAAATCGCCCTCGCCGCTTTGGTATGCTTTTGCAAAGCACAGGGTTTGACTATGATTGATTGCCAGCAAAACACGGCACATTTGGCATCGCTGGGGGCAAAGGAGATGCCGCGTAGCGCGTTTGTGGCGCAGGTGGCACAAAACGTCTTACTACCCGCGCCGCAATGGCAGTTTGAGCCGCAGATGTGGGAGCAACTGCTAACATAGCTGAAAACCCAGCTCACCATGTCGCAACTCAAAGACCTGCCCCCGCAAACCCTGCAGTTTTATGCTACAGCGCCCTATGCGTGTAGCTATTTGCCGGGCAAGCAGGCGCGCTCGCAGGTGGCGACGCCGAGTTATTTGATCCGCAATGACACCTACTCCGAGCTGGTGACGCAGGGCTTCAGGCGCAGCGGCATGTTCACCTACCGGCCCCAGTGCGACGATTGCCACGCCTGCGTGCCTCTGCGGGTGCTGGTTGACCCCTTTGTGCCGACGCGCAGCCAACGCCGCTCTTTGACGCAACACAGCAACTTGCAAGCGCGGGTCTTGAACTTGGGCTTTGACGCCGCGCATTACGAGTTGTATTTGCGCTACCAAGCCAGCCGGCACTCGGGCGGCGGCATGGACCACGACAGTATCGACCAATACACCCAGTTTTTGCTGCAAAGCCGCGTCAACACGCGTTTGGTAGAGTTTTACGACACGCTGCCTGATGGCGAGTTGGGTGCGTTAAAAATGGTCAGTATTTTGGATGTGCTGAATGACGGCATTTCAGCGGTTTACACTTTTTATGAACCTGAATTGAACGCCAGCTACGGCACGTTTTGTGTGTTGTGGCAAATTGAGCAAGCAAAAAAACTGGCGCTGGCACATGTTTACCTTGGCTACTGGATCAGCCAAAGTGCCAAGATGCGCTACAAAACGCGCTTTGGACCGCATGAGGTGCTGATGGATGGCGCATGGCGGGAAGTGTCGTCTTGATGTCATTTTATTTCACATGGTAAAATGAAGTTTTGCAAAATGCTTCTGAATAAGCATGTCTTGCTTAACTCTTCAGTCAGCGAACCACCCCCGAGATGCCAAAATTAGACAGTAAATTGGTGACCCAAACCAGCGTAAAAACCAGCTCAGCTACTGCGACACCGACGATTCAAGTGCTGGAGCGTATGTTTACTTTGATAGACGTACTTGCCAGCCGAGATGAAGCCATGTCGCTGAAAGAAATCAGCCAAAAAACGGGGCTGCACCCCTCCACCACGCACCGTATTTTGAACGACTTGACGCTGGGCCGCTACGTTGACCGGCCTGAGGCGGGCAGCTACCGCCTTGGCATGCGACTTTTGGAGCTTGGCAACGCCGTTAAAAGCCGCTTAGATGTACGCGAAGCCGCGCTCCTGCCCATGCGCGAGTTGCACAAGCTGATTCAACAACCCGTTAATTTGTCCATGCGCCAAGGCGATGAGATTGTTTACATTGAACGCGCCTACAGCGAGCGCTCAGGCATGCAGGTGGTTCGCGCCATTGGTGGCCGTGCACCGCTGCATTTAACCTCGGTCGGCAAACTGTTTTTAGCGGTTGACGATGCCATCAAAGTACGCGCCTATGCCAGCCGCACGGGCTTGATTGGTCACACCAAAAACAGTTTGACAGAACTGACCAACTTGGAGCGTGAGCTCTCGCGCGTACGCCAATATGGCACCGCGCGCGACAACGAAGAGCTGGAATTGGGTGTGCGCTGCATGGCGGCAGGCATATATGACGACCAAAATAAACTGGTCGCGGGTTTGTCGATTTCCGCGCCCGCTGACCGCTTGGACGATGCTTGGTTGCCCAAGCTACAAGCCACGGCGGGTGAGATTTCTATCGCACTAGGCTACAAAGGTCATTAAAAATAACGACCATAAAAAAAGGGACCGCTTGGTCCCTTTTTTGTTTAATTTCATATCCAGCGTGAATCAACCCTGCTTTGCGATTGGCACGGCCGCAACGGGGTTAGATTCCACCCAACGGCGTACGCGCTCTGCATCGCCCAAGCGGCTGAATTTGCCAGCTGAATCTAAAAATACCATGATCAACTTACGGCCTGCAATTTTGGTTTGCATCACCAAACAGCGGCCCGCTTCAGAGATATAACCGGTTTTTTGCAAACCGATGTCCCAGCCTGGGTTTTTCACGAGTTGGTTGGTGGTGTTGAACTGCAAAGTTTTTGCACCAACTGCCACTTCGTAGCCGGGAGAAGTTGAATACTCACGTAAAGTTGCGTCTTTGTAGGCGGCATTTACCAACATCGCCAAGTCTTGCGCACTGGATTGGTTTTGGCTCGACAAACCGGTTGGCTCGACATAGCGTGTGCCATGCATACCCAACATTTTGGCCTTGGCATTCATCAACCGCACAAACTCAGGCATGCCGCCGGGATAGGTACGCCCCAGTGCGTGGGCAGCACGGTTTTCGCTCGACATCAAAGCCAAATGCAACATCTCGCCGCGCGTCAGCGTGGTGCCAACGGTTAAACGCGAGCGGCTGCCTTTTTCAGTGTCCACATCGTCTTGTGAAATGGTAATTTGCTCGTTCATCGGCAAACGCGCTTCTGCAATGATCACGCCGGTCATGAGCTTCGTCAAAGAGGCGATAGGTAACACTGCAGAATCGTTTTTGCTGAACAAGACTTCATGGGTATCTTGGTCAACGACCAATGCGACGCTGGATTTAAGGTCCAGTGAATCTTGCGTACTGTGTAAGCCCGCCATTTCACCGTAAGACTGCTTAGCAGGAATAAATGGCAACGACGCCAGAACGATGGCTTTGCGTCGTGCAGCTATAAGTGCTTTGCCTTTGAGCGGACGACCGCGCACGTCTTTCAAGGCAGCTCGGCTAACCAATATGACGCCGCCTTTGCCCTTAACTCTGCCACGGACGCTGGAAGCAACCAAACGCTGCGTCGCTTTGTGTTTGCCCACCATCTGGACTTTAACTTTACCGGCCTTATGTTTGGCCGATGATGTGGCAAGAGCCTTCTTAGGCTGTGCTTTTTTGGCATACGCTACAGGTACACCAAAAGCGAGCGTCAGTGTGCCAATACACAGCACTTTGCTCAAAGTATGCAAAAAATGTTTCAATTTATTTCCAGAAGCACGCGGCACAGCAATAGAAGGAGTAGACATTAGTTACATCTCCATGCATTTTTGTTCATGCACGGAGTGTACACACTTAAAAATACTACGCAAGATCAAAGACTTGCGTTATTTTGTTAAGTTACAACATATCTTATCAGTATTTACCCTAGCCTTGCGCAGCAACTCGATCAGCTTTGCTCTGTAACTTGTTGAGGGCACTCAGATATGCCTTGGCAGATGCGACCACAATATCGGGGTCTGAACCCACGCCGTTGACGACGCGACCTGAGTTTTGCAAACGCACCGTAACCTCTCCCTGGCTCTCAGTCGAACCGCTTATGGCGTTGACCGAATAGAGCACCATCTCTGCACCGCTTTTGACGTGTGTTTCGATGGCTTTGAGGGAGGCATCCACGGGGCCATTGCCGTCTGACGTACCTTTGACTTCTTTGCCATCGACAGTGAAAACGATGCTGGCTTGTGGGCGCTCGCCGGTTTCAGAATGCTGAGATAAGGATACAAAACTGTATTGTTCATGTTCGTTCGCAACGCTCTCGTCGCTAACCAAAGCCAAAATATCTTCATCAAAAATATCGCTCTTACGGTCGGCGAGTTCTTTGAAGCGTGCAAAAGCAGAATTGATCTCAGCTTCAGACTCCAATTGCACACCCAAATCTTGCAAGCGCTGCTTGAACGCATTGCGACCGCTGAGTTTGCCGAGCACGATTTTGTTGGCTGACCAGCCCACATCTTCGGCACGCATGATCTCGTAGGTGTCACGCGCTTTGAGCACGCCGTCTTGATGAATACCGCTGGCATGCGCAAACGCGTTCGCACCGACCACAGCTTTGTTAGGCTGCACCACAAAGCCTGTCGTTTGGCTAACCATGCGACTAGCTGCAAGAATATGCACGGGGTCGATGTTCATCGCCAAACCAAAATAGTCTTTGCGGGTGCGAACCGCCATAACGATTTCTTCAAGTGAGCAATTTCCGGCCCGCTCGCCCAAGCCATTGATGGTGCATTCCACTTGGCGCGCGCCACCAATTTTGACGCCCGCCAACGAGTTGGCCACCGCCATGCCCAAGTCGTTGTGGCAATGCACTGACCAGATGGCTTTGTCACTGTTGGGGATGCGTTCACGCAGGGTTTTGATGAAGTTGCCATAGAGCTCGGGCACGGCGTAACCCACGGTGTCTGGCACGTTGATGGTGGTTGCACCTTCTTTGATCACCGTTTCTATAACACGGCACAAAAAGTCCATGTCACTGCGGTAGCCGTCTTCTGGGCTGAACTCGACGTCGCCCACCAAGTTACGCGCAAAACGAACCGATTGTTTGGCTTGCTCAAACACCTCGTCGGGTGACATGCGCAATTTTTTCTCCATATGCAAAGGAGACGTCGCAATGAAGGTGTGAATCCGTGCGCTGTTCGCACCTTTCAAGGCTTCAGCAGCCCGTGAAATGTCGCGGTCATTGGCGCGTGAGAGTGAGCAAATCGTCGAGTCTTTGATGTGGTTGGCAATCAACTGCACTGCTTCAAAATCACCGTTCGAGCTGGCTGCAAAACCAGCCTCAATCACGTCAACCTTCAAGCGCTCCAACTGGCGCGCAATACGAAGCTTCTCGTCTTTGTTCATAGACGCGCCGGGCGATTGCTCGCCGTCACGCAAGGTGGTGTCAAAAATAATGAGCTTGTCGACGGATGTACTGCTTGTCATGATGAAATCCTCAGTAGATGTGAAAATGAAGTTGAATAAACAATAAAAAAAGCCCGTTGCAGTGAAGCTAACGGGCTTTTTTGGAAAAAGTGACGCGAACGCTACTTAGCCTGCCCAGTAAAAGGTAGCAGTAGTAGTGCCAGAGACATTTTAATCATAAATAACTATAGCACAGTTTTTTTAAAAGTATGAAAAATACATTGAATCAAATATATTTAATGCAAACCACGTTCTTCAGGCTCGTCTGTAGATGTGCTGATCACGCTAGTTTGCAAGCCTTTGGCTTTACGCCAAGCGTAGATCACATAACCACTCAAACCATAAATCACAAACAAGGCAAACAACACGCTCGGCGGATGTATATTGATGACTGCAATACCTAGTGCAATGGCCACAATCACAGCGAAGGGCACACTCTTCTTCATTTGCACGTCTTTGAAGCTGTAAAACGGCACATTGGTCACCATCGTCAAACCCGCGTATAAAGTCAACGCCAGCATCGGCCAAGCGACGTCAGCGCCCTTGATGTTCAGCTCAGTCGCCACCCACAAAAAGCCCGCGACCAAAGCCGCAGCAGCAGGGGACGGCAAACCTTGAAAGTAACGCTTATCAACAACGGTGGTGTTGACGTTGAAGCGCGCCAAGCGCAGCGCAGCGCAAGCACAGTACACAAATGACGCAAACCAGCCCCAGCGGCCTAGGCTATTAAGCGCCCAAATGTATGAAATCAAAGCTGGTGCGGCACCAAAGGAGACCATGTCAGACAGGGAATCCATTTGCTCGCCAAAAGCGCTTTGGGTGTTGGTCATCCGCGCGATACGGCCATCTAGGCTGTCTAAGACCATGGCGCAGAAAATACCAATCGCAGCCATATCGAAATGACCATTCATGGCCATGACAATGGCATAAAAACCACCGAACAATGCCGCTAATGTGAACAAATTCGGCAGGATATAAATACCTTTGCGCCTCTTTCGCAAAAGCACACCGTCTTCACTGTCTTTAACTGAGTCCACGCCATCATGCATAAAAACACCTCTAAAACACCTATGCAATACTTATAGCCGGCGTATTATATGCCTTATTAGCTATTAAATGTATAGCACAAAATAGAAATAACAAAGGCCACCGAAGTGACCTTTGTTCATTACCTAAAACTCAGACCAAACAGACCTTGCAGCATGTTTGTCTCAGTTTTTAGTTGCGGGTTTGATCAACCAGCTTGTTTTTGGCAATCCAAGGCATCATGGCGCGCAGTTTGCCACCAACGATTTCGATGGAGTGGTCAGCTGTGTTACGGCGACGTGCGGTCATTGACGGGTAGTTCAAACGGCCTTCTTGAATGAACATCTTGGCGTATTCGCCGTTTTGGATGCGCTTCAAGGCGTTGCGCATAGCTTTGCGTGACTCTTCGTTGATGACTTCTGGACCAGTCACGTACTCGCCATACTCTGCGTTGTTAGAGATGGAGTAGTTCATGTTGGCGATGCCGCCTTCATAAATCAAGTCCACAATCAACTTGAGCTCATGCAAGCACTCAAAGTAAGCCATTTCAGGGGCGTAGCCTGCTTCAACCAAAGTCTCGTAACCCATTTTGATGAGTTCAACCGCACCACCACACAAAACAGCTTGCTCGCCGAACAAGTCGGTTTCAGTCTCTTCTTTGAAATTGGTTTCAATGATGCCAGCTTTGCCGCCACCGTTGGCCATGGCATAAGACAGCGCCAATTCGCGCGCTTTGCCAGATTTGTCTTGATGCACAGCCACCAAGTGCGGCACACCGCCACCTTGAGCGTAGGTTGAACGCACGGTATGACCAGGTGCTTTTGGCGCAACCATCCAAACATCCAAGTCTGCACGAGGTACCACTTGATTGTAATGAACGTTGAAACCGTGAGCAAACGCCAATGAAGCGCCTTTTTTCAGGCTTGGCTCGATCTCTTGGTACACAGCAGCGATATTCTCGTCTGGCAACAAAATCATGACGACGTCAGCAGAAGCTACTGCTGTATTGACTTCAGCAACGGTCAAACCAGCTTTAGCCACTTTATCCCAGCTTGCGCCACCTTTACGCAGACCGACCACGACTTTGACGCCGCTGTCGTTCAAGTTTTGAGCATGTGCATGGCCTTGGCTACCGTAGCCAATAATCGCAACGGTTTTACCTTTGATCAGGCTCAGGTCGCAATCTTTGTCGTAAAAAACTTTCATCTCAATCTCCGTTAAAAAATAGGTGGTAACTTATAACTATTTATAAATAAAAAAATATCAACTACGCATTTTATACGCGAAGCCTATACACGCAATATTCGTTCGCCGCGCCCAATGCCGCTAGGGCCCGTACGCACGGTTTCCAGAATCGCTGATTTGTCGATAGCTTCTAAAAAAGCGTCGTTTTTACCATGGTCGCCCGTCAGCTCAATGGTGTAGCTCTTGTCGGTGACATCGATGATGCGACCGCGGAAGATGTCCGCCATGCGTTTGACTTCTTCGCGTTCTTTGCCAACGGCGCGGATTTTGACCATCATCAACTCACGTTCGGTGTAAGCGCCTTCGGTCAAATCGACGACTTTAACGACTTCAATCAATCGGTTCAAATGCTTGGTGATTTGTTCAATCACGTCATCCGAGCCAGACGTTTGAATCGTCATGCGGGACAAAGTAGGGTCTTCTGTGGGCGCTACGGTGAGCGACTCGATGTTGTAGCCACGGGCTGAAAACAAGCCAACCACGCGAGACAAAGCGCCTGGTTCGTTCTCAAGTAATACTGCAATGATGTGTTTCATGTGAATAGTTTCCTCTTTTCGCCGCCCTCCCCCGCACACGGTAATGTGCAGGCTTGGCGGGCAATAGATTCAAAAAATAAGCTGTGAATTAAATGATGAGATTTTTGAAATTTTGAGATTACAAATCTTCAGAACCCAAAAGCATCTGGTCGATACCCATGCCGGCTTTGACCATCGGGAACACGTTCTCGGTCGGATCGGTACGGAAGTCCATGAACACGGTGCGATCCTTGAGCTTGCGCGCTTCGCGCAAAGCGGGTTCGACGTCTTCTGGTTTTTCAATCAACATACCCACGTGCCCATAAGCCTCCGCCAACTTCACGAAGTTAGGCAACGCGTCCATATAGCTATGGCTGTAGCGGCCTTCGTAGTCAATTTCTTGCCACTGGCGCACCATGCCAAGGTAACGATTGTTCAAAGACACAATTTTGATAGGCGTGTCGTACTGCAAGCATGTTGAGAGCTCTTGTATGCACATCTGCACGGAGCCTTCACCTGTCACGCAAAACACTTCTTTATCCGGTTTGGCTAGCTTAATACCCATGGCATAAGGAATGCCTACGCCCATGGTCCCCAAACCGCCCGAGTTGATCCAACGGCGTGGCTCTTCAAACTTGTAATATTGCGCCGCCCACATTTGGTGCTGGCCTACATCGGAGGTGATGTAGGTTTCTTCGCCTTTGGTCATATTGCACAAGGTCTCAATGACGTATTGCGGTTTGATCACGTCGCCCTTGCCGTGGTCGTACTTCATGCAGTCACGCTTGCGCCAAGTCTCGATCGTGCTCCACCACTCGCCCAAAGCCGTCGTATCGGGCTTGAGTGAGCCTTCTTTGATCATGGCAATCATCTCAAGCAAGACTTCTTTGACATCGCCAACGATTGGTATATCTACCTTGACGCGCTTTGAAATACTGGACGGATCAATGTCGATATGAATGATTTTGCGTTCAACTTGCGCAAAGTGCTTGGGGTTGCCAATCACGCGATCGTCAAAGCGTGCGCCTACGGCCAAGACCACATCCGCGCTTTGCATGGCGTTGTTAGCCTCGTACGTGCCGTGCATACCCAGCATGCCTAAGAATTTAGGGTCGCTGGCCGCAATCGCACCCAAGCCCATCAGGGTGTTGGTGCACGGAAAGCCCAGCATGTCTGCCAAAATGCGCAGCTCTGCGCTGGCATTGCTCAACAACACGCCACCACCTGTATAGATGTATGGACGTTTTGCTTTCAAAAGCAACATCAAGGCTTTGCGAATTTGTCCACTGTGGCCCTTACGCACTGGGTTGTAAGCGCGCATCTCAACGCTTTCTGGGTAGCCGTGATAAGGCACCTTGTTAAAAGACACGTCTTTAGGAATATCCACAACGACAGGGCCAGGTCGACCGCTGCGTGCAATATGGAAGGCCTTTTTCATGGTCTCGGCCTAATCGCGCGCGTCTTTAATCAAGAAATTGTGCTTGACGATAGGGCGTGTGATGCCAATGGTGTCACATTCCTGGAAAGCGTCTAGGCCAATCGCATGGGTAGGCACTTGACCCGTGATGATCACCATCGGGATGCTGTCCATATAAGCCGTGGCAATACCTGTGACAGCATTGGTCGCTCCAGGTCCTGAAGTAACCAAAGCCACACCCACGTCACCCGTTGCGCGGGCATAGCCGTCAGCAGCGTGAACAGCCGCCTGTTCGTGACGAACCAAAACGTGCTGCATGGTTTCTTGCTTGTACAACGCGTCGTAAATGTGCAACACAGCACCACCTGGATAACCCCAGATGTACTTCACATTTTCAGCCTGAAGCGCTTTAACCAAAATCTCTGCGCCGCGTAACTCTGGAGCTTGGTCAGGCACTTGAGTGGCAGATGCGGTCGTGTTCTCGGAAGTTTTGTCTGCCACAGCAGAAGTTGCCGACATTTCGGCTTTGGTAATTTTCATGATGATCCTTTGCGTAAACCTTTGTGAATTTCTCTAACGAAATACCTTGGGTGCCCCTTCACTGAGCTCTTGTGGAGCCGCGTCAGGACTTGAGACCACAACCATGAACGAACTGCTTGTATCGTCCTGCTGTGACCCGTTTGCTTTTTGACTTGCAGTTGACATTATCGCACTGCACAACGCAGAAATTTAAAAAAGCATGAGATTTAACCCCAAGCAGTGCCATAATTGCCCCGCAATTACTACTAGCGGAGACCTTTTCTGAGGTCCAAAGCCCTTGGCAACTGAACAAGAACTCTCTGATTTTCTAAAAAGCGTTGAAAAACGGGCCTTTAAGCGCTCGATGTACCACGTTCGCAATGAAGAATCTGCGCTCGACATTGTGCAAGACAGCATGATGAAGTTGGCCGAGCACTATGGCGACAAGCCGCCGGCCGAGTTGCCCATGCTTTTTCAGCGTATTTTGTCCAATTGCACCCTGGACTGGTTTCGTCGTCAAAAAACCCAAAGAGCTGTTTTTTCCAACTTTACGGACTTTGAAAAGGCGGGAGAAGACGGAAATTTCGATATTCTTGAAACTTTAGAGCTCGAAAACGAATCAGATGGCACGGAAAGTGCAGAGTCGGTAACGAGTCGCGCTCAAATATTCAGAGAAATCGAGGCAGAAATACAAGAATTGCCAGCGCGTCAACGAGAAGCCTTCCTCATGCGTTATTGGGAAGAGTTTGACGTAGCCGAAACTGCTGCAGCTATGGGATGTTCTGAAGGAAGCGTTAAAACGCATTGCTCCAGAGCCGTAGCCGCACTAGCGAAAGCGTTGAAAGCTCGAGGGATACAACTATGACTACCGCACAAAATATAACATTTGGCCATCCACTGGCCTTTTCACCACGAAATTCAGCATTGAAAGAGGCGCAGCCTTCGCGCGTCTCACAAGAACGCTTGCAGAGTCAATTGCAAGACCGTTTTGGCTTAAAGGTAGCCGCGCATCTTGCTATGGGCAACGCTGACTTGTCACACGATATTTCTGAACGATTGCGTGTTGCTCGCTTTCAAGCCGTAACAAAACGTAAACGCGCACCATTAGCTAGCGTAGCAACAGCTGTTTATGGGTCTGGTGGTGCAGCCACCATGAGTTTTGGTGACGATACACCTAGTATTTGGAATCGTCTAGCCGCCATGTTGCCGCTAATCGTCTTGGTTGTTGGCTTGATCACCATCTCTTTGGTACAAAATGACCAACGTGCGCAGGAGCTTGCTGACGTTGATGTTGCTTTGTTAACCGACGATTTACCTCCTGCGGCTTACGCTGATCCTGGTTTCGCGCAATTCTTAAGACTTGACGCTCAAACCACGCAAGAGAACGGCGCTAAACCATAACGCCAAATTAGCACTATCGGTTCTGACGCATAAGAAACTTTAAGTTCAGCGTCTGATTTGCAAGTTGTTAGACGTGAAGCTGGTCAATTCAAAAAATATGAAGGTTCTTGATGTAATTTGCAAATCAGCAATCCTCAGCTCGGCAAGTATTGCGCTTGTCGCATTTGCTGGGACAGTTAACGCGCAAAATGTAACGCCACCGACTACCATCAAACCAGCATCAGTAGCAGCAGCTACTAAACCAGCTATTGACAGCTGGCAGTCACTGACGCCAGCACAAAAATTAGCTTTGCAGCCACTTAATGCCGTTTGGGGAAGCTTGACAGAGGCCCATAAACGCAAATGGCTGGCGCTATCTGCCAATTTTGCCAAATTGTCTGAACAAGAAAAAATCACCATGTACGGTCGTATGACAGAGTGGGCTGGTTTGAGCGCCAAACAGCGCGAGCAAGCACGCATCAACTTTGCACAAACCAAAACACTGTCGACTGACGACAAGCAAACCAAATGGCAAGCCTATCAAGCGCTGAGTGCTGAAGAAAAACAAAAACTCGCCAGCATCAATAAAACAACACTAGCTGTTGGGGCTGCACCTGTGATCAAACCTGTACCTAAAGAAAAATTGGTCACAACGCCTGAGATCAATGACAGCCTTTCCAAGGCGGACAGCAAGACAAACAAGCGGGCGGTTATCAATAACCAAATCAAGGTTTCGACTGTCAATCCACCGCAGAACGCCAACGCTGTCCCCACCGCAACAACTGCACCAACAAACGCAGCCAACCCCAACAACAAAACTGCTGATGTCCGTTGATTCGCCAACTGTTGACGAGTTAACCCTACTCACCGCACCCAGTCTTAAACGCCGTATGGCTTGCTGGATGTACGAAGGCTTGTTGATGTTTGGCGTGGTGTTCATCTCAGGCTATCTGTTCGGCACACTGACGCAGACACGCCATGCCTTGAACAATCGGCATGCACTTCAAGCCTTCTTATTCCTCGTTTTTGGCATCTACTTCATTTGGTTTTGGGCTAAGGGACAAACTCTGGCCATGAAAACTTGGAACATACGTGTTGTCAGCACATCTGGGCAAGCAATTTCACAATCGCGTGCCTTGTTACGCTATTTTCTGAGTTGGGTTTGGCTGTTGCCACCGCTGGCATTGATCGCACCGTTTAGTTTGTCGACTGGCGAAACTGCATTATTGGTGATCGGCTGGGTTGCTGTCTGGGCTCTGCTCAGTCGCTTTCATCCACAGCGCCAGTTTTGGCACGATGCTTGGGCTGGCACACGCTTGGTGACGTCCTTACCGCTGAGTCGATAATACAAACTTATGACCAGCCCAAACTCCAGCACCCAAGAAGTCAACCCTCAAAAAGCACGCACGGGCATCAACCGCATTTTTCATGCGGGTGGCTACTCGATGCAAGGACTGCAAGCCGGCTGGGGTGAAACAGCTTTCCGTCAAGAAGCCATTGCCGCTGTCGTGCTCGTACCGCTGGCCTTCTGGCTAGGCCGCAATTGGGTAGAAACCGCTCTGCTCGCTGGTTCAGTCCTCATTGTGATGATTGTGGAGCTGCTCAACACCGGTATTGAAACGGCTATAGACCGCATCGGCCCTGAATGGCATGCCCTGTCTAAACGCGCCAAAGACATGGGCAGCGCCGCCGTGTTGCTTAGTTTGCTGCTATGCGGCGGGATTTGGCTAGCTGCGCTTTGGCAGCGCTTTGCCTAATCAAGTCTTAGACGGCTATTTCGTCCTGTTCGCCTGTGCGAATCCGCACCACGCGCTCGACGCTGGTGACAAAAATCTTGCCATCGCCGATTTTGCCAGTACGTGCAGCTTTGACGATAGCGTCGACACACAAGTCCAAGTCAGCTGATTTCACCACCACCTCCACTTTGACTTTAGGTAAAAAGTCGACCACGTATTCCGCGCCGCGATACAGCTCAGTATGACCTTTTTGACGGCCAAAGCCTTTCACTTCTGTCACGGTCAGACCTGTTACGCCACATTCAGCCAAGGCTTCGCGGACTTCTTCGAGTTTGAAAGGCTTGAGGATGGCGGTGATGAGTTTCATGGAATATGTCTCTTTCTTATAAAGTCGAAGGGCGAGGAACGAACGTACTACTAGCTTTATAACTGAAATTTGCAGCTAAATTAAGCTCTGAACTTGCTGGTAATAGGATAACGCCAATCTTTGCCAAAACTGCGATGGGTTACCCGAATGCCAATCGGCGCTTGCCGGCGCTTGTGCTCATTGATCTTAATCAGATGCGTCACGCGGTTCACGTCAGCTGGCGCAAAACCATCCGCAATGATCTCGGCAATACTCTCGTCGTTTTCCATATAACGCTCCAAAATCGCATCCAGCACATCATAAGGCGGCAGGCTGTCTTGGTCTTTTTGGTCTGCTCGCAGTTCCGCGCTTGGTGGGCGGGTGATGATTCGGTCCGGAATCGGGCTGCTCCCCGTGCCGTTTGGGTCATGGGCATTGCGCCATAAACACAGCTTGAACACCGTCGTTTTAGCCAAATCCTTGATCGCCGCAAAACCGCCCGCCATGTCGCCATACAGCGTGCAGTAGCCGGTAGCCATTTCAGATTTATTCCCCGTTGTCAGCACCATGCTGCCAAATTTGTTCGACAGCGCCATCAACAGCGTGCCCCGAATCCGCGCTTGGATGTTTTCCTCGGTCGTGTCCTCAGCCAGCCCTTTGAATTCGCTGGCCAAACTGGCTTTGAAGGCTTCAAACTCGGGCACGATGGAGATTTCGTCATAACGCACGCCCATGCGCTTAGCCATGTCGCGGGCATCTATCCAGCTGATGTCAGCGGTGTAGGGCGACGGCATCATCACCGCGCGTACTTTGTCTTTACCTAAAGCGTCCACCGCTAATGCCAGTACCAACGCAGAGTCGATACCGCCTGAAAGCCCCAAAAGCGCCCCAGGAAAGCCATTTTTACCCAAATAATCACGAATACCTAGCACCAAGGCATCCCACAAATCAGCCTCCGCGCTACGCAGTGGTGCAATAGTTTGGCCCTCAATTGCTATTAAATCAGTAGCTGATAATTCTTTATTTACGCCGGCTACAGGCCGATTTACCTCTATATAGAGCAGTTGTTCCTTAAAATTCTCAGCTCTAGCCACCAACTCAGACTTCGCGTTCAGAGCAAATGAGCCACCGTCAAACACCACCTCGTCTTGACCGCCGACCAAATGTGCGTACATAAGCGGCAAACCAGTCGCTTTGACCCGCTCAGCCATGCGCAACTCCCGCTCGCCGCCCTTGCCGACGTGAAACGGCGAGGCGTTGATGACAGCCAACACCTGCGCGCCCGCTTCTTTGGCAAGGCGGGCCGGCTCCTCAAACCAAGCATCCTCGCAAATCAGCAGCCCCACGCTGACTTGCTGGCCCATTTCGCCTACTTGGAACACACACACACCCTGCCCAGGCGTGAAATAACGGCGCTCGTCAAACACTTGGTAATTGGGCAACTCGCGTTTGGCATAGGTTTCCAGAATCCGCCCTTCGCTGATGACACTGGCCGCATTGAAGCGCCGCTGCACCGCAACTGACTTGGTGCGCTCGTCGCCCCCCGCCGGGTGGCCCACCACCACGGCCATGCCTTTTAACCCTGCACAGCCCTCGGTCACCGTTTTCACGGCATCATGGCAAGCAGAAATAAAGGCGGGGCGCAAAAACAGGTCTTCAGCTGCATAGCCGCAGATAGACAATTCAGGCGTCAGCAATAGCCGCGCGCCCTCAGCGTAGGCGCTGTGCGCTGCGTCAATGATTTTTTGCGCATTGCCGGGCAAATCGCCCACATGCAAGTTAAGCTGTGCAATGCAGATTTTGAGAGTCATAAGTCAACCAATTACTTTTATAGAAATGACAGATTCGTTTTGAGCACTAAAGAAATTCTCCCATCGAAACAGTCTAAGCAGCTTGATTATGTCATTCGTGAACTGACTTCGCCGCTAGAGGTGAACGCCGCCGATTGGGACGCCCTGCTCGCCCTGCAAAGCCACCCCAGCCCCTTCATGCGCCACGCCTATTTAGCAGCGATGCACACCAGCGGCAGTGCTAGCGCTGAGACCGGCTGGACGCCGCGTTTCATCACCCTTTGGCAGGGCGACCAGCTGCAAGGCGCTTGTGCTTTGTACCTCAAAGACCACTCCTACGGCGAGTTCGTTTTTGACCACGCTTGGGCCAACGCCTACCAGCAACACGGCTTGCCCTACTACCCCAAAGCACTCATCGCCCCGCCTTTCACCCCCGTGCCAGGCGCTCGGCTACTCGCCAAAGATGCTGAAACTCGCATTTTGCTGCTGCAAGCGGTGATTGCTTGGTGTGAGCAACATGATCTGTCGTCCTTGCATCTGCTGTTTTGCAGCGACGAGGATGTCGCAGCCTGCCAAGAAGCCGATTTGATGCTGCGCCACACCGTGCAGTTTCATTGGACAAATCGAGTTGAACCTTACGCCGACTTTGATACCTTCCTAGCCAGTCTGGCCATGGATAAACGCAAAAAAATCCGAGCTGAACGTCGTAAAGTCGCCGAAGCAGGCGTCACCTTCCGCTGGGCGCAGGGCAAAGACATCAGCACCGCAGACTGGGATTTCTTCTACCGCTGCTACGAGCGCACCTACTGGGAGCACGGCAACGCCCCGTATCTCAGCCGCGACTTCTTTAGCCACATGCAGCAGAACATGCCAGAGAACTGGCTGCTCTTCACCGCTGAACGGGAAGGCAGCCCAATTGCTACAAGTTTAGTAGCTATTCAGTCAATAAATACGCTGCCTACAGCTAAAAATAGCCTTAAAATTGGTGATTTCATCGAAAAAATCGCCTACGGCCGCTACTGGGGCGCCTTAGAACGCGTCGATTGCCTGCATTTTGAAGCTTGCTACTACCAACCGATTGAATGGTGCATCAAGCACGGCTACCAGCGCTTTGAAGGTGGCGCGCAAGGCGAACACAAAATGGCCCGCGCCCTGCTCCCCATCAAAGCCACCAGCGCCCATTGGCTAGCCCACCCAGCCTTCGCCGAAGCCGTCCAGCGCTTTTTAGACCGCGAAGGCCAAGGGATAGCCAACTACATGGAGGATTTGGGGAGGCGTAGCCCGTTGAAAAATTGAAAATACGAGCACTTACATCGTATTTACCCGTACACGTGACGTCCCCAACATGACGAGAAATCAGAGGTTCGACTCTAAAAAACATGCAAACGTGGTGTTTTCACGCTTTTGCAGGGGTTTGACGGCGAAGTGACAGCTTGCGTACGGGCAAAGATGCTACTGTTACGGTTAGTTGCACCACATCAATACACGCATGGCACTTTCTAAGAAATCTACACACGGCAACACGACGTCTAACAACCAAGGAATCAACAAATTGGGCAAAGACATTGACAGCAGCACCGCAGCGCTGCACCACGCTCCCCCTAAACTGGGCTTGATGGCACTTGAGTTTCGCGCTTTTTGGGAGTTTGGCACGCTGCTACCCCTTTGGCCCGTGCTACAGCACGCCCCTGCTGGCGATGGCCACAGTGTGATTGTCTTCCCCGGTTTGAGCGCAGGCGATGCCAGCACCATGCCGATTCGCCGTTACCTGACCTCCATTGGCTACGAAGTTGACGGCTGGAACCAAGGCCTCAATTTGGGTCCACGGCATGGCGTTCTGGACGCTGCCAAAGCACAAATCATGGAAACCCACGCCAGAACGGGTCGCAAAGTCAGCCTGATTGGCTGGAGCTTGGGCGGCATTTACGCCCGTGAAATGGCCAAATTACTGCCCGACATGGTGCATTGCGTCATCACCCTAGGCACGCCCTTTGCCAGCTCGCCCAAATCGACCAACGCTTGGCGCGTTTACGAGTTTGCAACCGGACGCAAAACAGAGCATGCAGCCAATGATTACGACCTGCCCACCCCGCCCAGCGTGCCCACCACCAGCATCTACTCCCGCACCGACGGCGTGGTGGCCTGGCAAGGCAGCATCCAAGCGCCTAGCAAAAACAACAAACGCACCGAAAACATCGAAGTCTTTGCCAGCCACATTGGCATGGGCCTGAACCCCAGCGTCTGGTGGACCGTGGCGGACCGCCTCGCCCAATCCCACGCAGATTGGGCCCCTTTTGTAGCGCCCAAGATGTTTGGGCTGCAGCATGTGTTGTATCCGCAGTCTGAGCACTCTTTTGGCGTGTAGTTGGCGTATTTGTTAAATAGTTTGCTATTAATTTGAGTTATAAAATTGCACATTTGCGATTTTATGGCTGGTTAAAGATAGTCATCGAATGCGAGAGACCTTTTTCCTTCCAAGCGCTTGAGACACCTTGCAAAAATAACTCAAAAAAATAGCGCCTCAGTCAACCGAGTAAGACGCTACTATTTTTATAGCTAAATAGTGATTAAATACACCGGCTACAGCGATATTTACCTATAAAACAGCTAATTTATCAAGTTTATAGGCTTTTCTCGTCTTTGGTAATGCCCTATCAGTACACATTGACAGAAACGTAGCCGTGAGGCTACAATTTACACATGCTTGAAATTCGTAAAACCGATGTTTATGGGGCGTGGATTGACAATCTGCGGGACTCACAAGGTCGATCTCGCATTTTTGTCAGAATTGAGCGGCTTGCAGCTGGCAACCCTGGCGATGTCAAACCTGTTGGCGAAGGCGTTTCTGAATTACGCATCGACTTTGGGCCGGGTTATCGCGTGTATTACACAAAACGCGAACAAAGAATCGTCATCCTGCTGGCTGGTGGCGACAAATCCACGCAAGCTACTGACATCAAAACGGCGCTACGACTAGCGCGTAACCTTGAGGAATCATCATGACAAAAACAGTAACAACGCGCTATGACGTAGCCGAGCATCTGCGTACGCCACAAGAAATGGCTGATTATCTTGAGGCTTGCATGGACGAAGCCAATGGCGATGCTGCGTTCATTGCCAAAGCGCTTGGCGACATCGCTCGTGCCCAAGGCATGACGCAAGTCGCTCGTAAAGCTGGGCTGTCTCGCGAAAGTCTTTATAAGGCACTGTCTGGCGACCGTGCCCCGGGTTTTGATACGATTTTGAAGGTTATAGGCGCTTTAGGACTAAAGCTACATACAGAGGCAGTTCAGCATTAGTGGACGAAATGTTACTCCAAACAAAATAGCGCCTCACTCAACCGAGCAAGACGCTACTATTTTTATAGCTAACTAGTTAATAAATACGCCGGCTACAGCGATATTTACCTCTGAAATAGCTAATTTATCAAGTTTTTAGGCTTTTTGAGCTGCAAGATAGTTGGCAATGCCGTCCATGATCTCTTTGTTCGCGGCTTCTGGGCCTTCCCAGCCATCGACTTTGACCCATTTGCCTTTTTCTAGATCTTTGTAGTGCTCAAAGAAGTGGGAGATGGTTTTCAGGCGCAGCTCGTTCAAATCTTCAGGTTTTTGCCACTGGGTGTAGAGTGAGCATTTTTTGTCGATAGGTACGGCCAAGACTTTGCCGTCTTCGCCGGCTTCGTCGGTCATTTTCAAGATACCGATGGGGCGGCAAGTGACCACGACGCCGGGGAACAATGGGACAGGGGTGATGACCAAGACGTCCACCGGGTCGCCATCGCCGCTCAAGGTTTTTGGCACGTAACCGTAGTTGGTCGGGTAGTGCATGGCCGTGCTCATGAAGCGGTCGACAAAAATCGCGCCGGATTCCTTATCCACTTCGTACTTGATAGGGTCGGCATTCATCGGGATTTCGATGATGACGTTGAATTCGTGGGGGGCGTTTTTACCAGGGGTGACTTTGTCTAAGGACATGGTTGCTTCTTAGTAGAGTTGATGAACAGGGTTGATGAAAAAGGGGAAACTTGTAAGGATTAACCCGTATTTTACTTTCACCAGCCTTGCTTTGACTCCAAATTGTCACTAATTCGAGTTAAAGTGGGTTTGTTGGCCAATCGACACGTCTTTACATGAGGAGCTATAGACGGCGAGGAAGCAACGCAGCGGGAGTTTGCGTTGACCTCAAGTCTAGATGGCCTAAGTTTTCAGCGCCTGCTCCCTCCTTTGCGAATCAACGAAAAAGAGGAGATCAGACATGACGAGCAATTTCGCGCTAACTTTGGCGCTGATTTGCGGGTTCATAGCCGTGGCATACGGCTTTTGGGCACGCAGTTGGATTCTTTCCCAAGACGCAGGTAACGCTCGGATGCAAGAGATTGCAGCCGCGATTCAAACCGGTGCTGCCGCCTATTTGGCGCGACAATACCGCACCATTGCCATAGTTGGCGTGGTATTGGCCATTTTGATTGGGGTGTTTTTAGACGTGCAATCGGCCATCGGCTTCGTCGTCGGTGCGGTTTTGTCGGGCGCTTGCGGTTTTATTGGCATGAATGTGTCGGTTCGCGCTAACGTGCGTACCGCCCAAGCGGCCACCAAAGGCATTGGCCCCGCGCTGGACGTGGCCTTCCGTGGCGGTGCTATCACTGGCATGTTGGTGGTTGGTCTCGGTTTACTGGGCGTCACAGCTTTTTACTGGTATCTCGTACCCAATGGTGCGCCGACCGCAGCGAGCTTGAACCCGCTGATTGGCTTTGCCTTTGGCTCCTCGTTGATCTCCATCTTTGCCCGTTTGGGCGGTGGCATTTTCACCAAAGGCGCTGACGTAGGCGCAGATTTGGTCGGCAAAGTCGAGGCGGGCATCCCTGAGGACGACCCACGCAACCCTGCCGTGATTGCCGACAATGTGGGCGACAACGTGGGTGACTGCGCCGGCATGGCCGCTGATTTGTTTGAAACATACGCTGTCACGCTGATTGCCACCATGGTGCTTGGCACCCTGCTGATGTCCAGTTCAGGTGCCAGCGCGGTGGTTTATCCATTGGTTTTGGGTGCGGTGTCGATTGTGGCATCCATCATTGGTTGCTTCTTCGTTAAAGCCTCACCGGGCATGAAAAACGTGATGCCGGCGTTGTACAAAGGCTTGGCTGTAGCGGGCATTTTGTCGCTGATTGCCTTTTATTTTGTGACCAATGCGATGATTCCTGACAACGCCTTGGGCGGCACAGGCGCGGCCATGAAGCTGTTTGGCGCTTGCGCTGTTGGCTTGGTGTTAACGGCAGCTTTGGTGTGGGTGACTGAGTACTACACAGGCACGCAGTACGCCCCCGTGAAGCACATCGCACAAGCGTCAACGACTGGCCACGGTACCAACATCATTGCCGGCTTGGGTGTGTCTATGCGTTCAACCGCTTGGCCTGTTATCTTTGTGTGTATCGCCATCATGGCGGCTTACAAATTGGCGGGTTTGTACGGTATTGCGATTGCTGCAACCGCTATGCTCAGCATGGCCGGTATTGTGGTGGCTTTGGACGCTTATGGCCCAATCACTGACAATGCTGGTGGTATTGCCGAGATGTCTGAAATGCCAAAAAGCGTACGCGACATCACCGACCCGCTGGACGCTGTGGGTAACACCACCAAAGCAGTGACCAAGGGCTACGCGATTGGCTCAGCCGGTTTGGCAGCTTTGGTATTGTTTGCAGACTACACCCACAAATTAGAGGCCTACGGCAGAGCCATCAGCTTTGACCTGAGTGACCCGATGGTGATTGTGGGCTTGTTTATTGGCGGTTTGATTCCTTACCTCTTTGGCGCCATGGCGATGGAGGCCGTGGGCCGCGCTGCGGGTAGCGTGGTGGTTGAAGTGCGCCGCCAGTTCTCAGACGGTGCCATCATGGCTGGTAAACGCAAGCCCGACTACAGCGCAGCGGTTGATATGCTGACTTCTGCTGCTATCAAAGAAATGATGATTCCATCGCTCTTGCCAGTCATTGTGCCAATTTTGGTCGGCTTGGTGCTCGGGCCAAAAGCCTTGGGTGGCTTGCTGATGGGTACGATTGTGACGGGCTTGTTTGTGGCTATTTCCATGTGCACAGGCGGTGGCGCCTGGGACAATGCGAAAAAGTACATTGAAGACGGCAACCATGGCGGCAAAGGCTCTGAAGCGCACAAAGCCGCTGTGACTGGCGACACCGTGGGTGACCCTTACAAAGACACGGCTGGCCCTGCCATTAACCCGCTCATCAAAATTATCAACATCGTGGCCTTGCTGATTGTGCCTTTGATGATGAAGGTTCATGGTGGCGATATGGCATCAGCACCCGTCGCGCAAGTAGCGCCGGTTGTGGCTGCTGCATCTATGGCTGCCACCTCGGCCAGCTCTGACGCAGCGATGACAGCTGCCGCACAAGCTGCTGCCGATGCGGCATCTGTCAAAGTTGAAAATGGCGTGGTCAAGTTCTACTTTGCATCAGGCAAAGCTGATGTGGCTGCAGGCGGCAAAGAAGCCTTGGCAGATGTGGTGAAAGCAGTTGCTGGCGGTAAAAAAGCAGTCATCAGCGGTTACCATGATGCTTCTGGCGACCCAGCCAAAAACGCTGAATTGGCCAAACAGCGCGCCATGAATGTGCGCGATGCTTTAAAAGCGTCAGGCGTGGCTGAAGATAAGATTGAGCTCAAAAAACCGGAGCAAACCAAGGTTGATGGCCCCGCCTCTGAGGCGCGGCGCGTTGAAGTAACGGTTCAATAAATGCTTTGAAACTGTCTTGTTGTTCTTTAAATAGCCCACTTAGGTGGGCTATTTTTTTGCCTTGAGCGAGTCTGTCATCATTTAGTGCCTGATTCGTTAGATAATTACCCACTCATTCATAAAAAACAAAAAAAATGACTCCAAGACAAAATAGCTATACCTACGAAGAACTCATCGATTGTGGCAACGGCATAACATTTGGTGAAGGCAATGCCAAGCTGCCTCTGCCACCCATGTTGATGTTTGATCGCATCGTCTCCATCACTTCAGACGGTGGCAAGCATGGCAAAGGCCAAATCATTGCTGAGCTTGATGTTCGCCCCGATTTGTGGTTTTTCGATTGTCACTTCAAAGGTGACCCAGTCATGCCGGGTTGCTTGGGTTTAGATGCCATGTGGCAGTTGATCGGGTTTTTCTTGGGTTGGAGCGGCGGGCCTGGGCGCGGTCGTGCATTGGGCGCGGGAGAGATTAAGTTCACAGGCGAGGTTTTGCCTACGGCAAAATTAGTCACTTACCGCATTGACCTGAATCGCCTCGTTATGCGCAAATTGGTGATGGGTGTGGCCGATGCAACTTTAGAAGTTGACGGCAAAGAAATTTACACCGCGAATGACTTAAAAGTTGGTCTGTACACCAGCTAACTCCAAATAGACAATCTATTGACATTTAGATAAATAGGATCACACCATGCGTCGTGTCGTCGTCACCGGAATGGGTATTGTTTGCAGCATTGGCAACAACAAAGCAGAAGTTTTAGACAGCTTGCAACAGGGCCGTTCAGGCATCACGTTTCAGCCCGAGTATGCTGCGCAGGGTTTGCGCTCTCACGTGGCAGGCTCAGTCAAAAATTTAGAAGTTGAAACTCTGGTTGACCGCAAGTTGATGCGCTTCATGGCGGATGGTCACGCCTACGCTTGGATTGCGATGCAAGAAGCGATTGCCGATGCTAAATTGCCAGAAGAAATGGTCTCGAACCTGCGTACCGGCCTCGTCGTTGGAGCTGGTGGTGCGTCGCACCTGAGCATCATGCAAGGCATTGACACCATGCGCGACAAAGGTGTCCGCCGCGTCGGCCCATATATGGTCACCAAGGCCATGGCCAGTGGCGTGTCGGCTTGCCTCGCTACAGGTGCAAAAATCAAAGGCGTCAATTACTCCATCAGCTCTGCCTGTGCGACCAGCGCACATTGCATTGGTAATGGCATGGAGCAAATCCAGCTGGGTAAGCAAGACATCGTGTTTGCAGGTGGTGCAGAGGAAGAGAATTGGACGCTCTCCTTCATGTTTGATGCCATGGGTGCTTTGTCCAGCAAGTACAACGAAACCCCTGACAAAGCATCACGCACCTACGATGCTGACCGTGATGGCTTTGTGATCTCGGGCGGTGGCGGTATTTTGGTTTTGGAAGAATATGAACACGCCAAAGCTCGTGGCGCCAAGATTTATGCTGAACTGGTTGGCTACGGCGCTACTTCAGACGGTTACGACATGGTCGCCCCGTCCGGCGAAGGTGCAGTGCGCTGCATGCGCATGGCCTTGAAAGATGCCAATGGTAACGATGTGGGCCAAGTTGACTACATCAACACCCACGGCACCAGC
>JAYVSU010000124.1:0-4939 GCA_043775055.1 Polaromonas sp.
TAAATGGATTGGTCTCAAAAAGCTTTGCTTGATTTTTAAGTAATCAGCAAAACGTGTTTTCATGTTACTTATGAAACCACGCGTTAATGTAAAGACTCATTCGTCATTTTCGAATGACAAATGTATGCTTAAGTATCTGATATGCTCCTTTTGTAACAAAAACCACAAAATCAGGGGACAAGTATGCTGAGTCGTTTATGGGTGATGTTGATACTTTGCGCGGCTGTAGCCGGTATATGCACTGCTTTGGTGCAGGGGAGCGGGGCTGTTATTAACAGCATGTCTGAGGGGATGTTTGAAAGTGCCAAGACTGGTGTTGAAATGTCCATTGGCTTGATTGCTGCCATGGCTTTGTGGTTAGGCGTTTTTCAAATTGCTGAGGCCGCTGGGGTTGCAAGTTGGTTGGCAAAGAAGACTTCGGCCGTTGTTGGCCGGTTGATGCCTGATGTGCCGAAAGATCACCCTGCCATGGCGAATGTGGGTATCAATATCAGCATGGGCATGTTGGGTATTGACAACGGCGCCTTGCCATCAGCCCTGAAAGCGATGGAAGAGCTTGAAAAGCTCAATAATGAGCCTGGCATGGCGACCCGGGCGCAGCAGATGTTTTTGGTCTACATGACGACTTCTGTCACTATATTCCCGATTTCTATATTGGGCTATCGCGTTGCAGCAGGTGCGGCGCATCCGGCTGATGTGTTTATGCCACTACTCATCGCGAGTTATGTGGGCGCCTTTGTCGGCTTGGCATATATGGCAGTAGTGCAACGCATCCGCTTGTTTGACCCTGTGCTCATCGGCGGTACTGCGATATTGATTTTCGTGTTGGCTAGCTTGTCGTGGGCAATATCTAGCGTTGCGCATATTAACAGCTATGTCACCTTGTTTGGTAATGCCGTTTTGCTGCTCACGGTGGTTACTTTTATAGCCATTGCGCACTTCAAAGGGGTGCTTGTTTTTGATGCATTTCTGACCGGAGCTTCCAAAGGTTTTTTTATCGCCATTGAGCTCATTCCTTACGTCGTCGGTATGTTGGTGGCGATTGGGCTTTTAAGAACGAGCGGTGCTTTTGCCTTTCTACAGCAAGGCCTCCACTTTGTCTTTGACGCATCTGGGCTGGACACAAAATGGGTACACAGCATTCCTCAAGCCATCATCAAGTCCTTTTCAGGCGGCGGTGCGCGCGCCATGATGCTGGACACCTTCAAAGTGCATGGCCCCGACTCGTTTTTAGGCCACCTCAGCGCCATCATTCAAGGCGCCAGTGATACGACTTTTTATGTGCTTGCCCTGTGTGCAGGCGCTGCCAAAATTAAAAATTTAGGGCACGCAATCACGGGATCTGTGATTGCAGACATAGCAAGTATGGCTACAGCCATTGCGCTAGCCTACTATTTATTTTGAACTGACTCAGCGCTCTTCAAACGAAGAGGCGATCATAGAGTTAACACGAACCGTAACCGAGAGTCCTTGGGCGTTTGGAAAGCAAACGGAGCCGTCTTCAAAAACTGACTTCCAATAGCTAAAGTAAACGCCAGGCTTTTTGGGTGCGGTAAATTCAACACGCACAGTTACATGTTCTTTAGGTGCCGTGTAGGGCACCGGCACGCGTGTTGTTGCGGGTATCAGGTTTTGTAAAGTAAACAACTCTGCGCCTGAGCGCGAGTAAGTCACAATTTCCTCGTCCATGCACTGCATGTAGCGGTTTTCCCACGGCATATTACCCACATTCATCATCTCCCAAGTTTTTGTAAACTTTTGCCCAGCAAGCATTAATGTGCCGTCTGGGATGGTTTCTGTCACAAAAACGCTGTTGTCGCCACGGATTGGTTTTTTAGATGCTTGGTGGGAAATCGGTAACTCATCAAAAATCAACTGCAGCAACCGTACAGGGTGTACTTGCAGCGCGTCTGATAAAGAAACAAGCGTTTCAAGCGTCGGCAATCGTTGCGGAACAAGTGCAAGCTTGTAAAGCGTTTCACGGCTGATACCTGCTTTATGGCAAACCTCAGTTAAGTTCATCCCCAGCTCACGCGAGCGCGAGCGGACATAGTCATCGAGCGTTTTGTTGTTTTTCAAAGTGACTGATTCGTTTGCGGTTACTAAATACGAAGCAAGTGTATGTGAAATTTGTCAATCAAAAATGACAATTAAATACTGACAATGCATTCACTATTTTTTAGCTTTGTGTATCTGAAGTGCAACCGTTGGACTTTAGTTTCTTCGCGAAGCTTGTTGTTCGGCTCCTGCGACAACTCTTTTTTAACTAGGGGCAAGAGTCATACATGAAAATTAAATTTGTAATCGCTGCAACATTGCTAACCGCATCAGCCATATCAAATGCTTCCGATTTCTTGTGCAAAGTTTATTGCACTAGCAGCATCGTCTACGTCAAAGTCAATGCCGATAGTAAATCGGACGCGGCGTATCAAATTGATCGGCAAGGTCTCAAAACTTGCAAGAGCGACAACAAGATGAAAACATCCAACCAAGCTATACGTCCTGAGCAGTGCAGTCCTAAATAAGTTCTGTTTAGTTAAGTTGTGCTCATGCATGAGTGCGTAAAACGACAATTTATTCGTCTTGCAGCATCAAGAGCACACGATGTCTGCCATCACATCCCTTGAACATTCTTTAGCCGTTAGCATCCCTACAGAGTTGCACAACAAGCTTGACCTGCTTGCAAAATTTGATCTTGAAGCTTCCGTAAAGCCTAAAGCTCCTCTGTCGCCCCACGCCCCATCAACACTTTCACGGCTTGGCTCGGGCTTAATGTGCCATCTAACACCTGCACCACACATTGCGTGATCGGCATGTCGACACCCAATGAAATAGCACGCTGGCTGACGGTGCGGGCGCAGTAGACGCCTTCTGCAACATGGCCGAGAGAGGCGACGGCTTGTTGCAGGGTGTTGCCTTGGGCAAGTAGCAGGCCGACTTTGCGGTTGCGGCTCAAATCGCCTGTGGCGGTGAGGACCAAGTCGCCTAGGCCAGACAAACCCATGAAGGTTTCGGTTTTGGCACCCAAAGCGAGGCCCAAACGGGTCATTTCAGCCAAACCACGGGTGATGAGGGCGGCGCGGGCGTTGAGGCCGAGACCGAGGCCGTCGCACAAACCGGTGGCAATGGCTAAGACGTTTTTGACGGCGCCACCGACTTCAACGCCAGCCACGTCTTCACTGGCGTAGACGCGCAGCACGGGGCTGTGGAAGGCCGCGACCAAAGCATTGCGTACATTGGCGTGCTCGCTGGCTGCGACCAAAGCCGTTGGCTGGCCGCGAGCGACTTCAAGTGCGAAGCTGGGGCCGCTCAGGATGCCACATTGCATGGCGGTCTTGTCAGGGGATTCAAGAGCCGTCTGCAAGTAAATCTCGTGGCCTAACAAGCCATTTTCAGCGCCTTGACCCGCTTCAAAGCCTTTGCACAACCAAGCAATCGGGCAAGTCACGCTTTGCAGTTGCGCCAACATACCGCGTAACCCAGACATGGGGGTGGCGATGATGCAGACGTCTGCACTTTGCGCCAAGGTGGCGATTTGGTCTAGCGGGACACTGTTGATGGCCAGCGTATCGGGTAGCGGTACACCTTTCAAGTAGCGTGCATTCTCGCGCTGCGCTTGCATCTGCGCGGCTTGCGTAGCGTCGCGTGCCCAGAGCGTGACTTGGTGCGACGCTGTCATGTTATTGGCGGCGCTAATGGCTAAAGCCGTGCCCCATGCGCCTGCACCAAAGACAACGATATTCATGCGAGCATTTTCATATGAATTTGTTTGCGCTACTATTTTTATAGCAAATTAATGAATAAATACGCCGGCTATAGCCAAAAAAGCATGAAAATTGAGAGATTTGACTCAATTTCATGCTTTTTATACGGTTTTATCCGGGTAAAACTCAGCTTTTATTGCAGGCTAGTCGCGCCAGCTTGAGATTGTTGCTGCTCATACATGGCTTGGAAGTTGATTTCAGCCAAGTGCACGGGCGGGAAGCCAGCGCGTGAAATCAAATCTGCCACGTTGCCGCGTAGGTAAGGGTAGACGATTTGTGGGCAAGCGATGCCCATGATGGAGCCCATTTGGTCTTCTGGCAGGTTGCGGAGTTCAAAAATACCGGCTTGTTTGGCTTCCACCAAAAACACGGTTTTGTCACCAATGGTGGTTTGCACAGTCGCGGTCACACAGACTTCAAACATTCCTTCAGCGACGGGTGTCGCTTCAACGCCCAACTGAATATCAACCGTAGGCTGCTCTTGTTGCAACAAGATAGCGGGTGAATTGGGTTGCTCTAAAGACGCTTCTTTGAGGTAAACGCGTTGGATTTGGAAAACGGGTTCTAAGTTCGCATCGGTCGCTGGGGTTGCTGCATCTGCCATCTGATTGCTTTCGAGGATTTGATAAAAACGTAATTATCTCAGACCCGAAGCGCCAATATGAATTCGATCCGTCTTGCCGCGAAACAGTTCGTCATTCCCGCGCAGGCGGGAATCCATGCCCCGTGACTGTGGATTCCCGCCTGCGCGGGAATGACGGGAGGGGTTAACTGTTCAACTGCTTTTCCAGCGAATTCAGCACCTTGTAGCAATTCAGCACGCTGGCCACGCTAGAGTTCGGCTCCCGGCCCTCTTTGATGGCGGCGAAGAATTCGCGGTCTTGCAACTCGATGCCGTTCATGGACACATCGACTTGGCTGACGTCGATTTTCTCGTCCTTGCCAGTAAACAGGTCGTCATAACGCGCCAAATAGGTCGCGGTGTCGCCGATGTAGCGGAAGAAGGTGCCCAAAGGGCCGTCGTTGTTGAAGCTCAGTGACAAGGTGCAAATCGCCCCATTGGCGGCTTGCAGCTGGATGGACATGTCCATTGCAATGCCCAGCGCCGGGTGGATCGGGCCTTGCACGGCGTTGGCTTTGACAATCGGCGAGCCACATTGGTAGGCAAACAAATC
>JAYVSU010000125.1:0-13586 GCA_043775055.1 Polaromonas sp.
CTACGCCATGTTCACCCAGCTGCTGCATTACGTGCAGGTGGCGCTGAACAAAGGCGAGACAGTGGCACCGTTTTTAGCCGTCATCGACACCGAAAAAGCCGCTTTGATGAAAAGCGCGGACGTGTTGCCGTTTTTGGCCAAAAAAACCATCAAATGGGGCAAATCTGCCAGCCAATACACCCAAGAGGCGCTGGCCGAGATTTCTGCCCACATTGGCGCGCACTTTGTGTCGTTCAAAATCGCGACCCATGAGGACGAGTTTGTCAGCACCGTCAAAGCCGCTATCAAGTCGGGCGACATCATCCGCACCCCCATCACGCCAGACAATTTGAAGCAAGTGTTTGATAAATGGGTGGCGATGGTGGGGCGCGAGATCACCGGCGTGGCTGAAGAAGACTACGCGCTTTTGTTTTTTGCCGACATCATGCACGATGGCACGGTCTCTACCCACGCCAACCTGCCCGCCGAGCTGCTGCATAAAAACGGTGCGCCTGTGTTCAGCCTAGGCGGCAAAATTTACGAGCTGGGCAGCAAAGAGGGCTACCGCCAGTTTTGGGCGATCTACCACAAGCCACCCAAAGCCGAGCACCGCAATTACCTGCTAGAGCGCCGCGACAGCCTGATTCCGCTGGACGAGCGCAGCTTCAAAGGCGCTTATTACACGCCGCTGGCGGTGGTTGACAAAGCGTATGACACGCTGGCTGCCACGCTGGGCAAAAACTGGCAAAAAGACTACATCGTGTGGGACATGTGCTGCGGTGTTGGCAACCTAGAAGTCAAACACAGCAACCCGCGCAATATCTACATGTCCACGCTGGACGAGGCAGACATAGACGTGATGAAAGCCACCAAAACCTGTGTGTCTGCGCAGCGGTTTCAATACGACTATTTGAACGACGATATTGATGACTTTGGCAACATCGACTACACCCTGACCGACAAAGTGCCCGTTGGGCTGCGGGCGGCGATTGCGGAGGGGAAGAAGATACTGGTGTTGATTAATCCGCCGTATGGGGAAACTGGCGCGGGTATTGGCAAGGGAGACAAAAATAAGAAAGGCGTGGAACAGACCCGCATCAATGCAACCATGACTGACGTTGGCTATGCCAGCAAAGAGCTGTTCGTTCAATTCATGGCACGCATTGCCAAGGAATTACCCACTGCCACGCTAGCGATGTTTAGCAAACTGAAGTATGTGAACTCGCCCAATTTCGAGAAATTTCGCTACTGCTGGAACGCAGAGTACCAAGGTGGGTTCGTCGTCCACAGTCAAGCGTTTGACGGATTGAGCGGCGATTTTCCGATTGGTTTTCTAATCTGGAAAACCAACCAGAGCGCAAAGAAAAAGACGCCCATCACGGAAATCACCATTGAGGTGCTCGACAAAAAGGCGCAGCGAATTGGTGAAAAAAAGTTTTACAACTTGCCGAACAGCACTTTTTTGAACGTGTGGATGGACAAGACGGCTACCAATGACGAGTTGGCGTTACCACTCTCGAATGCCATCAAAGTGTCCAGTAACCCAAGACTTAAAAAATCTTGCGACAGTATGAAAGGCTTTTTGTTCGCGGGAAACAATGATTTTCAAAACGCCCAAACTGGGACATTAATTTCATCGTCGATTTATACAGGGCGCAATGGTGGAGGTGTTTACATTACTGACGATAACCTCTGGCAGGCGGCTGTTGTCTTTTCAGTACGTCGCTTAATAAAGCAAACTTGGCTAAACGACCGCGACCAGTTTTTACAGCCCACTGAGCCATTAACCAACGAATTCAAGTCTGATTGCCTGCTTTGGATGCTTTTCAACGGCAGCAACTTGACCGCCAGTGCCGACAAATTAGCCTGGAACGGCAAAGAATGGTCTATCGTTAACCACTTTATCCCCTTCACCGAAGCAGAAGTCGGCGCGAACGGGCGGTTTGAGTCGGACTTTATGGTGCGGTACTTGGCCGCCCTTCGACAGGCTCAGGATGAAAGAGGGGGGAAGGCTCAGGGTGAACGGAATTACTTGTCCCCAGAGGCAAAAGCCGTCTTATCCACTGGCAAAACCCTGTGGCAAGCCTACTTCAAAAATATCGACAAAGACGGCCGCTCCGTGCGCGACGAGCTGAAATTGAACCGCCCAGACGTCGGCTGGTACCAAATCCGCAACGCCCTGAAGCGGCGCAACGAAAGCGGCGACGTCGCTCCCGTGGACTTCAGCGCGTTTGAGGAAGCCTACAAACTGCTAGGCGACAAGCTGCGGCCACAGGTATACGAGCTGGGGTTTTTGCGGGTTTAGTCTGCGGATTTTAAAATTCCCCTTCATCCGTCATTCCCGCGAAGGCGGGAATCCATAAAGTATTGACAGAAACCAAACGACCTTTGCGCTAAGCCAGCCCATGGATTCCCGCCTTCGCGGGAATGACGAGAAATATTGCTATATTTTTAATGGCACTATAAGCAGTAAATACGCCGGCTAAAGCCAAAAACTGTTATTAAATAGTGCTTTCACGGATTACTTCTTAGATTTGTCTTCAAGTGCTACAAATCCAATGGGGCGTTTGACTGGTGCTATGGGTGTCGTTAACTCTTTAAGTGCTTCAAAGACTTGTCGAAGCTGCGCCCGAGTGGTTTGGCTGAAATTGTGGTGCTGCGCGTCTAAGGCTTCGGTTTTTTCTTCTAATTCCTTTAGCCGTTTCGCTAAATCAATATGTAGGCTAGCCGCTTGTCGCAACTGTATGAAAGCCCGGACAATATAGATCCCCATTTCGACGGCTTGCGTTGAAGCCAGCACATTTGCGGCTTGGATAGCGCCATGTTCGGTAAACACGAAGGGGAGCGATTTAGAGAATTTCAACTTTGCGAGGTGGTCGCAATTTGCGACCACCTCAGCTTTCTCCGCCTCATTCAGCTGAAACATAAAGTCAACAGGGAAACGCTCTTTGTTGCGCTTAACTTGCTCATTCAGTCGTTTGGTAGGTACGCCGTACAAAGCGGCTAAGTCCGCATCAATCATCACTTTTTGACCACGGACGACCAATATTTGATGCTCAATTTTCGGTAGCAGTTGAAGTGATGCGGTGACCATAGAAACGGATTTTAACTGATTAAATATACAGTATTAAATATCAAATTTAACTATTATTTTGATAGCTTCTTGGGCAATAAATACGCCGGCTAGAGTCATATTCGACCTTATTTTGGCGTACTTTTATGGCAAAACCTCACTTCACATCAAACTTAGGCAACTTCTTCTCCACCGCCACATTCTTCAGCTGCACATACACCGGCAAGCCGTTTTTGTATTTCGGGTAGTCTTCACCGGCAATCAGCGGGTTTAAATACTTTTTGCATTTGTCGGTGATGCCAAAGCCGTCTTTGCTGATGAAGTTGCGGGGCATGAATTTCTCGACGTTGGCGACTTTGGCGAGGTCTGCCACGCCGATTTTGTATTTGTACGGCACGTCGGAGATGCGCTCTACCGTGGGCATGACGGCGTTTTTGCCAGCCAAGGCGAGTTTGACGGCGCTTTGGCCGAGTTCGTAGGCTTGTTGTACGTCGGTTTTGGAGGCGATGTGGCGGGCGGCGCGTTGCAGGTAGTCGGCAACTGCCCAGTGGAATTTGTAGCCCAAAGCTTCTTTGACCATGTTTGCCACCACCGGTGCAGCGCCGCCGAGTTGGGCGTGGCCGAAGGCGTCTTTGCTGCCTTGTTCGGCCAAAAACGTGCCGTCTGGGTAGTGGCAGCCTTCGGAAACGACAACGGTGCAGTAGCCGTGTTCTTTGACCAATTTATCCACGCGAGCGAGGAATTTCTTTTGGTCAAACACGATTTCGGGGAACAGGACGACGACCGGAATGCCGTGGTCTTCAATCAAACCACCGGCAGCGGCGATCCAGCCCGCATGGCGGCCCATGACTTCTAAAACAAAGACTTTGGTGGAGGTTTTGCACATGGAGCGCACGTCAAACGAGGCTTCGAGTGCCGACACGGCCACGTATTTGGCGACCGAGCCAAAGCCCGGGCAGCAGTCGGTGATGGGCAGGTCGTTGTCCACGGTTTTGGGCACGTGGATGGCTTGCAGCGGGTAGTTCATCGCCTTGGATAACTGGCTGACCTTGAAGCAGGTGTCCGCCGAGTCGCCACCGCCGTTGTAGAAAAAGTAGCCAATGTTGTGCGCTTTGAAGACTTCAATCAGGCGCTCGTACTCGACCTTGTTGGCTTCCAGCGACTTGAGCTTGAAGCGGCAAGAGCCAAACGCACCTGACGGGGTGGAGCGCAGGGCGGCAATGCTGCTGGCAGATTCTTTGCTGGTGTCGATCAAATCTTCGGTCAACGCGCCAATGATGCCGTTACGGCCGGCGTAGACTTTGCCGATTTTGTCTTTGTGCAAACGCGCAGTTTCAATCACGCCACACGCAGAGGCGTTGATGACGGAGGTTACGCCGCCAGATTGGGCGTAGAAGGCGTTCATTTTCTTGATTTTAGGTGCTGTTTTGACTGTAGACGTCGTATTTATTGGTTTTGTTGCTACTTTTTTTGTAGCTGTTTTGATAATTTTTGTAAGATTTTTGGTGGCCATGCTTGTTTCCTTTTATTTGAGAGAGCCCTTCGACAGGCTCAGGACGAACTGATGAGGGAGGGTTTTAAACGGAAGATGTGTTTTGAGCAGGTGGGGTGTCGTATTTCAGGACGTCAGTGTCAATGTCGGTGTGTGCGCCCAAAGCATCAGCAACGGCTTGGGCGGTTTTGGCGGCAATCAAGCGTTGGCGCACATGCAAGGCACAGGCGGTGAAGAGGATGACGCACAGCACCACCTCGGCCATGGCGTAATAGTTGCTTGGCGCTTTGTCGCCCCAAGCGCGCACCACGCCTTCAATGAAGTACAGCCACACAAACAGGCTGACCCAGCGGTAGGTGAACATGCGGTTTTTGAGCAAACCCGCCAGCGGCAGGCACAGCGGCAAGACCTTGAGCGCCAGCACCGAGCCGCCTGGGCGCAACGGCGCTAGCCACAGCTCCCACAATAAACCCAGCAAAATCAAACCGAGCAAGCTGCCCACAGCGGCGAGTCGGGTGAGCAGGACGTACTGCGGCGGTTTGGAGATGAGAGGCGTAGAGGAGGGGGAGGCTGGCATGTGGAAATTGACGTTTTGAACGATATTTTGAATGTTTTTGTAGCTGGCGTAGCTGAAATATGACGCTGAACAATGCCATGATAGCGGGATGCAGAAATTACGAGCTTGGATACAAGATTTTATGCGCGAAGCGCTCACCTTTCCGTGGAAAAACACGGCTTGGACGCTGCGCGAGCGCTTTAAAGAAGACCAATTGGGGCTGACCGCCAGCAGTTTGACCTTTACCACCATCATTTCCATCGTGCCGCTGTTTACCGTGGCGTTGGCGGTGTTCAGCGTTTTCCCGATGTTTGCCAAGATGCAGTCAACCCTGCAACTGTGGCTGGTGGAGAGCTTGATTCCCGACAACATCTCGCGCCAAGTGCTGAGCTATTTGGGCCAATTTGCCTCTAAAGCCAGCAAAATTGGCTGGGTGGGCGCGGTGGCGTTTTTGGTGACGGCGTTGATGCTGATTTTGACGATTGATGGCAAGTTGAATGACATTTGGCGTGTCCGCAAAACCCGCTCGTTGACGCGGCGGGTGCTGATTTATTGGGCCATTTTGACGCTCGGGCCGTTGCTGCTAGGCCTGAGTTTGACGCTCAGCTCCTATGCGGTGTCGGCTTCCAAAGGTATTGTTTCTGTGTTGCCAAGCAGTGTGAATCTGCTCCTTGACGTGCTCGAGTACAGCGTTTTGGTGGTCAGCATGGCGGCAATGTACCGTTTTGTACCCAATACCAAGGTGGCTTGGTCGCATGCTTTTCTGGGCGGCGTGTTTGTGGCGACGGGTATGGAGTTGGCCAAACGGGTGCTGAGCTGGTATTTGGGGCAAGTTCCGACGTATTCGGTCGTTTACGGTGCCTTTGCAACGGTGCCGATTTTGCTGATTTGGATTTATGTGGCGTGGGCCATTGTGCTTTTGGGCGCGGTGGTTGCGGCTTATTTGCCCAGCTTACTCAGCGGCATCGCACGACGCGGCGACACGCCGGGCTGGAATTTTCAGCTGGCTTTAGAGATGCTGCAGCAATTGAATCAAAGTACAGGTAACCAAGGCTCAGGTAAGAGTTTGGCGCAACTGTCGCAAAACCTGCGGGTAGACGATTTGCAGCTTGAAGAAGCCTTGCAAACTTTGGTCAGCCTAGACTGGATTGGCCGCTTGGAAGAGGAAGAGGCGCGCTACGTGCTGCTGGTGGATTTGGACAAAACCCCATTAGCACCCTTGGCAGAGCGCTTGCTGCTGCCCGTCAAGCTAAGCACCCAAGCCATGTGGGAAAAGAGCCAGTGGCCGTCTATTTATGTGGCTGATGTGCTATCAAAATAGGAACTAAACAGGCGTGACTACCGTGAATTTACATAAGTTTTTAACCCCAATCGCTCTGATTTTGCTGAGCAGTTTTTCAGGACTTGCAAGTGTTGCAAGTGCCATGACGCTTGAGGTGAAAGACAACCTGGTTTTTGCAACCGGCCCAGTAGACGATGATTTGAAGAAATTTGAAGAGGCGTTTGCCAAACCAGGCGTTGATACGGTGGTGTTCGTCAACTCGCCCGGTGGGGATTTATGGACGGGTTTGCGCGTAGGGCGTTTGATTAGCAGCAGCGGTTTCAAAACTGTTACGGCGGGGAGCTGTGTTTCAGCCTGCTCCATCATGTTCACGGGCGGCAAAGAGCGAAGGTTCTCTGATGCGTTTCGACCTAACCAGACCTATGTCGGCATCCATGGTGCACATAACAAAGATACCAAACGGATCGACCCGCAGATGCAACCGCAAATTTTTGCATTTTATAAAAGCAATATGGGGGAGAACTTCAACGCCAGTGTGATGAACCAAGCGCTGTATGAGATGGACGACTCTGGCGCGCTGCTGAAAGTTTATGACACGGTACGCAGTGCTAAAACTGCGCCTGTGCATTGTCGTTCGTTCCAATCGGTACGCGATCAATGCACCAAATTCCCAGAAGCCAATGCCTTGAATCTTGGCGTTGTGACGCATGCAGATTTGGTCAAACTCAGTCTGCCAACCGCCATGCAAGCTAAAAGCTTGGTGATGGGGCAAGCGCTTACCAAAGAAGTACCAGATATGGCTTCTTACTTGGCGGATGTGGCTACACGTCAATGCGTGTCAGATGCTTGCAAAAATAGGGTGCGTGAATTTGCCGGAAAGTCTGAAAACCGTGCTTTGGCGTTGCCTTTGCAAGGGCCTGGACTTGGCTCAAGCTGGAACACGGACAGTACGGTCATGGCGGCGAATCGGGCTGTTTTTAGTTGCAACCATACGACGGGTATGCCCACTCGCTTGTGTGAAGCCGATACCGTCAATGGGTTTGAAGTACGCCATTTTTATGCCATCGCAGACGAAGCTCATCAGCTTGCCTTGGCAAAGCTGACCCTTCCAGCTGAAAAATATTACGCTAATGAAGAGTTTGGTGGCAATTTCACAAGTGCCAATGCCGTGCGTACGCAGCAATGGTATGACATCACGCCCAGCCGTATTGAAGGCATCAAAACCGTAGGTACGCAGGACTTGGTGCGTGCTTTGCTGGCTGACAAAGACTTGCGCGTTTTAGAGGTAACGGGTGTTTATAAAGAAATTCTGCCAGGCAGTCAGGTGATGATGAATGCTGGCTTGGCGACAGAAAATCCAGCTGTAGAGGCATTGATGGAAAAGCGGTTTGCAAATCTGCTCAGTGTGATGGCGCCCGATACAGCTAAGCCTGTCGTTTTTTATTGCAGTGGCCGCAATTGCTGGTTGTCAGTCAATGCCGCTTTACGCGCTAAAAAACTGGGTTATGCCGACGTGCATTGGTACCGTGGCGGCATGGAAAGCTGGGTTGCCGCAGGTTTACCGGTCGCACCGGCGGTTGTGCGGGCTGTTGCAAATTAAACAGCGTTGTTGAGAGGATTAACTTCGAGGATTAAATATAAGCACTGCCCTCAAGTAAATCTTGCGCTTGGGTTTTAAGGGCAGTCAAGGCATCTGCGTCAGTGCGGTACATGCGCAGCAGTGGCCAAGTGTCGGGGGGTGTGGGCAGCTCGCCCGCCGCTATCAAAATCCGCTCTACTGGGAGTTTGATGCCGCTGATGTGCAGGGTGATACCTCTGTCAAACAACATGCGGCGCAGTTGCCCAAAGACTTCTAAACCCGTGGCATCCACACGGTTGATGGGTTGCGCAAAGAGGCAGATGTGACGCGCGTTGGGGTGCTGCGTGAGGTGTTGGGTGATGTTGCGCTCAAACTCGCTGGCGGAGGCAAAGTCGAGCTCGGCGTCCATGCGCAAGGCGTAGAGTTGTGGCGCTAGCGCAGGCAAGTGCCACAAATGGCGGTCGCGCAGGCTACCGTCGGCGTGCAAGCCCACCTCAATGATGCGCGGGTGCAAGCGCAGGTATAAAAAGTGACCCAAACCCATGAGCAAGCCGGTGATGATGCCCCAGTACAAGCGCGGCGCGCTGAGAACTGTGGTGACAAATGTTGCCAAAGCGCTGGTGGTTTCCATCTTAGAAATCTGCCACAAGCGCACAAAATTCATGGGGGCTATCAAACTGTAGATGGCGGCGATGACGACTGAAGCCAGCACCGATTGCGGGACATGGTGCAGCATGGGCATCAAAAACAACAAAGCCAGCATCACTACCAAAACGCCGGCAATATTGGCCCAGCCGGTTTTAGCCCCAGCGTAGAGGTTGAGCGCGGAACGTGAGAAGGAGGAGCTGGTGGGGAAAGATCCACTCAAGCCTGAGGCAATTTTGGCCAAACCTTGACCAATCAAGTCTTGATTTTGGTTCCACAGTTGGCCGCCTTGTTGGCTCTCGACTTTGGCACTCGACGCAGTTTCAATAAAACTCACCAGTGTGATAACCAAGACGGGTAACAGGAGCTGCAAATAAGTATCAACGGGCAAAAGCGTGGGGACATAGAGCGAAGGCAAACCCGACGGCAGCGTACCCACCACCGCGCCACCGGCGGCTTCAAAACCCAAGAGGTGGCTAATGTAAGACGTGGCCACCATCAGCAGCACGACCGCTGGAAAACGCGGCGCAAACCGTTTCGCAAGGAGCAAAAACGCCAAACTGAGCAGGCCGAACAGGGCAGAAGGGCCGTACAAATGCGGCATTTGTAGAAACTTGAATTGGCTAATCTGCGTCCAAGTTTGCAGCAGCAGTTCAGTGAAGTTGCCTTTGAAACCTAGCAAAGCGGGGATTTGAGAGGTCAAAATCAGCAAGGCCGCAGCTTGGGTAAAGCCCATCAACACAGGGGCGCTGATGATGTTTAGCAACCAGCCAAAGCGTGCAAAGCCCAGTGCCATTTGCAAAACACCCGTCAAAAGTGCGAGCCAAACCGCTAAATTGACCCACTCGGCGCTACCGGGCTGCGCCAAGCCTATCAGAGCCGAACCAACCATCAAGCTGGACAGCGCCGTTGGCCCAACCGAGAGTCGAACAGAAGAACTCCACATCGCGGCGACCACGGCGGGTAAGACTGCGGCGTAAATGCCCGTGACCAATGGCATACCCGCGACCGCTGCGTAGGCCACGCATTGCGGCAGCATCATCAAACCTACGGTGATGCCGGCGGATAGTTCGCCTTTGAGCAAGGGCAAATTAAGACGTGGCCAAGCGAGGAATGGGAACCAGCAGCGCATGTTTCTTAAATCAGGCATATGCATATATCGTAATCGATATGAAGCATGATTTGACTGCAGCCAAACCATAAACTGCTAACATTGGCAGACAACTATGAGGGTCAACGACATGCATCGTGTAGCTATCAGTGGTACAGGCTTATTTACCCCGCCGTACGTCATCACCAACGTTGAATTGGTCGATACCTTTAACCGTTACGTTGAGCTTGAAAATACCAAGTACGCAACTGAAATAGCCGCTGGCACACGTCAAGCTTTGCAACCTTCTAGCCCAGAATTCATTGAAAAAGCATCGGGTATCAAGCAGCGCTACGTGCTTGAAAAAGAGGGTGTCCTCGACCCAACCCGTATGCGCCCACGTTTTGTGCGACGCCCAGACAATGAGGTCAGCTTGATGGCTGAAATCGCTGTCAAAGCCGCACAAGATGCCTTGGCTAAAGCGGGCAAAACCGCGGCCGATGTGGATGCCGTGTACTGCGCCAGTGCCAATATGCAGCGCGCTTACCCCGCCATGGCGGTTGAGATTCAAGCCGCTTTGGGCGTCAAAGGTGGCTACGGGTTTGACATGAACGTGGCCTGTTCCTCGGCCACCTTTGGCATTCAGGCTGCGGTGAATGCTGTGCAAACGGGGGCTGCCAAGGTTGCTTTGGTGGTCAACCCAGAGATCACATCGGCACATTTGGCTTGGAAGGACCGCGATTGCCACTTCATTTTTGGCGATGTTTGCACCGCCATTGTTGTGGAGCGCTTGGACACAGCGCCAGCCGATGCTTTTGAAGTGCTTGGCACGCGCTGCGTGACGCAATTTTCAAACAATATCCGCAACAACGCAGGCTTTATGTCGCGCGCTGAAGACCGCGACCCTGACGACCGCGACCAGCTCTTTGCGCAAGAAGGCCGTAAAGTGTTTAAGGAAGTGTGCCCCATGGCGGCCGAGCACATCACTAGCCATTTAGAGAGTTTGGGCTATGTCCCAGGTGATATGCGCCGCTTTTGGCTACACCAAGCCAACTTGAACATGAACCAGTTTGTGACGCGCAAGTTGATTGGCCGCGACCCGAGTCAAGACGATGCACCCATTATTTTGGACGAATTTGCCAATACAGCTTCGGCAGGTTCCATCATCGCTTTCCATCGTCACAAGGCAGATTTCAAAACGGGCGAAGTGGGGGTGATTTGCTCGTTTGGCGCGGGCTACTCGATTGGTAGCGTGGTGGTTAAAAAACGTTAAATCGTTTTTAGTGGCGTTAGATTAAGGGGCGCTAAAAAGTCACGCAGCGCCATCAACACGCCGTCGGGCGCTTCGGTCATCAATGAATGACCGGCGTCCAAGGTAACGACTTTGACATTCTTACCCTGCGCTGTAGCTTCGTTGATCAAGCTCTGCGCAGCTTTGGGTGGCGTCATTTGATCTTGCTTGCCTACTATAAAAAGCATAGCAGACTTTGCTTGTTTTATGCCGGCTAGGCCATTTTTATAGTCATTGCAAGCCATAAAACCGGTATGAAACAGATTGACCTGTGTGTTGCTGGCCTGTACACGGCGCATCAGCGCTTTGGAGCCGCCGTAGAGCCAAGTCCCAGGCCCGAGCGCGGAGGGCGGCGGTGCCAACATGCTGTGCGAGAAGGTGTTGACCATGTCAATGGCCTTCATCGGCTGATTCAAGGCGGCATCAAGCAATGCAGGAGAGACTGGCATCGGGAAAGCCGTGCCCACCATCGCCAAATGGCTGATGCGCTCGGGGATGCGGGCCGCCACCTCGAGGGCAATCAAAGAACCAAAACTGTGACCAACAACTGCTGCGGCTTGAATGTTTGCGGCGTCTAAGAGGGCGATGATACTGTGAGCCGCAGACTCAACGCTCAACGCCGGTTCGCCAGCGCTCTTGCAGTGGCCAGGCAAATCGACGGCTAAAACGTTGAAACCGTGGTGCGCGAGATAACGGGTTTGCAGAATCCAAACGCTGTGGTCGTTCAGCACGCCGTGGATGAAAACGACCGTGGGCTTGGCAGCGTCAAAAGCCTTACCGCCGGTGTAGCAGTAAATGGGGTGGCCGTTGACGTTGATGAACATCTGTGAATTCCCGATTGCGCGGGAATGACTGTTTTTATGTCGAGGAGGACGGTGTATTGTCGTGAATGACTGTTTTATGGCGGGTTTAAGCTGCCAAAGCCGCAAAAGCGCGATCTTTAATCTCGTCAACTGCACCCGTGCCGTTGATGGCGCGGTACTTGGGCGCAGCAGCTGGCTCGGCTTTGGCCCAGTTGGCGTAGTAATCGACCAGTGGACGGGTTTGCGCGCTGTAGACCGCGAGGCGGTTTTTGACGGTGTCTTCTTTGTCGTCCTCACGCTGGATCAACGGCTCGCCGGTGATGTCGTCGATGCCAGCCACTTTAGGTGGGTTGAATTTGACGTGGTAGGTGCGGCCAGAAGCGGGGTGCGAGCGGCGGCCGCTCATGCGTTCGACAATGGCTTCAAACGGCACGTCAATTTCCAAAACGTAATCCAGTTTCACGCCAGCGGCTTTCATTGCATCGGCTTGGGGAATGGTGCGTGGGAAACCGTCAAACAAGAAACCCTGCGCGCAATCAGGCTGGGCGATGCGTTCTTTGACCAAGTTGATGATCAGCTCGTCACTCACCAAAGCGCCTGAGTCCATGACTTTTTTCAACTCAAGGCCCAAAGGGCTTCCGGCTTTGACGGCAGCGCGCAGCATGTCTCCGGTGGAGATTTGTGGAATATTGTATTTTTGGCAGATGAAAGTGGCTTGTGTGCCCTTACCAGCGCCCGGTGCGCCCAACAAAATGAGTCTCATGCAGTAAATCCTTAGATAAATGTCTCTATCTAGAGAATAGCACGGTAAAGCTACGATTTAGCTGACAAACTGGTTCGCTGCTAAATAGGCTAGCTGGCAAACAAGGCGCGTACCCGAGCTAAATCTTCCGGTGTGTCCACGCCGGGCCCTGGCGCATGTGCGGTCACATGCACGGCGATGCGGTGGCCGTGCCACAGGGCGCGCAGTTGCTCCAAGGCTTCGCAAACTTCGATTGGTGCTTGCGGCAAGAGCGGGAATTGCTTCAAAAAGCCGACTCTGTAAGCGTAAATGCCGATGTGACGCAGCGGAGCCGGGTTGGGCGGCAACTCGGGCAGACCCGCCACCGAGCCGTCACGCCACCAGCCAATCGGCGCGCGGCTGAAGTAGAGCGCCATGTTGTTGGCGTCTAAAACGACTTTGACGACGTTGGGGTTGCGGAACTCTTCAACCGACGTAATCACATGGGCGGCGGTGCTCATGCTGGCGAGAGGTGCGTTTTGCAGCAAAGCGGCTATATCGAGAATAAGTTGCGGCTCAATCAGCGGTTCGTCGCCTTGGACGTTGACGACAATTTCATCGTCTTGCAACCCGAGCAGCTCGCAAGCCTCGGCTAACCTGTCACTGCCACTGGGGTGGTCAGCGCGGGTCAGCACGGCCTCAATGCCGTGGGCTTGGCAGATGTTCAAAATCTCCAGGCTGTCGCAAGCCACGACGGCACGAAGCTGGGTATTTTCAATAGTGTGATTGCGCACTTGCTGCGCCACGCGGACGATCAGCGGCACGCCGGCCACGTCAGCCAAAGGTTTGTTGGGCAAACGCGTCGAGGCCAGCCGCGCGGGAATGAGAACGGTGAACTTCATCAACCTAGATGAACTTATTTAGCCGACCAAGGGCGTGCTCTTGGCGTGTAGCGCTTCAATCTCGTCGTCCGTTAACACGCGTGCTTCGTTTTCAAGCAAGATCGGGATGCCATCGCGCACGGCGTAGGCCAAGCGGGCGCTTTTGGAGACGAGCTCTTGGCGCTCGCGGTCAT
>JAYVSU010000126.1:0-29268 GCA_043775055.1 Polaromonas sp.
CATTTGTTCAAATGCAATGAAACTGGCTTCCGCCTGTGCTGTAGGAATCATCTTCGGTGCGATTTCTGGCTTGATTTCTGGCTTGATTTCTGGCTCTAACTCCGACTTTAACTCTGGTTTTGTTTCGGGCTTTGCTTCAGGTTTTTCTGATTCAGAACCAGATTCGTCAGGCACATTGCCATCTAACACTTCATTTTGCCTAACTTGCAAGAAAATATCGCGTGTAAAGCTGTATTTATCAATGGCTACTGCATCCAACACGGCAGTCGTTCTCAACAAATTGGAACGCTTATCGACCAAGCGCAAGGTATAGAGCGTGTTGCGATTGGCAACATTATTCAACTGCCAGACCAAATCGCCACGGGAAATCAAAGTCGAAGCCAAGCTGTCGCGCATGGTCGATGGCCCTAAAAAAGGAATCACCAAATACGGGCCTGGCGGTACACCCCAATGTCCCAAAGTTTGACCAAAGTCTGATTTGTGCCGCTCAATATTGAGTTCACCGGCTATATCCAGCACCCCACCCAAACCAAAAACGGTGTTGGCCACCAAACGCGCTACCGTTTCACCAGCAGCTTCTGGTTTGAACTGCAAAACCATGTTGACGGCAGTCCAAACACCTGTCAAATTGTCAAAAAAGTTGCTGACCCCAGTGCGTACAAAATGCGGCAGAACTTCGTTATATGCTGTCGCTATCGGTTTAGCCAGAATCTCATCTAAGCCGTCGTTGAACTCCGTAACACCGCGATTCCAAGGCTCAAAAGGGTCTTTCGGATTGCCCCCAAAACCCGTCGCGCAGCCGGAAAGTGTGCCGAACAAAAGCACAAAGGACACATACCTTGCCCTTGAAACTTGACGACTGATACCCACTGAATTCACGGTTAATCTCACTTTTTACTATCAGCTCCGTTAGCTGCTGCGCTGGGCGCGCCTTCGGCGGCTTTGCTGTACAAAAACTGTCCAATCAAACTCTCAAGCACCACGGCAGATTGCGTGGCAGACACTTTATCGCCATTCGCCAACAGTTTTTCTTCGGCACCGGGTTCGATACCGACATATTGTTCACCCAACAATCCGGAGGTCAGAATCTTCAGCGAACTGTCTTTCGGAAAAGCATAGCGGCTCTCAATTGCCAAGGTCACCAGAGCCCGAAATGATTTGTCATCAAATGTAATGGACTCGACTCGACCGACCACAACTCCTGCACTTTTCAGCGCAGCTTTAGGTTTTAGTCCACCAATATTGTCAAATTTGGCCGTCACACGGTAATTAGACTGAAAACTCAGGCTCAACAAATTGGCCGATTGCAAGGCCAAAAACAGCAAAGCTGCTGCACCGAGCAAAACAAACAAACCTACCCAAATATCATTTTTAGAGCGTTGCATTCGCTTTTTCCTTACATTACAGATTCGTTACGGATTCGCTACAGGTTCGTCTTCTACGGGTCATATGCTGAACATCATCGCGGTCAGCATGAAGTCCAAACCCAGCACAGCCAAGGAGGCCACCACCACAGTTCGAGTCGTGGCACGAGAGACGCCTTCAGGTGTTGGTTGCGCTTCATAACCCTGCAAAAGTGCTACAAAAGTGACCGTAAAACCAAACACAATGCTTTTAATGACACCATTGCCCACGTCTTTCCAGACATCCACGCCGCCCTGAATTTGGCTCCAAAACGAGCCCGCGTCAACACCAATCATGACCACACCAACAACCCAACCGCCGATGATGCCAGTTGCACTGAAAACAGCTGCCAACAAAGGCATGGTGATGACGCCTGCCCAAAATCGTGGCGCGAGGATACGCTTCACAGGGTCAACTGCCATCATCTCCATGACGCTGATTTGCTCGCCAGCCTTCATCAAGCCAATTTCTGCTGTTAAAGATGTTCCAGCGCGCCCTGCGAACAACAAGGCGGTGACAACAGGGCCCAACTCGCGCACCAAACTCAAAGTCACCAATAATCCTAACGCTTCCGATGAGCCGTAGCGCTGCAAGGTGTAGTAACCCTGCAAACCAAACACAAAACCCACAAACAAGCCTGAGACGGCAATGATGGCTAAGGAGTAGTTGCCTAAGAAATGGATTTGATCTCGTATCAGTCCAAAACGCTTCAAACTACCACCTAAGGTTGTCAACAAGCGCAAAAATAAGCGTGCGCCATGCCCCAAATCGGCCAACTGTTGGCGAGCAGAAAACCCGACATCGCTGGGCTTATACCAATTCATGGTTTTATCTCCTCGTTTTTACCCACGCCAAAGTCCTCTTCAACCGTCGGGCCGGGATAGTGAAAACGCACAGGACCATCAGGTAATGCATTAACGTACTGATTCACCAAAGGGTCTGTGCTTTGCCGCACAGAGTCAGGGGTACCTTGCGCTGCAATTTTCCCATTGGCCAAAATAATCACGTGGTCCGCAATTGCAAATGTTTGCTCCAGCTCATGCGACACAAAAATGCTGGTGAGACCCATCGAGTCGTTGAGTTGACGTATCAATCGTGCTGCGATAGCTAATGAAATAGGATCTAGTCCAGAAAAAGGCTCGTCATACATCACCAATTCAGGGTCTAAGGCAATGGCGCGTGCTAAAGCAATGCGCCTTGCCATACCGCCCGACAAATCGCTGGGCATCAAGTCGCGTGCACCACGCAAGCCCACTGCATTGAGCTTCATCAAAACAATGTCTCGAATCAAGGCTTCTGTCAAATCAGTGTGCTCGCGCAGCGGAAAAGCCACGTTGTCAAACACAGAGAGATCAGCAAACAAAGCACCAAACTGAAACAGCATGCCCATCCGTCGGCGCGCAGCATACAGCTGAGTCTGATTCATACGAGTGACGTCTTGGCCGTCAAAGAGCAGTTCGCCTTTCTGCGCCTTGTTTTGACCGCCAATCAGCCGCAGAATGGTCGTTTTACCTCCGCCCGAAGCCCCCATGAGCGCCGTGACCTTGCCACGCGGCACAGACAAAGAGATGTCGTCCAAAATCACGCGGTCGCCGTAACCAAAGGTCAGGTTGCGTAATTCAACAAGGGAGTTAGCTATGGAAGTGGGTTCTGGTGAGGCCATGATTAAAAAGGCTGGAACTTGTCCAGCTTTTACATCATAAGGGATGACGCCTAAGTTTGAGGATTAACGTGGCAAGTTGCTAAAGCCCATTAAAAACTCGTCGACAGCGCGCGCAGCTTGACGACCTTCACGAATAGCCCAAACTACCAAGCTTTGGCCACGTCGGATGTCACCAGCAGCAAACACCTTAAGCACGTTGGTGCTGTAGCCGCCAATGAATTCTGTACCCGCTTTGGCATTGCCACGGGCATCTTTGTCGATGCCAAAAGCATCCAAAATGGACGCTACGGGTGACACAAAGCCCATGGCCAGTAGCACCAAATCGGCTTTCAAAACCTTTTCTGAACCCGCCACTTCAACCATCTTGCCATCTTTCCATTCGACGCGAACGGTTTTCAAGCCAGTGACTTTGCCTGCATCTTTCCCAGTTCCGCCGATGAACTCTTTGGTCGAAATCGCAAATTCGCGCTCGCAGCCTTCGTCATGGCTGGAGCTGGTACGCAGTTTGATGGGCCAATTGGGCCAAGTCATCGGGCGATTTTCTTCAATTGGAGGTTGTGGCATCACTTCAAACTGGGTGACACTGACCGCGCCGTGGCGGTTGCTGGTGCCTACGCAGTCAGAACCCGTATCGCCACCGCCGATGACGATGACGTGTTTACCATCAGCACGCAGCTGGTCTTTGAGCTTATCGCCGGCATTGACCTTATTTTGCAATGGCAAAAATTCCATCGCAAAGTGAACGCCACTTAACTCACGCCCAGGCACCGGTAAATCGCGTGATTGCTCAGCGCCGCCAGTCAACAACACCGCATCAAACTCTTTGTTCAATTGCTCGGGGGTGATGTTTTCTTTCGCCCAGTTAATGACTTTGCTACCTTTGGGTAAAGCCCCCACCATCACGCCAAGGCGGAATTTAACGCCCTCAGCCTTCATTTGTTCGACACGACGGTCAATGTGTGACTTTTCCATTTTGAAGTCTGGAATACCGTAGCGCAGCAAACCGCCGACGCGGTCATTCTTTTCAAACAAGGTCACATCATGACCCGCACGAGCCAATTGTTGCGCCGCAGCCATGCCGGCAGGGCCTGAACCGACCACAGCTACTTTTTTGCCAGTTTGATGCTTAGCCAACACGGGTGCGACCCAACCCTCAGACCAAGCACGGTCGATGATGGCGTGTTCAATAGACTTGATGCCGACAGCGTCGTCATTGACATTGAGCGTACAAGCCGCTTCACACGGTGCGGGACAAATGCGACCCGTGAACTCAGGAAAGTTGTTCGTACTGTGCAACACGTCAATTGCGTTTTTCCAGTCACCGTTAAAGACCAAATCGTTGAAATCTGGAATGATGTTGTTGACAGGGCAACCGCTATTGCAAAACGGCGTGCCGCAGTCCATGCAACGCGCCGCTTGCTGTTTAGCTTGCTTATTGTCCAAGCCAATGACGAATTCTTTGTAATTTTTGACACGCTCTGCGACGGGTGTGTAGCCCTCTTCCAAACGCTCAAATTCCATAAAGCCAGTAACTTTACCCATGATGTATCCTTAATCTTTACTTTTTAGCGTTATTTAGCAGCAACTGCGCCTGCTTCTTTTGCTACTTTTTTAGTAGCTGAAGAGGCATTATCTTTGCCGGCTACAGCGATTTTTGATGCCATATTTTGCTCATTTTTAAATTTAGCAGCCGCCATCTCGCCCAAAGCACGTTTGTACTCAATCGGGAAGACTTTGATGAACTTGGTACGCGCCGTGCTCCAGTCGTCCAACAACTCACGGGCGCGCTTGCTGCCGGTCCAGCGGTTGTGGTCTTCCAGTAATTTTTTCAATTGCGCGTCATCAGTCTGTCCATTGTTCCAAATCGCTTTGTCCATGGTCGCGGTTTGTTCCGTCTCAGACAGCACGTTTTCCAAACTCACCATCGCTGTGTTGCAGCGTGATGCGAATTGGCCGTCTTCGTCATATACATAGGCAATGCCGCCACTCATGCCGGCTGCAAAGTTGCGGCCAGTTTTCCCCAAAACCACTACGGTGCCGCCCGTCATGTACTCGCAACCATGGTCGCCCGTACCTTCCACCACCGTGGTTGCACCCGACAAACGCACCGCAAACCGTTCACCAGCCACACCGCTGAAGAAGGACTCGCCACTGGTGGCACCATACATCACGGTGTTGCCGACGATGGTGTTGCGCACAGCGTCGCCACGGAAATCGATGCTTGGCCGCACAACAATGCGACCGCCTGACAAGCCTTTGCCGGTGTAATCGTTGGCATCGCCAATCAAATAAAGCGTGATGCCGTTGGCCAAGAAAGCGCCAAACGATTGGCCGCCAGTGCCTTCAAGCTGGATGCGAATGGTGTCGTCCGGCAAGCCTTCTGGGCGCACTTTGGTGAGTGCGCCTGAGAGCATCGCACCCAATGAGCGGTTGACGTTGCGCGCCACTTCCATGAACTTGACTTTTTCACCACGCTCAATCGCGGCTTTGGATTTTTCAATCAGCACATTGTCCAAGCTGCGCTCCAAGCCATGGTCTTGGTTTTCAACATGGAAACGTGGCACATCGGCGGGCACTTGTGGCACCGCAAACAGACGCGCAAAGTTGAGGCCTTGGGCTTTCCAATGCTCAATGCCTTGCTTCATGTCTAACAAGTCGGCGCGGCCGATCAAGTCGTCAAATTTGCGTACACCCAATTGCGCCATGATGTGACGCACTTCTTCGGCAATGAAGAAGAAGTAATTGACCACATGCTCAGGTTTGCCTGAGAATTTTTTGCGCAATTCAGGGTCTTGCGTCGCCACGCCGACAGGGCAGGTATTCAGATGGCATTTGCGCATCATGATGCAACCTTCTACCACCAGCGGCGCGGTGGCGAAGCCGAATTCATCAGCACCCAACAAAGCGCCGATGGCGACGTCGCGGCCGGTTTTCATTTGGCCGTCGGCTTGCACGCGGATGCGGCCGCGCAAGCGGTTGAGCACCAAGGTTTGCTGGGTTTCAGCCAAGCCGATTTCCCATGGGCTCCCGGCATGCTTGACACTGGACCACGGTGATGCACCGGTGCCGCCGTCATGACCGGCAATCACGACGTGGTCGCTCTTGCATTTGGCAACGCCGGCCGCAATGGTGCCGACACCGATTTCACTGACCAGCTTCACGCTGATAGACGCATGGGGGGCGACATTTTTCAAATCATGAATCAGTTGCGCCAAATCTTCAATCGAATAAATGTCATGGTGCGGCGGTGGAGAAATCAGGCCCACGCCGGGTACAGAGTGGCGCAATTTACCGATGTAATTGGTGACCTTGGCACCCGGCAACTGACCACCCTCGCCCGGCTTGGCACCTTGCGCCATCTTGATTTGAATTTGGTCGGCACTGCTCAAGTACTCCGCCGTCACGCCAAAGCGGCCTGAAGCGACTTGCTTGATTTTGGAGCGCATGGAGTCGCCCGCGTTCAGTGGATAGTCGACCTCAAACACGTCTTTGCCCAACAAGTCAGACATGGTCTGGCCTTGCTTGATCGGGATACCTTTAAGCTCTTGGCGGTAGCGCGCTGGATCTTCCCCCCCCTCACCGGTGTTGCTTTTGCCGCCTATGCGGTTCATGGCAATCGCCAGTGTCGAATGCGCTTCGGTCGAAATCGAACCCAAAGACATCGCTCCTGTGGCGAAGCGTTTGACGATTTCTTTCGCCGACTCTACTTCTTCCACTGGAATGGCTTTGCTCGGGTCGATTTTGAACTCGAACAAACCGCGCAGCGTCATGTGGCGCTTGGATTGGTCGTTGATCAACTGGGCGTATTCTTTGTAGGTGCTCCAGTTGTTTGAGCGGGTGCTGTGTTGCAATTTGGCAATCGCATCTGGTGTCCACATGTGCTCTTCACCTCGCACGCGCCAAGCGTACTCGCCACCGGCGTCAAGGCGGTTGGCCAAGACCGGGTCGTCGCCAAAAGCGGCTTGGTGCATGCGGATGCCTTCTTCGGCAATCTCAAAAACACCGATGCCTTCGACACGGCTGGCCGTGCCGGTGAAGTATTTATTGACGGTTTCAGAGTTCAAGCCAATCGCTTCAAAAAGCTGCGCACCGCAATAGCTCATGTAGGTGCTGACACCCATTTTGGACATGATTTTGGACAAGCCCTTGCCAATCGCTTTGACGTAGTTGTAGATGGCTTTCTCAGCACTCAAGTCGCCCGGCAAGTCTTTGTGGATGGCTTGCAGTGTTTCCATGGCGAGGTAGGGATGGACTGCCTCGGCTCCGTAACCAGCCAACACCGCAAAGTGGTGCACTTCGCGGGCAGAACCGGTTTCTACAACCAGGCCTGTGGTTGTTCGCAAACCAACGCTGACCAAATGTTGGTGAATCGCGGACAGCGCCAGCAAGGCGGGAATCGCCACTTGGCTGGCGTTAACCGAGCGGTCGCTGATGATAAGAATGTTGTTGCCACCTTTGATGGCGTCCACCGCTTGGGCGCACAGCGAGGCCAATTTGGCCTCCACCCCTTCGTCGCCCCACACCAGCGGGTAGGTGATGTCCAAGGTGTAGCTGCGGAACTTGCCTTGGGTATGCGTTTCAATATTGCGCAACTTGGCCATGTCGGCAAAGTTCAAAATCGGCTGACTCACCTCCAAGCGCATCGGCGGGTTGACTTGGTTGATGTCCAACAAGTTCGGTTTCGGGCCAATGAAAGACACCAACGACATCACAATTGCTTCGCGAATCGGGTCAATCGGAGGATTCGTCACCTGCGCGAACAACTGCTTGAAGTAGTTGTACAACGTCTTGTTTTTGTCGGACAACACGGCCAACGGGCTGTCGTTGCCCATCGAGCCAATGCCTTCTTCGCCGTTGGCGGCCATCGGGCTCATCAAGAACTTGATGTCTTCTTGGGTGTAGCCAAAAGCCTGTTGGCGATCCAGCAACTCGGGTGTGACGTTTTCCATACCCGTGCTTTGCGGCTCGGTCGCGCCAATTTTCTGCTCCTGCGCCGCTTCGCCAGCGACGGGGTTGACCACGTCGTCCAAGCGGATGCGCAAATTGTCAATCCACTGGGTGTACGGCTTGCTGTTGGCGAGGTTGGCTTTGAGCTCTTCGTCGTCAATCATGCGGCCTTGTTCAAGGTCAATCAAGAACATTTTGCCGGGTTGCAAGCGCCATTTGCGGACGATTTTGTTCTCTGGCACCGGCAACACGCCAGATTCCGAACCCATGATGACCAAGTCGTCATCCGTCACGCAGTAACGGCTTGGGCGCAGGCCGTTGCGGTCCAGCGTCGCACCGATTTGGCGGCCATCGGTAAACACGATGCTGGCCGGGCCGTCCCACGGCTCCATCATGGCGGCGTGGTACTCGTAAAACGCTTTGCGACGCGCGTCCATGGTGGCGTGCTGCTCCCACGGCTCAGGAATCATCATCATCACGGCTTGGCTGATAGGGTAGCCGGCCATGGTCAGCAACTCTAAACAGTTGTCAAAGGTGGCGGTGTCAGACTGGTCGGCAAAGCTGATCGGGTACAGCTTTTGCAAGTCCGCGCCCAAGACAGGCGATGACATCACGCCCTCACGCGCTTTCATCCAGTTGTAGTTGCCTTTGACGGTGTTGATCTCGCCATTGTGGGCGACGTAGCGGTACGGGTGCGCCAGTGGCCACTCTGGGAAGGTGTTGGTCGAGAAGCGCTGATGCACCAAACCGAGTGCTGAAACGCAGCGTTCATCGGCTAAATCGAGGAAGTAAGTGCCCACTTGGTCAGCCAATAACAAGCCTTTGTAGACGACAGTGCGGCTGGACATGCTGGGCACGTAGTACTCTTTGCTGTGCGTCAAACTCAGGCGCTGGATGTTGGCGCTGGCGGTTTTACGGATGACGTACAACTTGCGCTCCAAGGCGTCTTGCACAATCACGTCGTTACCGCGACCAATGAAGACTTGTTTCAAAACCGGCTCTTTTTCGCGCACGGTCGGTGACATCGGCATGTCGCGGTTCACCGGTACATCGCGCCAGCCCAGCAAGACTTGGCCTTCGGCTTTGATGGCGCGCTCCATCTCTTGCTCGCACGCCAAGCGGCTGGCGTGCTCTTTAGGCAAAAAGATCATGCCGACACCGTATTCACCAGCTTGCGGCAGCTTCACGCCCTGCTTGGCCATTTCTTCACGGTACAGCGCATCGGGCAGCTGAATCAAAATACCCGCGCCGTCACCCATCAACTTGTCAGCGCCAACAGCGCCCCGATGGTCCAAGTTTTGCAAAATTTGTAGTGCGTTTTTGACGATGTCGTGCGTCTTTTTACCCTTGATATGCGCCACAAAACCCACACCGCAAGCATCGTGCTCGTTGCTACCGGCGTACAAGCCGTTTTGGGTCAAATGCGCCACTTCCAAAGCGTGCGCTTCAGAAGCAGAAACTGCGGGAATGGTTAGAGAGTTGGTCATGGCACGGTCCTTCAAAATCACTGAGAAATCTGGCGTCAAAAAAGAAGCTTTGCTGTTTGCGATAGCAAAGCCGTTTTTTTGAAACGGATTGAGATTTTACTGCAGTGCAACAGACATGCCAATATTTTTAATTAGGGTCAGATTCTAATTAAATGAATATAAATTGAGGCAAGTATTAATTAGGGACATATTAATTTACTATTAGTAGTAGAGCAAACTATTGAATGAATGCGCCGGCTACAGCTAAAAATAGTGCTTAAATGGCTATTTTGGAGGCTGCTTTACTCGCCAAAGACGGCCTGCCCGCTGCCGTTTTGGTCACGCGCCGCTCTGTCAGATTTTGCAATTCAGCCACGAATTTTGGCGAGCCCAGCGCCCAACCACGCAGCGCCGCATCAGTCAACGCCGCCTGTTGCCCCATGCTGATGCCGCTGCGCACCAAATTGGCGTAGGCCGCCTCGCGTGCAAACGGCGTGTTCCCCAGCGCCCAGTACTGCGGGTGCGGCGTGAGCAGCTTGTCGTGCCGTAACCCCGCGTAATGTGCGTAGCTGGACCACGGGTAGTCGGCCACTTGGACGCCGTTCGCCAGCAGCCCCGCGCGCAGCGGGTTCAAGTCCATGTACGCCATGCAAGGCAGCAAATACGTCGCCGCCTCCAACACCGTTGATCTATAGCGCCCCTCCCACAGCGTGCCGCTGCGCCCTTGCGCAGTGTTGAACCAGCGCACATAGCGCCGCCCCACCGCCTGCATCATCTGCGGCAAACCATCGGCAGTTTCTGGCGTGGCCAGCAGGTGAAAGTGGTTCGGCATCAGCACATAGGCGTGGATGGCGACTTTGAACTTTTGCGCGTTTTCTTGCAGCAAGTCGAGCAGCATTTGGTAATCGGCTACAGTAGCAAAAATTGATTGTCTATTGTTCCCCCGCTGAATGACGTGGTGCGGGTAGCCAGGGAGTGTTAAGCGGGGTAGACGAGCCATTAACGAATTTTAATTGGAATCCGACCCTAATTATCTAAAATTAAAAACCATGCTTAAAACTGCACAGAAACCTAAGAATACGCTAAGACCTTCGACGTGGGCAACTTGGCTAGGTTATGCGGGGTTGATTCCTTTCTTCGCTTTGGCGCTAAGTCTGCGATTTCTACCTGCTGAGTTGGGTCATTACATCCTATACGCTTTAACTTCATATGCGGCCACCATCACCAGCTTTTTAGGCGCAATATACTGGGGTTTGGCCATGCGCAATGGCCAGATTACCGACATTAAAGGCTTCGACACTGCATTGTTTGGATGGGGCGTCGCTCCTAGCTTGGTGGCTTGGGTGGCGCTGCTTTTGGCCATATTTTCCGGTCCAGCGGTAGCGCTATGCGTTTTGGGTGTTTTACTCTGGGTTTGCTACGCGGTAGACCGCAGCATTTACCCCAAATTTCAACTCCTATACTGGCTACCTATGCGCCTGAGGCTGACACTGGTAGCGAGTGCGAGTTGCTTTTACGCAGCAGCGCAAAGCTTGTAAATCGAGGCAGATAGTGCCAAATAGTCACCTCAATTTACTATGTTTTTAATAGCTACTTAGGCAATAAATACGCCGGCTACAGCCTGAATATGCCTCTAAATACCTACTTTTAGACTCCAACCAGCTTAAACCGTGTCTGCAGCAGCTCTTCCAGCCCAAACTGCGCCAAGACTTCACGCAGATGGTCGGCAGCTTCCTTCTTTTTATGACCGGTGTATTTGGCCAAAATCAGCTCGTTTTTCATGCTGTGCTCCCAGCCGACCAGCTCGGTCACGGTGACTTGGTAGCCGCTCGCCTCCAAATACAGACAGCGCAATACGTTGGTGATTTGGCTGCCCAGCTCGCGGGTGTGCAGGGGGTGACGCCAAAGCTCGGCCAAAGGTGTCTTGGCGACAGCTAGGCCTCGGTTATTGCGTAAGTGAGCGGCCACTTCGGCTTGGCAGCAGGGGACTAAAACCATGTATTTGGCCTTCTTTTGTAGGCCGAAGGCAATCGCATCGTCCGTTGCGGTGTCGCAGGCGTGCAAACCGGTGACGATGTCGATGGTGGCGGGCAACTCAGCCGATTCTGCTGCATCGGCGACGCTGAGATTGAGGAAAGACATGCCTTTAAAACCCAGCCGTGCCGCCAATTCACGCGATTTTTGCACCAGCTCGGAGCGAGTTTCGATACCGTAAATATGGCCTGTTCGTTGCGTATTGGCCGCATTAAAGAACAGGTCGTAAATGATGAAGCCCAGATACGACTTGCCGGCGCCGTGGTCAGCCAAGGTCAAACCTGCAGACGATGCTGGCAGTTCTAGCAACAGCTTTTCAATGAACTGGTAGAGGTGGTAAACCTGCTTAAGCTTGCGACGGGTGTCTTGGTTGAGCTTGCCTTCGCGGGTGAGGATGTGCAGCTCTTTGAGCAGTTCTATCGACTGGCCGGGGCGTAGTTCTGCGGCCAGTGGATCGGGCCTCACTTCGGATTTTGCGGCTGCATTTGGCTTGATTTTTGTTGTTGTCATGGTGCTTTATCGCTTAGGATGGCCGCTGTCGCTTCCACATCCAGGTCTTTCCAGCCTTGCAGCCCGATGCGCTCCATGGTCTGCATATTGGCTTCAAAAATCGTTTCTGCTTCTGGAAAGGCCGCGACCGCTTGGTCGATGCTGGCCTCGCGCAGCAGGTGCAGCGTGGGGTAAGGTGAGCGGTTGGTGAAGTTGGTGACGTCGTCTGCCTCAGTCCCCGCAAACTGGTACTGGGGGTGCAAACTGGCGATTTGGATCATACCTTCCAAGTCCATCTTGTCCAGCAGCTTGTCGGCTTTGCCTAGCAAATCATTGAAGGAAAGGAAGTCTTGCAGGCAGTAAGGCGCTATTAAAAGTGTAGTTTCAAAGTGAATATATTCGCCGGCTACAAGCCAATTTAACTCTTTTTTAAGATCTGCAAGCAACTCGGAGGATGTGGTCGCTTGGCTGACGGCGTAGCGAATCAAACCCTTGACGTGGACGGCCTTGGCGAAAGGGCACAGGTTCAGGCCAATCACGGCGCGTTCCAGCCAGCGCTGGGTATCTTGCTGGACGACTTGGGCGGAGGTTTGTTCGGCATTCATGTTTTTAATTTGCTCAGACAGCAAAGGATTGTTTGCCGGTTAGTCGGGCGTGTTCACGCGCTGCAAAGCGGTCGGTCATGCCGGCAATGTAGTCTGCTACGGCACGTTGCAAGCTGACGCTGGCGGATGGTTCGTCAAACTGAAACTGTGCGGGGTCGTGGCAATAGGCGGCAAACAGCTCGGTCACGATGTTTTTGGCTTGCTCCGTGGTTTCCATGACTTGCGGGTGGCGGTACAGGTTGGCGAGTAAAAATCGGTTCAGCTCCACGCTTTGGGCATGCATGTCGGCACTGAAACGCACCATGACTCGGTTTTGCCGCACTTGCAAGACCGATTCAGGGCCAGTCTGGGCGATGTTCGCCGTGGTGGCGGCAATCACATCGTAGACCTGAGCGCTCAGCATGCGGCGAATCGCCTCATTGAGCAATCGGCGGCCGCTCAGCGCGGGAAAGTCGCGCAGGGCTTCAAGGCGGTAGGTTTCAAACAAGCTGCATTCGCGCAATTGCTCCAGCGACAACAAGCCTGAGCGTACCCCGTCGTCAATGTCGTGGGCGTTGTAGGCGATGTTGTCGGCCAAATTACACAGCTGCGCTTCTAAGCTGGGGGAGATGATCTGATGAGGTTCGCCCGTTGTCTCTAAAAACCGTTGCGCGACGCCGTTTGGTTCCGTCGCTTCAAGGCGTTTGGCATTGGTGCGGGAGCAATGCTTCAAGATGCCTTCACGGGTCTCGAAACTCAAGTTCAAGCCGTTGTATTGCGGGTAGCGCTCTTCCAAATCATCTACCACGCGCAGGCTTTGCAGGTTGTGCTCAAAGCCGCCAAAGTCTTGCATACAGCCATTGAGCGCGTCTTGCCCTGCGTGGCCAAAGGGGGTGTGGCCGAGGTCATGCGCCAAGGCAATGGCTTCAACCAAGTCTTCATTCAGCCGCAAAGTACGGGCAATCGAGCGCGCCAATTGCGCCACTTCAAGCGAATGCGTCAAGCGGGTGCGGAATAAATCGCCTTCATGGTTCAAAAAAACCTGCGTTTTGTAGACCAAGCGCCGAAATGCGGTGCTGTGAACAATGCGGTCGCGGTCGCGCGCAAACTCAGTCCGCGTGGGTGCGGCAAGTTCTGAGAAGCGACGACCCCGTGACTGCGCTGGACTACACGCGTAGGGAGCAAGCATCAATCACTTCTCGCACCATGGCATCAGGCACCGTTCGCACGACGCAGTGGCCGGGCTGGTTGATCAAAATAAATTTAATCTCGCCAGCTTCAGCTTTTTTATCGACACGCATCAGCTCTAAGAAACGGCCGGCGTTGTCTTTTTCATCAAGAATAGGCGCAACGGTGGGCAAACCAGCTTTTTGAATTAAAGCAGTTAGTCGCTTTACGAATGCAGCATCCACCAAACCCAAGCGCTGCGACAAGTGCGCAGCCATCACCATGCCGCAACCCACACCCTCGCCATGCAGCCACGCGCCGTAGCCCAAGCCGGCCTCAATCGCGTGACCAAAGGTGTGTCCGAAATTCAAGATGGCACGCAATCCGCCCTCACGCTCGTCTTGGCTCACCACATAGGCTTTAATTTCGCAGCTGCGTTTGACAGCATGCGCAAGCGCGGCCGGCTCACGAGCTAACAAGGCGTCGATATTTACTTCAATCCAATCGAAAAACACCATGTCAGCAATCGGGCCGTATTTGATCACTTCAGCCAAACCTGCGCTGAGTTCACGCGCCGGCAAGGTGGTCAGGGTACTCAAATCGCAGAGCACCAATTGCGGTTGGTAAAAAGCGCCCACCATGTTTTTGCCTAGTGGGTGATTGATGCCAGTTTTGCCTCCGACGGATGAATCGACCTGCGCCAGCAGCGTGGTCGGCACTTGAACAAACGGCACGCCGCGCATGTAGCTGGCAGCGGCAAAACCCGTCATATCGCCAACTACGCCACCGCCCAAGGCAAACAGCGTGGTTTTACGATCGCATGAATGTCCGAGCAAAGCGTCAAAAATTAGATTCAGGGTTTCCCACGTTTTAAACGCTTCTCCATCAGGCAGAACAATGTGGTAAATGGTTTTATAGCGACTTTGTAAAGCCGCTTGCAAACGCTTTGCATAGATGGGCGCTACGGTCGTGTTACAGACGATAACGGCACTACTGGCTTTGGGCAAACCGGCAAACAGGCTGTCATTGTCGATCAATGAACTGCCAATGTGGATGTCGTAACTGCGGTCTGCCAGATCAATATGAACGATATTGGAATCTAGTTGAGATTGCATTGAAGTCGAGTAGGCCTTGAGAGGCTGTGAAGTTGCGCAAGTGGTCATAGCGCAATTTTAAGGCAATGGTCTCAATGAGGTGACAAAACGCCCGCCAACTCCAGCTGCATGATCACCATGTTAAGCAAGCTGGCCGCAGAGGGGCGGCCAATTTCAACCACGAAATGTGCCGTTTCAGTGTACAAAGGGTCGCGCACCTTGTACAAATCGCGCAGTCGTGTCAAAGGATCATCCACTTGCAGCAAAGGGCGGTTGGTGTCGTGGCGCAGACGACGAAAGATTTCTTCAGGAGATGACTTGAGGTAAACCACTTGAGTGCGCCCATGCAAATGTTCGCGATTTGCGGGTCTAAGCACACTTCCGCCACCTGTTGAGATGACGCCAATATGCGTTTGCGTGACCTCGTCAATGATGTCTTGCTCGATGTCGCGAAAGCTAGACTCACCTTCGCGCTCGAAATATTCCCGAATCGAGCAGCCCAATCGATGTTCAATGAGATGGTCTGAATCTACAAACGCAAGACCTAATCGCCTAGCCAGTTGTCGTCCTATGGTAGATTTACCAGAGCCAGGTAACCCTACAAATGCGATACGTACCACGACAACTCACAACATACTTAGCGCGCAGCAACGCGGTCTGTGATCATTTTTGGTGTGATGAAAACAAGCAGCTCGCGCTTTTCGGACTTCTTCGTCTTTGTTTTGAACAAATTACCAAATAAAGGTACATCACCAAGAACTGGAACTTTGGTTTCGTCAAAAGTTTCTTCTAGCAAAAAGATACCACCAATTACTACTGTTCCGCCATTTTCAACCAATACTTGAGTTTTTACATGTTTGGTATTTATTGCAATACCTTGCAAAGTTGTTTCTCCACGACTGTCTTTGTTGATATCGAGATCTAGAATGATGTTACCTTCTGGAGTAATCTGCGGTGTTACCTCAAGTTTTAAATTTGCTTTTCTGAAAGACAAGGCAGTAGCTCCGCTAGCAGTCGCAATTTGATATGGATACTCTGTACCTTGTTCTATCAAAGCTTTAGTTTGATCAGCCGTCACAATCCGAGGGCTAGCAACCACTTTACCATTGCCATCAGCCTCCAAAGCAGAGAGCTCCAAATTCAAGAATCGTCCCGCAACACTGCTGAAAAGAGAAATTCCTAAAGCAGCTGGGTTATATGCGTTCAATCCAACAGCGGCCAAATTAAGTAGTTGCGAATTAGTATTCCCCGTTGTCTCGCCAGTAGTTGCACTAACCGCGTCATAACTGCCACCGAGCGCAATGCGTGTGCCGCCATTTGGACCTTTAAGAAGTTGTTGGCCAGCGCTACCCCCGCGAGTACCCGTTTGATCACTGCCACCCCATTTGACGCCTAATGATTTACCAAATGTATCAACGGCCTCAACAATTCGCGCCTCGATCAGGACTTGACGGATAGCAATATCCAGTTTGGCGATCAATTCTTGAACTTGCGAGAGTTTCGAAGGAATATCGGTCACAAAAAGTTGATTTGTACGTGGTTCTGCAATAACACTACCACGAGAAGAAAGAATACCGCGTGCTGAGCCAGCAGTTGCAGACCCACTAGGTTGAATTTGTGTAGCAATATCTCCAGCTTTTGTGTAATTCAATTGAAATGATTGAGTCACTAAAGGTTCAATATTTTGAATAGCCGCCTTGGCCTCGAAGTCTTGTTTTTCTTGAGCAGCCAATTCATCTTTCGGCGCAATACGCAACACATTGCCAGTTTTGCGTATTCCCAAACCTTTAGTTTGCAAAATGATGTCCAAGGCTTGATCCCAAGGAACATCTTTCAGACGCAGGGTCACTGCGCCAGTCACAGAATCAGAAGTAATGATGTTGAAATTGGTGAAGTCTGCAATGACTTGCAACAAAGAACGAATTTCAATATTTTGAAAATTCAACGACAATTTTTCACCATTGAAGCCTGCGCCTTGCGTAAGCTTGGCTGGATCAACCTTTTGTTGACGAACTTCAATCACAAATTGACTGTCGCTTTGATACGCTGAATGCTCCCATGCGCCTTTAGGCTCAATCACCATGCGAACACGGTCACCCGTTTGGAACGTGGAAATAAACTGAACTGGTGTACCGAAATCGGCCACATCTAAACGGCGGCGTAAGCCCTCAGGCATGGAAGTCTTCAAAAACTCAACAACCAAATTTTGACCTTGTTGACGGATATCAACGCCAACTTGGTTGTTGGCCAAATCGACGACAATGCGTCCAGAGTTATCAACGCCACGACGAAAATCTACATCTTTCAGTGCTAAAGTATCTCGGTTTAGATTTTCAGCAAAGACAGCAGCCGGCGCAGCGCTGGCTGCTGTAGTCATAGCCACTGGGTCCAAAAACAGCAATACAGATTTACCAGCTAGCTGTGTTTTGTAGCCTACTGTTTGCTTCAGATTTAGTACAACTCGGGTACGGTCGCCCGCTTGGATGACGTTCGCAGAACGAACATTTCCTTGGTTGATATTGATAGCCGATTGTAAGTTACCACTGCCAACATTAGGCAAGTCCAACACCACACGTGCTGGCGTTTGAATAGAAAATCCGGGTGGCACCACTGTCAAAGCCTGTGACAAATCGATCTTGATGACTTCTACGCCTGACTGTGTTGAGCTGGTAACTGCTTCAATCACATTTTGCGCTTGAGCCAGCATGGATGCTAAGCCTAACGCGGCAATGAGCGTCGACTTAAGCAAAGACTGTCGTGCTGATTTTGACAATAACGCACTCATAGGTATTTGTTTGTATTTCATTTTTCTTTCGCTTGCAATTGCAAGTTCACTTTTCGCTCAATCCATTCACCGGCGGCATCTTGGGCAATTTCACGTAGCAAGATTTCAGAATCGGTAATTTTGATCACACGGCCGTAATTCTGACCCACGTAATTGCCCACCTTAACTTGGTACAGCAACTTTTCTACACGCAAAAGCCCAACCAGCACGTTGCTCTTTACCAGAGTTCCCACCATTGCTACAGTATCTAAAGGATAGCTCTCTAAGGATTCTTTTCGTCGCGCAAGTTCAGGAGAAATTAATGCAAGATTTGCCGCTGATTGAGATGAATCACGCCTCAAGGCCTGCAATAGCTTTTGGTTGTTAAAAGGCTCCATGTTTGCTTTTTGGTCATACGCTTGCGGTATAAATTTTTTGGGCTCAGCAATGGGGGTTATTTTTACGGGTGTGTTACCGCGTTGCGCAACCATCCATTGCTTCAATTCGTCATCTTTTGAACCAAAACAACCAGACAAAATGGCTATGGTTGGCACTAAAACAACAAGAAAAAGAGGCCGTCTAAAACTCATTTTTTAGCCCCTTGATCTTTCACGGCTTTTGCTTTCTGCTGAACGGCAATCTCTTCCGCATCCAAATATCTAAATGTTTTAGCAGTTGCATCCAAAGTTAATATGCCATCTCGTCCAGTAACGGGTGAAATGATCAAATTATTCAACGTAACGATGCGCGACAAATTAGCAACATCCGAGGCAAATGCACCAATATCGTGATAACCGCCTGTTACTTTGACAGCAATAGGAAGTTCTGCATAATATTCTTTTACATTGACTTGACCAGGCCGAAATAGCTCAAATTGCAAACTTCGTCCTAGGCCAGCTTGATTTATATCTGACAGCAAAGCATCCATTTCCGCCTTGCTCGGCAATTGCTTTTCAAGTTGCGTTACGTATATTAAAACTTGCTCTCGTTGCTTCTTCAAAGCTTCCAGATTTACGGCTTGCGCCAATTTTTTTTGATATTCTTCACGCAATGCTACCTCTTTGGTTTGCTCGCTTACAAGCGACTCATTCGAGTCACTGAGCCAAACAGCCCAAAGTATTCCCAGTGTAGCCAAGGTTACCAATGCATAGACTAAGTACTTAGGCAATCCAGGCCAAGAGCCTGGATCGCTCGGATTCAGACCACGAAATTGAGCAATGACCGTACGCTGAATCTTTGCAAAGTCGATATTAATCGGAGATTTAAGCACCATATATGTCTACTCAAGGTTTTGCGGGTTTAGAAACTACCGCAGGCGCAGATACTGTTTTAAGTGCAGTTTTGTCTTCGGTGATTTTCTTGAGTTGAATACTCACAACAAAATTTGAAACCCGACGCTGATCTTTAGGCGTAAGAGCTGTAGTACCAGCAATAATTTCCACCAATTCGGGCTTCGTTATATATGGGTTGATATTAGACAAATTGCGCAAAAATTCAGCAACGCGTTCATTAGATTGGGCAGCACCAGTCAAAGAGACCAATGAACCTTCTTGTTTCATACTCTTTATAAAAACACCATCTGGCACTTGTTTCACAATTTCATTTAGCAGATGCACAGGCAAATTACGCTCAGCCTGCAAATCTTCAACTGCTTCTTGACGAGCCCGCAAGCCTGAAATTTCTTTTTGTAAAGTTGCGACCTCTTTAATTTGAGCATCTAACCTAGTATTTTCAGTTATCAATACCGTATTTCTAGCTTGCTGCTCAGTAATTTGCACTTGAAACCAGATGAAAACCAACCCAGAAAGCAAACCACCTAGCAAGGCTGAAGCGGCCATAGAAACATAAAACGACTCGCGTCTTTTAAGTTTTGCTGCTTCGCGGTGAGGCAAAAGATTGATTAATATCACTGCTGAAACCTCCGCATCGCCAAGCCACATGCTGTCAAATAGGCTGGCGCCTCATTCAGTAATTTCTTTTCTCGAATATTATCTGCAATACGCATAGATTCAAAAGGATTGACTACAGCACACGGGAAAGCAGTTTGCTCAGTCACGGCAGCAGGCAGACCGACAAATATCGACGCTTCGCCAGAAAGCATGATGTAGTCAACGCTGTTATGCTGGGTACTGGTAAAAAAGAATTGAAGCGCACGCCCAATTTCATTGCTAATTCCAGCAACAAAAGGAACGAGCACTCCTTCTTTGTAGTCACTTGGCAACTCGCCATTGCGTCGCTTGACGACCGCCTCTTCCATCGTTAAACCATATTGCCTAACAATCAATTTCATCAACTGTGCGGATCCAAAAGGTTGCTCGCGCTCGTAGAGCACCTTGTCATCACGCAATACCTGCATCGTTGTCGCTTGCGAACCGATTTCAAAAAGCGCTACCGTAGTATTTGCACCCTCATTGGGCAATTGTTGAATCAGACGACTTAGCGCCAAACGCGCCGCATAGGACTCAACATCAATAATATTCAGCTTCAAACCCGCAGCTTCTGCAAGCGCAGATCTATCCTGCACCTTCTCTTTACGCGAAGCTGCAATTAGTACCTCAACATCGCCAGCTGAGTTGGCACTAGGACCAACTACACAAAAATCCAAACTTGCCTCTTCAAGTGCAAATGGGATGTATTGGTTGGCTTCAGCTTCCACCTGCCCTTCAAGCTCTTGATCGCTCAAACCTGCTGGAACAATCATTTTTTTAGTAATAACGGCAGATGGCGAGAGTGCCATGGCAACATTTTTAGTCTTGGTGCCCGTTTTCTTAAGCAAACGTTTAACCGCCAGCAGCACTTCATCAAAGTTTTCAATGGTGCCATCCACCACCCAGCCGTGGTCCAAAGGTTCAATGGCACATTTTTCAAGCACCCAGCTGCCTGACTTGGATTGACCCAACTCGACTAACTTAATGTTAGACGAGCCGATATCCATACCCATAAGCGGCGCTGGTTGGCGACTAAATAGTGATCCGATTAAACTCAATTCATTTCCAAAGTTGGTTAATGCTTGGTGATTGTTACAGTAAATACACCCTGTAACGCCTATGCTAGCAGCAAGTTACATCATTTACGCCATTTTCTTGCGCTTGTACGTCCGGTTGTAGTCACAATCCAACAACTTCGACACATCTAAAGGCTATGAGTGACATAAGCTTACGATGATTACTTTAAGTAGAAGCACAAATGATTACTGCGCTTTGTGTCAGTTTTTGAGTTTTGTTTTGCTGATTTTCTATACTATGCATTGTTGTACTCCAATAGCCTTCACTCGATATGCCACCATCTAACGACGACGCCCCTCTTAATTCATCCTCAAGGCCTGCTTTGAAGCAGTCGCCTGCATGGCTATATTGGCTTAAACGACTTGGACTTTGGGGGGGCGGTTTGTTTTTGGGCGCACTTGCATCGCTGTTGCTTGTTGTAGCTGTTGCGCTTGCTGTTGCATATCCAAACTTGCCCGATGTGTCTGACTTGTCTGACTATCGCCCCAAATTGCCGCTTCGTGTTTTTTCCTCTGACGGTGTTTTGATAGGTGAGTTTGGTGAAGAATTGCGCAACCTCACGCCTATTGCGCAGATACCCAAAGTCATGAAAGATGCCGTTTTAGCGATTGAGGATGCTCACTTTTATGAACATGGCGGTATCAACTATAAAAGTATGCTGCGTGCCGCTATCGCCAATTTAGGACATGCCAAGAGCCAAGGTGCTTCGACAATCACGATGCAGGTGGCTAAAAACGTGTATTTATCGTCAGAAAAAGCCTACACCCGCAAAATTTATGAAATCTTGCTGACTTTTAAACTTGAAAGCCTGTTGACCAAAGACCAGATTCTTGAAATTTACATGAATCAAATCTTTTTGGGTCAGCGTGCTTATGGTTTTGCCTCCGCATCTGAAGTTTACTTTGGTAAACCACTGAAAGACATCACGATTGCTGAAGCTGCCTTGCTGGCAGGCCTGCCTAAGGCACCTTCTGCATTTAACCCCATCGTCAACCCGAACCGCGCACGCATTCGTCAACTCTACATCATTGAGCGCATGCTTGAAAACGGTTTTATCACCAAAGCGCAAGCAGATACAGCCAGCAAAGAAGACGTCAAACTCAAGCTCGAAAATGGCAGTACCAAAATCCATGCTGAATACGTCGCAGAAACTGTACGCCAATTGGTGTTTACTCAATACGGCGCTGAAACTTATACCCGTGGTCTGAATGTTTACACCACCCTTCGCAGCTTAGATCAAAATGCCGCCTACCGCGCTTTGCGTAAGGGTGTGACCGATTTTGAGAAGCGTCAGGCTTATCGCGGTCCTGAGGTTTTTATTGACCTACCTACAGATCCAAGCGATGCTGAAGATGTTATTGATAACGCTTTGGTGGATCATCCTGACAACGACGACTTGAAATCAGCAGTTGTCACGGCTGTGAATGGCAAAAAAATCACCGCTATTCGCCAGAATGCCGAAACCATAGAAATTTCGGGTGATGGCCTTAGGTCAGCGCAGTCTGGCATGTCTGACAAAGCGCCTGCAAACATCAAAATACGCCGTGGTGCTTTGATCCGCGTGGTTAAAACGCCTAAAGATACTTGGGAAATAGCGCAATTACCAGAAGTTGAAGGTGCTTTTGTGTCTCTTGATCCACGTACGGGCGCTATCAAAGCTTTGGTTGGTGGTTTTGATTTCGACAAAAATAAATTCAACCATGTGACCCAAGCTTGGCGCCAGCCTGGCTCCAGCTTCAAACCGTTTATCTATTCATCGGCGCTTGAAAAAGGCATTTCGCCTTCCACCGTTATCTACGACGGTCCCTTGTTTTTTGATGCCGGCGTGACCGGTGGCCAGCCGTGGGAACCTAAAAACTACGATGGTAAATTTGATGGCCCTATGACCATGCGTACGGGCTTGGCAAAATCAAAAAATATGATCTCCATCCGGATTTTGCAATCCGTCGGTGCTCAAAATGCGCAAGATTGGGTCACTAAATTTGGTTTTGAAGCCGAGCGTCACCCACCGTATTTAACGATGGCCTTGGGTGCCGGCGCCGTAACACCCATGCAAATGGCCACGGCATACTCGGTATTTGCAAACGGTGGTTTCCGCGTCAACCCCTACTTGATCAGCAAGATTACCGATCAAAAAGGCGCTGTCATCATTGAAACCAAGCCACCTGTATTGAATGAATCGATGCGCGCCATTGACGCTCGGAATGCCTTTGTCATGGACAGTTTGCTGCAAGAAGTTACCAGTGTAGGTACAGCTGCAAAAGCCAAAGCAGCCTTAGGACGTGGTGATATTTTTGGTAAAACAGGAACGACCAACGATGCGATAGACGCTTGGTTCGCTGGTTTTCACCCTACTTTGACTGCCGTTGTTTGGTTTGGCTACGACAACCCTCGCTCGCTGGGAAGCACGGGCGCTGAAACTGGCGGTGGCCTGAGCTTGCCAATTTGGATCAGCTACATGAAAGAAGCTCTGCAAGGCGTACCTGTTGCAACTTTAGAGCCGCCCTCCGGCGTGAGTAAATACAACGGCGACTGGGCTTATGACGAATTTGCAGGTGCAGGCATTCGCAGCCTAGGGATGAGTGGAGTCAGAAGTACCAACCCTGATGCACCAGCAGATCCAAGCGAGACACAATCTCTTCCCGCAGCTGACGAGAAGAAAAATATCTTGGATTTGTTTAAAAACTAATTAACTCGGTTCAAGCGTCGAGCGAAAACACCAGCGGGCACTGCGCTTGCTCGCTGGCGCGGTGGGAGAGCATCTCAAACAACTCGCCTTGGCCTTTGGTGTCTTGCCACTGGCCGTTCACGTTTTTGAAGTGATAACCACCGCTTTTGGCCGCTAACCATATTTCTTGCAGTGGTTTTTGCAGATTCAACACGATTTGGCTGTGGTTTTCAAACACCAAGGTCACCATGCCGCCGGTGCGTTGGTTGTCAATGTCAGCGTCAGTTTTGTCGTTGATACGATCACAACTTGCCTCAATCGCTTTAAGTGCATTTTCTGCCAAGTCTAAAAATTCAACGTCAGTCATTACAATGCAATCATGAATAATATTAAGCAAATTGTAATCAGAGTCTCTGCCATGACGTCTTCAGGGTTATCTGTGCTTGGACTCACCCTCGTTCTAGCTGGCTGTGGCCAACGCGGTGCGCTGTATATTCCGACCGCACCGGCTGCAGCTGAGCGAGCAAGTTTGCTTGACGCGCTGACTGCACCACCTAAAACCGCAACACCTGCTACTCCGACATCTGCCCCAGCACCTGAGGCCTCACCCTCTAAATAACTCTTTTACGTTCGCTTCATAGCCTCTTTTCTCGCCTAATTTCGCTTTGTCATGACAATTGCTACATCTTTGCCTCTTTCGTCCATTTCGCCTCTTTTGCCCGGCCACCCTCATTTCGCGTACCGTGATGGTGAACTTTATGTAGAGAACCAACGTATTGCCGATTTAGCCGCTCAACACGCCACACCTTTGTTCGTTTACTCCAAAGCGGCCATGTTGTCAGCTCTGGCGGCTTACCAACGCGGTTTTGCGGGACGACAAGTTCAAATTTGCTATGCCATGAAGGCCAACTCTGCTTTGGCCGTACTGCAAGTATTTGCCCAAGCAGGTTGTGGATTTGACATTGTGTCTGGTGGCGAGTTGGAGCGCGTAATGGCCGCTGGCGGTGACGTTAAAAAGATCATCTTCTCAGGCGTCGGTAAAACCCGCGCAGAAATGCGCCAAGCACTGCTCGCTGGAATTGGCTGCTTTAACGTTGAAAGTGAAGCTGAATTAGAGGTTTTAAGCGAAGTTGCTGTAGCAGCTGGCTTGACGGCCAAGGTCAGTATCCGCGTCAACCCCAATGTCGACCCCAAAACGCACCCGTACATCTCCACTGGCCTCAAAGGCAGCAAATTCGGTGTGGCCCATGAGCGTACAGTCGCGACTTACCAACGCGCTGCGGCACTACCCAACATCAAGGTAGTCGGCATAGATTGCCACATTGGCTCACAAATCGTCGAAGAAAGCCCTTATTTAGACGCTGTTGACCGCATGTTAGACCTCGTTACCAGCATTGAGACGGCAGGCATACCCATTCATCACCTCGACTTTGGCGGTGGTTTGGGCATCAATTACAACGGCGAGCAACCGCCGAGTGCCGACGATTTGTGGGCAAAACTACTTGCCAAACTTGATGCACGCGGTTTTGGTGAGCGTCCTTTGATGATCGAGCCAGGTCGTTCCCTGGTCGGTAACGCCGGTATTTGCGTGACGGAAGTGCTGTACCTCAAACCCGGTGAGCAGAAGAACTTCTGCATCATCGACGCAGCCATGAACGACTTACCACGCCCGGCGATGTATCAGGCTTATCATGCTATTATTTCAGTAGCTAATAACCCAATAAATGCGCCGGCTACAGCTAAAAAAGAATCAAATTTAGCCATTTATGACGTAGTAGGCCCCGTTTGCGAGAGTGGAGACTGGATTGGACGTGACCGCGCCTTGAAAGTGCAACAAGGAGACTTGTTAGCGGTCATGTCCGCTGGCGCCTACTGTATGAGCATGGCCAGCAACTACAACACCCGAGGCCGTGCAGCGGAGGTGCTGGTGGACGGTAGCAACGCACATCTGATTCGAGGCAGAGAAACATCAGCCGATCAAATGCGCATGGAAAGTCTGGTTTCCTGAGAAACAAGGGCTTTGCAACAAACTGTTGTGAATCTCTAAAATCGTCAAATTGCTATTAAAAATATAGCTAATCATGCAGATTTTATGCCGGCTACAACTATTTTCGACTGTTTTTTCTTGATCCACTGAACCACCCGCCAGCCTAGCAGAACTCCTAGGATGGTGGCATAGACAAACACCTCGGTAAAGTTGTTTTTGCCGGCTCGCATCCAAAAAAAGTGCAGTATTCCCAAACCGGCGATGACGTACACAAGCTTGTGCAACAACTGCCAGCGCTTGGCACCCATGGCTTTGATTGCGCGGTTGAAGGAAGTGAACGCCAAGGGCGTAAGCAAGACAAATGCGGAGAATCCCACCAATATAAACGGACGTTTGGCAATGTCCTTGGCAATGTCTGGCACGTCAAAACCCATATCAAACCAGCTGTAGCTCAACAAATGAAGCACCACATAAAAGTAGACAAAAAGCCCCAACATGCGCCTAAAACGCGCCAAACCCGGCGTATTACTGATAGTTCGCAACGGAGTGACGGCTAAAACAATGCACAAAAAGCGCAATGTCCAGTCTCCCGTTGCGCGCACTAACGCTTCTTGCGGGTTGGCGCCCAGATTTTGCGTGATAACGTTGTAGACCAGCCAAGCAAATGGCAGCAGGCACAGCACAAACAGCACGGGTTTGGCCGCTGGACGGGTGAGATATTGACGCATGATCCGTTGAAATCTAGATTTATCAGTTGAACTGGATCTAGAAGTTTTTCTTCAAATCCATACCGGCATACATGGATGCAACCTGCGCTTCATAGCCGTTGAACATGGCTGTTTTACGTTTTTTGGCAAACAAACCGCCCTCCTCGCCAATGCGGCGCTCCGTGGCTTGGCTCCAGCGGGGGTGGTCGACATCGGGGTTGACGTTGGAATAAAAACCGTATTCATTGGCCGCAGCCTTGTTCCAGGCGGTTGCCGGAGGTTTGTCTGTAAAGCGGATTTTGACCAAACTTTTGGCGCTTTTGAAGCCATATTTCCAAGGCACCACCAAACGCACGGGCGCGCCACTCTGGTTGGGCAGCACCTCGCCATACATACCGAAACTGAGCAAGGTGAGCGGGTTCATGGCTTCATCCATGCGCAAACCCTCAACATAGGGCCAGTCCAACACGCGGGAGCCAACAAAGGGCATGGTTTTAGGGTCCGCCAGCGTCACAAACTCCACATACTTGGCGTTACTGAGCGGTTCGACCTTTTTAATCAATTCGGACAACGAGTAACCCACCCACGGAATCACCATCGACCATCCTTCCACGCAGCGCAGCCGGTAAATACGCTCCTCTTGCGCGCTTAGTTTGAGTAGGTCTTCAAGCGCATATTTGGCAGGTTTTTTGACCAAGCCTTCGATTTCTACCGTCCACGGCGTGGTTTTCAGGGTGTGGGCGTTTTTGGCTGGGTCGGCCTTATCCGTTCCGAATTCGTAAAAATTGTTATAAGTACTGGCATCTTTGTAATCGGTCAGCTTGTCCATGGCCATGGCGCCGGCGATTTTGGAAGGTGTACTGGTCAGCGCCGCCAACTTGTTGGGCCGCAGCGTGGATGCATGTGCCTCACGCGATGCCCAGCTGGCCATTGCAGCACCAGCTACGCCACTGGCCATGAGTTTCATCAGGTCGCGGCGGCCTTCATAAACGCCTTGGGTGGTGATGTCGCTGCTGAACGGGTGAATGAAGCCGTTGTTATTTGTTTTGATCAACATGGTGCGCTTTCTTTCTAAAGAACTACTAACAATCTTAAACCGTTGAAGAGTAGCCTGAATGGAATACCCTACAAAGTGTCTTGATGCTCAATAGTCTAGATACGCGCCAAGTTCTTACACAGATTCAATCAAATAGCCTTGAGTGACAGGCTTTACAAGGTGCCGTAACTGTGCAAACCGCTCAAAAACATGTTGACGCCGAGGAAGGCAAAGCTTGTCACCGCCAAACCCGCCAGCGCCCACCAGGCCGCCACGGTACCGCGCAAGCCCTTCATGAGGCGCATATGCAGCCAAGCAGCGTAGTTGAGCCAAACAATCAAGGCCCAAGTTTCTTTCGGGTCCCAACTCCAATAACCACCCCAAGCCTCTGCTGCCCACAAGGCACCTAAAACGGTGGCGATAGTGAAAAAGGCAAAACCCACGGCGATGGATTTGTACATCACATCGTCCAAAATTTCAAAACTTGGCAATTTTGCGGCGATGCGCTTTCGACCCAGCAAAATACCCGTCACGATCAACGCTGAAATAGCCAAATATCCCAGCCAGTAGCTACCGCCAGCCTCAGCTGTGGTTTTGCGGAACACCAAAGGCAAGAAGCACAGCACCATGCCCAACATCAACAGTGGCGTGAGTTTGTACCAGCGCGTCTCGTCCGCCTGCTGCTTGATCAAATAACCAAAAGCGACCATCGCAGACAAAGAGAAGGTGCCATAACCAATAAAGTTTGCAGGAACATGCAGTTTCATCCACCAGCTTTTCAAAGCTGGCACCAACGGCTGAATTTCATGTGCACCGCGTACCACGCTGTACCAAATCAAAAAACCAACAGCTGCGCTAACAACCAACATCACAAACGCGCCCATTGAACGTGTTTTGTATTGCGATTCGAAATACAGGTAAAACATCGTCGTTAACCAGCAAAACAACACGAAAACTTCGTACAAATTGCTGACCGGAATGTGGCCAATGTCGGCTCCAATAATATAGCCCTCATACCAGCGCACCATCGTGCCAATCAAGGCCATCGTCACCGCCACCCAAGATAAACGCGAGCCGATCAACTCCATCGTTGCACTTTGTTTGGTGGCGAACACGCCCAACCAGTAAAACATGGTACTCATGAAAAACAACACACTCATCCACAAAATTGCAGATTGACTGGACAAGAAATACTTTAGCCAAAACACAGACTCTGCGCGCGCCAAGCTAGCAGTTTGGCTGATATCAGTAGCCCCTGCAGCAACGCTCGCATTTGTTTGAGGAATCTGATACGACCAAATACCCAGCAAGGAAAAAGCAGTCACCACAACCATCAAGCCCTGCAGAGGTCGCCAAAACCAACCCAACCAGACCACAGCAGGAATTGCAGCCAGCAAAATGCCCTTTTCATACACATCCATCGCATTCAAGTAACGTGTAAAAACATACAAACCACCGACTACCACCAAGGCGGCGAAAAGCCAATCAAAAACACTGCGACGTGAAAAAAAGCCTTCATTCAAGGTTATCGTTGTGGCAGTTTTAGATGACGGAATCGTTGCTGTATTCATAATTTGAGAACCTTACTAAGCTTCTTGAGGATGGGCAAGTGGTTTACTGTTCGGTATTACACCGATTAATTTTTCTGTCAAATGACCAAATTCTCGGTCACCATCCATGGTCTTGCGGTTGGTAGACAAAGCCATTGTGGCTTCTGTTTGCATGCCGTTTGACGAATTAGGTGATAACCAAACCCATACCCGTCGCTCACGGATATAGAGCATCGCAAAAACACCCAGAATTAAAAAGGCGCAGCCCAAATAAACGACATTTTTACCAGGTGCACGCGCCACTTGAAACACGCTAGCCTGTACTTGGGTAAAGTCTTTCAATACAAAAATCATTGGCGCCGGGTAGAACGAGGCATCGCTGAGCGAGAGTACTGCTTGCGTCATAAAAGCTTGCGTTGCATCATTCAGATCGAGAGGTTTCAGACCTGTTTTTTCACGGGTAATTTGCGTCAATTCAAACAAGGCACCATTCAAGATTCGAATCAACACTTCACCGGCTTTAGCTCGCTCTGCTTCAGGCACATTGGCCTCAATGAAATCTGCAACGGCTTGCAGGCCCGCATTCGGATTCGAAGTTGACGCCGAACGAGCAGCGTCCACACCAGCAAACAGACTTAAGGCGCGAGAAGCAGAAAGTGCTAGTTGCTTCACCATTTCAGGCCGCGTTGGATCGGCCGCTTTC
>JAYVSU010000127.1:0-18637 GCA_043775055.1 Polaromonas sp.
CTGACCGGAGAACTGAATTCGCGTCCACGACTATCTTTTGCATCAAGTAAAAGAAAATCGATACCCGCACCATTGGTGACTACGACAATTTTGACTTTCGGGTCTGCATTCAAATGGTTTTGAATGTTACTCAGTGCTCCTGTAGCTGTCTCAACGCCAGTTGTGATGTGATAAACAGTTTTAACATCTTGTGCGTGTGCAATGCTTATGTAGAGAGTCAGTATTGCTACAATGATTAATTTAAGCACAGCTACCTTTTAAAAATTGCAGGGCAATGAGCCCTGCAATTGAGACTATAAAAGTGTATCGGCCCATATGTTTTGAGCCCAATTCCAAGCGTATATTCCTTCCAACTCATTTGGTGCAGAAGACACGCCACCAGAGCCGGTCACAACTTTGTAGGTTTTTTCTTCTGCTACGTATTGATGAACAGATGCAACATGAACGACCAGCTTGTCGTTTACAAAACTGTAGCAAGTATTAGTCAGTAGAGGTTGAGGATTGACTTCCAAACCTGTCAATTGTGCAACCACGGCAGCTGCAACAACCTTGCCATGTGAGTTGGCCATGTGACCGGATTTGGGCATCAACGGTGCCGCCAAAAGTGAGTCACCAATAATGTGTACATCTTTAGCGACAGTCGATTCAAAAGTTAGATAATTTACATTGCACCAACGGTTGTTGGCGTTGGCAAAGCCGGATTTAACAGCAATTGAACCTGCGCTCATATCTGGTAGCACGTTAAGAACATCCGCTTTGACATCATTTTGAACTTCGAATTTAACTGTATTGGTCTTCGCATCTACAGCCATGGCTTTGTGTGCGCCGCGATATTCCAACATGCCAGCGTAGTTATCAGCCCAGAATTTCTTGAATAACGGCCCTTTTGATGTGACATCGGGATTGGCATCAAGAATCAAAACTTTGGATTTTGGTTTGACCCTCTTGAAATAGCTGGCTACCTGACTGGCCCGTTCGTAGGGTCCTGGCGGGCATCGGTAAGGAGCCAACGGAATGGTGATCGCATAAACTCCGCCATCTGGTACAGCTTCAAGCTGTTTGCGCAATGCGAGTGTTTCAGGGCCCGCTTTCCAAGCTTGTAAAAGTTGTCCCGAAGCTTGGGCGATCTGAAGACCTTCAATGCTATTCCACATTAAATCAATACCAGGAGACAAAATTAACTTGTCATAACCAATGATAGCGCCGCCAGCCAGAGTCACTGTTTTTTTCGAGGAGTCAATCGCACTGACAGTGTCTTTGACCATGGTGACACCGTGTTTGCCTTTCATATTGTCATAGGGAGTTGTAATCTCCCCCATAGTCTTGGAACCACCCAATACAAGATTTGAGATCGGACAGGACACAAAACTACTGTTAGGTTCAATCATGATCACATCGATTTTGTAGTTCGAGAGCATGCGAACATACTTTGCCGCAGTAGCTCCACCATAACCGCCACCAATGACTACAACTTTAGCTTTGGTGGGTATGGAGCCTGTTGTTGCGCAGCCAACCACACTGCCAAGCGTTCCAAAAGCGCCTAGGGCGATTGAAGACTGAACGAAATTACGTCTTTTCATATTTTTACTCCTGCTTAACGTTTGGTGGCAGCAAAATAGTTGGCAATGCTGTCGATCTGTTGATCTGTGATTCCTTTGGTGATTTGATGCATCACAGTCGCAGGACGCGTACCTTCCTTAAAGGCCTTCATTTGCATGACCATATAGCTTTTGGGCATCCCGACCAATGACGGTATAGCTGAGCCCTCCGTGGTTCGACCATCCGTGCCATGACAGTTAGCACAGGTCGCAGCAAGACCGCGCATATGCAAAGCGGCAGAATCTTGAGCAATTGCCATGTTTGTAGCCGTTCCAGCGAGCAAAATAGCAGTAATCTGATGCCTGATTTTCATAGTAAGTCTCCTTCGTTGTTATATATTTGCCGATGCTAATATAACGAAAGAACTTAGCCACGTCATGCGGGTAAACACGAACTACTATCAGAAATTTAAAGTTAAGGCAGCGCGTGTTGAAAGTTTGTGATTTGTTTGTTGCTATGAATGCCGTCAAGTAATCTATCGGTTAAACCTGCACCAGCCCACATGCCTATCAGCGTAAGCCAAGCGGTAAGAGCAAAGATGGCACCTCCCGTGATTCCTGCACCAACGGCGCATCCACCTGCAAGCATTGACCCGAAGCCCATCAAAATAGCGCCAGCAATATAACGACGCATGCTGTAACCATCTGAGAATCCTTCAAGTTTAAGATCGCTTCCAATCCAAGCACCTATAAAAGAACCAGCGAACACACCCGGCAAAAGGCCAAAATCGAATCCGATGGCGGGTGCTGGAGAGGATAAAACGCGCATCAACCATTCGGCAGAAGGCCCACTGAACGTGAGGCCTTGCACTTGGACGACTTGAAAAGAGTTCGACGACACAAGGTATGTAAACCACCATCCTGCAGCGACAGCAAGGCCCGTACCCATTCCACCTACCCATTTCCAGAATCCACCGCCGCTACGCACCGAGAAATACAAAGCTGCGGCAAACCAGATCAGTCCAATGAGAAGCCCGCCCCTGTGGCCGATGCCCGTAATGGCAAGCAAGTCACGCGAACTACCGCCATCTACTGTCCACCATGCGCTGATGGTGTTGCGCAATGGTGTCAGTGATCCAGAGAGCGCCGCCTGTGCGGTTACTGCAAAGATGAGGCCAGACAGCAAAGCTCGCAAATTGCCATTCGCCGACAAAATCAGCAAACGACTAGCACAGCCGCGGGACATGATCATGCCAGCGCCAAATAAGAAACCACCGATCACCGCGCCTGAAATACTGCCACGGGTCGCGATTTGTCGTGCAGTACTGACGTCCAGAGAATTCATCAAGATGAGTAGTTGCACGCCAACGACGGCACTTGAAAATGCCAGTAACCATACGGAAAGTTTGTCACCAAATTTACGATGCCAAAATTCTATGGCAGCAGCCCGCATGCAAAATTTGGAGCGCTGTGCAAAAAATCCAAACATCAGACCTACAGCAAGCCCTCCAGTTGCTAATATGAAACTGTCTCCATAGCGTTCAAGAATACTTGCAAAATTCATATTGTTGTTCCCATTAAATCAGTAATAGCTTATATTAAGGGTAATTGAAACATTGCAATTTTATTTTGATCTTACTCAAAGCTTTTTGTTTTGATGATTGCTTTTAGAGCAAAAAAGATGTTTTTACCCCTACAAAGGATATTTTGATCATGGTGAGAGTTTCTTTTTTATGGCGCGGCTTCGCTGCGGTATTTCTTGTCTTCGGTTTTTCTGTCGCGCATGCTGATGGTGAACCGGAGATGGTTGCGCGGAAGGTGTCACCCTCAACTTGGTATGTGGAAGGGCTGTCTGCTTTAGGCACGTCCGCCAATCAAAATTTCATCTCCAATGCGGCATTTGTTGTCACACCTGCTGGCGTCGTTGTGATTGATGCCTTGGGCTCTCCAGCATTGGCGGTACGCTTGGTAGCAGAAATCCGCAAGGTAACGTCGCAACCCGTCACGCATGTGATCGTGACTCATTATCACGCCGACCATATTTATGGTTTACAGACGTTTAAAGCAATGGGGGCCCGCATCATTGCGCATCGCGCGGCTTTGGCTTATCTAAATTCAGAAACGGCGCAACTGAGATTGGTCGTATCTCGTCAAGAGCTGGGTCCTTGGATTGACACTCAAACACGCTTGGTAGAGGCCGACGAATGGATTGATACCGACAAGGAACTGCTAGTTGGCGGTATTCGATTCCAGATTGTGCCGGTGGGTCCATCGCATACACCTGAAGATCTTGCCATCTATCTACCTTCTGAAAAAGTGCTGTTTGCCGGTGATATTGTTTTTCGCAGCCGTATTCCTTATGTTGGTCAAGCAGATAGCCGTCACTGGATAGTCGCTCTCGATAGTTTGCTTAAGTTTGATACCGCCGTTATCGTGCCTGGTCATGGTGCTCTTTCCCATGAAGCGCGAAAGGACATGCAATTAACGAGAGAGTATTTGGTGTATTTGAGGGCCAAGATGGGCGAAGCTGCTAAAAATCTCGAGCCCTTTGAAGATGCATATAAATCCACTGACTGGACACAGTTTGAACACCTGCCTTTGTTTCGTATAGCCAATCGCATGAATGCATACAACACTTATTTACTCCTTGAGCATGAGGCTAATTGATGGATTCTTTTAGTAACATGCTGAATTCGATTGATGCAAATGTATGGGGCGTGTCTCGCCGCCAATGGATAGTGGCTACAGGCATTGCTTTGACCAGTTTGCAAAGTAAGGCTGCTCCAGTCACTTTGCCTACCACGGCTTCGTTAGTGGATGACTTAGCCCTTGCTCTTAAAGTCAACAGTCCCTTGGTCGTGATGGTTAGCCTTGAAGGTTGTCCCTTTTGCAAAATAGCCCGGGAAAATTATTTGGGCCCGATGCACGTGCAGCAAGGTCTTCCCGTTGTACAAATCGAAATGCGAAACCGACTGGCAATTAAGGACTTGAAGGGCGTAGCAACGACGCAGGATGATTTGATTCGAAGTTGGGGGGTCAAGGTGGCACCTACCGTGCTTTTCTTCGGGCGCGGCGGGGTAGAGGTTGCTGAGCGTATGGTGGGTGGGTATATTCCGGATTTTTATGGTGCATATTTAGATGAGCGCTTGCGTGTTGCCCGCGCTTCGCTTCGTGTCTGACTCTTAAAATGATTCCGATAAAAACCGAATCTGCTTGGCGTGGAACGTCTGATTGCCGGAACTGTGGCATCCGTGATATGGTGCTTTTTGCCGACCTCAATGAGCTTGATTTCGGCATGATTCATGCACCGATTGATGACTTGGAATTCAAACAAGGCGAGATGCTGTACGACGAGGGGCGCATTGCGAATGGAATTTTTACCTTGCGCACCGGTATGATTAAGTTGGTTAGAGTAACGGCAGACGGACGGCAAAGAATCGTACGGGTTTTACGCCCTGGTGACGTTGTTGGACTCGAAGCATTAGCCGCGACGCATTATGATAGTCAAGCGATAGCATTAACCGATGTGTCTGTGTGCCGCATACCTGTAGAAGTCATCCACAAGCTTGGCACCAACAGTCACCGACTTCATCTTAAATTGATGCAAAAATGGCAACAAACACTCAAGGATGCCGATGATTGGCTTGCAGATTTAAACTTTGGCACGGCTAGGCAACGGGTCTCCAATCTGATACTCAAAATGCGCAACCCAACCGATGTTCAAATTGCAACCCTGTTTGCAAGGGATGATATGGGAGCAATGCTGGACCTGAAGTTAGAAACAGTCAGCCGAGAGGTCAGCCGCCTCATACGTGAGGATGTCATCCAACCCCTAGACAAAAAGGGACGTGTTTACAGGGTGTTGCAGGTTGAGTGTTTGCAGATTTCTTAAGCGGTTCAGGGCTTGATATAGGCAAATTTTTCGCGGCTTTGTAGTTGACCTATACGAACCACGCCCGAGGGTGTGAAGGCGGCATCCATGATGAACTGTTCCTTCTTTAGATTGCGGCTTTTCAAAGTGATCTCACACACTTCAAATGTCACGCCACGTGCTTTCAGTGCACTTACCAGTGCTCCATAGTCGGTATCAGGATTTTTTGCATCTTTGGCACCTTCCATCAAAAAATCAACCCCATTGGCATGAGCTACAACGGCGATTTTTGTTTCAGGGGCTACATCAAGGTGATTGCGAATATTGCGTAGCCCTTTGGTCGCTTGGGTTGCTGCATCATCGAAGTGGTAAACCACTTTGTCTTGGGCAAATGCGGCATTGACTAGCAGCAGGGATGCTGCTATTACAAGGAATAATTTGACTATTTGACGCATGAAAGTCTCCATAAATTAGTTTTGACTGATATTTAAACACAAAGCGATAAGATTTGCTGAAGTCACTACGCAGCAATGATCTCAATGACTAAAAGGCTCACCCGGTTAGAGCCATGAACAAGTGCGGTAGTTGCTCAGGGAGGCGCTCAATATGGTCAATCACGGTGTATCGGTGTCCAAAGATATCGCTGACGTAAGCGTCGGCCTTAGCATCCAAATTGATGCAGTAGGTGAATATACCTTTTTGGTCAAGTTCCTTAACCGATCGGCGTGCGTCTTCGATCAGCAAACGCTCATCATGCACATCTACATCTGAGGGTTGCCCATCAGTCAAAATTAGCATGAGTCTTTTTATCTGCTTGCCGAGCGCCAAAATAACGCGCTGCACGGCGCATGGCCGCACCCTGAAATTCAAGCATCAAAAGCTTTCTTTTCTGGCCTCGTGCCGGCTAGAATTAAGTACTAAACTTTTAAAGTCTTCGTGTTAAGGCTACGCAATGACTGTCCCATTTTTAAATAAACGACTTGCTAAAAAATCGCTAGCATTGAGTGTTGTTAAATCAGCTGCAGTTAATACCTTTTCTCTGTCAGCAAATAATCTACTTGCTTGACGTAAACGTGCACGGTCTAAAGCATTTCTGACACTTCTAGCGTTTGCAAAATGCGGTTGAACAATGCGTAACCCTAAATATGTGACGAAAGCAGATTCGGCATCCTCACCAAATTGGTAATTTTGCTCTTCTAGCATTTTTTTCGATATCACGGTCAATTCATCGACACTGTAATCTGGGAAGTCAAGGTGATGAGCAATTCGTGAACTCATGCCTGGGTTAGATTGAAAGAAAGTATCCATGCGGTCTTTGTAACCTGCTAATATTACAACCAAATCATCACGGTGGTTCTCCATCACTTGAAGCAAAATTTCAATGGACTCTTGTCCGTAATCACGTTCATTTTCTGGTCGGTACAAGTAGTAAGCTTCATCAATGAATAGTACGCCTCCCATGGCTTTTTTCAGTACTTCTTTGGTTTTAGGAGCTGTATGGCCGATATATTGCCCAACCAAATCGTCACGCGTTACTGCAACCATGTGTCCCTTGCGGATATATCCTAATTTGTGCAGTATGGTAGCCATACGCATAGCAACAGTTGTTTTGCCAGTGCCTGGGTTACCAGTAAATGACATATGCAAGCTAGGTGCTTGGGAGGTCAAACCTAAATTGATTCGCAATTTATCAATAACTAATAAGGCCGCGATGTCTTTGATTCTGTTTTTCACAGGTGCTAAACCTACCAAATCAGCGTCAAGCTCAGCTAATACTGATTCGACTTGTGACTCAGCTAGCACTTGTTCTACGGTATTAGCTTTATCAATAGCGCTGACTTCCGCCATAACTATTGGGTCAGTTTGTTCAGTGTTGGCTGTGCTGCCTGGAATCGCGTACATACGGGCCTTGTGGTTTTGAAAATTCTAGAAATCTATATTGAATTTACTGTCGTTCCATTTCTGGCTTATCTGCAATATAGCTGCGCGTTGTGTAAACCATGTTGCGTCCTTTGCCTTCTTGGCGCTCAAGCATGAAACCTGGCTCATTTTTAGGACGACCTACAATAATGCTCATAGCAATTGATTCAATATTTCGAGTCGAATCAAAAGCCATGATACGAATATAGTGTGCAGGAAAAGTTTTGCGACATGCATTTAACTCCATCAACACGCCAGCAGCGTCTTTCATGTCAAACATAGGCGCACCATACATGTCCCAGTAAGTATTGCGCGGATGTGGATCATCCGTGTATTCAATACTCCATGCGTAGCCTTTTTTGAGGCCATATTCAATCTGCATTGTTATTTCTGCGTCGGTCAAGTCAGGTAAAAAGCTGAACTGCCCTTGTGTCAGGCGACCGGTTGGGTTGGTTAACATAGTTTTTCTCCAGTTCTAAAAATTTAGTTAGATACGCTCGGCGTATTGGCATAGTCGCTACTATCAGTCGATGCATAGTTGAAGCTAATGTCGCCCCATGTATCCAAGGCTGCTTTGAGTGGGCCGCAAGTCTGAGCTGCTTTTTTAAGAATTTCAGGACCTTCGTTTTTAATGTCCTTACCTTCATTTCGAGCTTTTACCATGGTCTCCAAAGCAACACGGTTCGCCACAGCGCCGGCTTGGATACCTTGCGGATGACCAATCGTGCCGCCACCGAACTGCAAGATCACATCATCACCAAACAAGTCTAATAGCTGGTGCATTTGACCTGCATGAATACCACCTGATGCCACTGGCATGACCTTTTTAGTATCCGCCCAGTCTTGATCAAAATACAAACCGCGCGGTAAATCAGTTTTGGTGTAACTGTCGCGGCAAACGTTGTAATAACCTTGCACAGTCATAGGGTCTCCCTCTAACTTACCTACAGCAGTGCCGGTATGCAGGTGGTCAACACCTGCCAAGCGCAGCCACTTTGCAATCACGCGGAAGCTAACGCCGTGGTTCTTCTGGCGTGTATAAGTTCCGTGGCCTGCTCGGTGCATATGCACGATCATGTCGTTCTTGCGAGCCCAGTTAGCCATGCTCTGAATTGCAGACCACCCGATCACTAAGTCCAACATAATGACGACAGAACCCAATTCTTTTGCAAATTCTGCTCTCTCGTAGATGTCTTCCATCGTAGCGCCTGTCACGTTGAGGTACGAGCCTTTGATTTCACCCGTCACAGCTTGTGCCTTGTTCACACCGTCCATCACGTAGAGAAAACGGTCACGCCAATGCATGAACGGTTGAGAATTGATGTTTTCATCATCCTTCATGAAGTCCAGGCCGCCCTTGAGGCCTTCATAAATCACGCGACCATAGTTGCGGGCTGAGAGGCCAAGCTTAGGTTTCGTAGTGGCTCCTAATAGTGGGCGACCAAATTTATCTAAACGTTCACGTTCCACAATCAAGCCTGTTGGCGGTCCCTTGAAGGTCTTCACGTAAGCAACTGGTAAACGAATGTCTTCTAAACGCGCAGCTTTGAGTGGTTTAAATGAGAATACGTTGCCAATTAAACTTGCAGTCATATTCGAAATACTGCCTTCTTCAAACAAGATCAAGTCGTATGCAACATACGCGAAATACTGGCCAGGTGTGTTAGGCACAGGAATTACTTTGTAGGCTTTTGCGCGATATTGATCACAGGCTGTTAAGCGATCTGTCCACACTACTGTCCAAGTAGCAGTTGAAGACTCGCCAGCTACAGCTGCGGCGGCTTCTTCAGGGTCTACGCCATCTTGAGGCGTAATGCGAAATAAACATAGCGTGTCAGTATCTTTGGGCACATAGTCAGGCATCCAATAGCCCATTTGCTTGTACTTCAGTACGCCGGCGGTGTAGCGCGTTTTAGCATCGGTAATTAGCGAATCACTCATGAAAACTCCTTGTTAGAAAACGTTGCTTGCAAAAACCAACTACATGAGTGGTTTTATCTTTAGATGCCCTTCACCAAAGCTGAAGGTTCGGGATCTAGGCGCAATCGTAGGAGTATTTATACATAAGTAATATTCAAATTTATTTTTTAATAAATCAGTAATTACTGATGATTTTGATTTGGACGTAAAGAAATGAAGCAATGCCAATTGACTCAGATGGGCGCCAGTCCACAGTTTGCTGGGTTTTAAGATGAATATTTGCTATATATTTAATAGCTAATTAGGCAATAAATACGCCGGCTATGTGCCAATTTTATGCCCAAGAGTCAATCAAGGAGGCTGCTTGCTCGATTAAAAAGCTTTTGAACGTCTTGGCGGCCGGGGAGAGCTTCTTTTGCTTCAAGTGGGTCACGTACCAGTGGCCAACAATCGGCATGCCGTTAATGTCTACCAGCGCCAAATGCCCCGCTGCCAACTCGTGCCTGACGGTGCGTAGTGACAAAAAGCTCATACCCATACCCGCCATAACCGCTTGTTTGATGGTTTCGTTGCTGGGCATTTCCATAGCAACGTTGAGCGGAATTTCATGCTGTGCAAACAAGCGTTCCATAGCAGCACGCGTGCCCGAGCCTTGCTCACGCACCACAAAAGGGTAGTCTTGCAGCATCTCAAAAGATGCCCTTTTGCGCCTTGACAGCGGATGATCAGGTGCGCAGACAAAGCCTTGCGGATTGGTAGCAAAGGGGGTTGCCTCGCAGTCCAGCGTGCTCGGCGCGCGGCCCATCATCACCAAATCGACCTCATTGCGGGACAACATGCCCAAGATGTTTTCACGGTTGTCGATGCGCAGTTTGACCTCAATGTCGGGCAGCAACTTGCTAAAGCGCACCAAGAGCATGGGTACAAAATACTTGGCTGTACTAACAATAGCCAGGTCAATCCGGCCCTTTTTATTCCCCACATGTTCAGCCATGCTGGCTTCCAGGTCTTTGAACTGGCCGATGGCGCCAATGGCGTGGAGCAAAAACTCCTCACCCGCATGGGTGAGCCGTATATTGCGCCCCACGGGTTCGATCAAGGCCAAACCAAACGTGTCCTCCAGTTGTTTGATCTGCATGGACACCGCTGGTTGCGTCACAAATAACCGTTCAGCGGCTTTGGACACTGAATGTTCACGTGCTACTTCGATGAAGGTCTGGATTTGCTTGAGCGTGTAGTGAACCATGTGTTGGGCTGATTAGCTATAAATAATCAGATAAATCTGATGAATTAAAAAATAAATGTGATTAGAGTTTATGTGTAATGGCGGATAAAGTAAATCCATTCCTGCTTATGTATCAAGCTTGGTAGGACGACGATAGAGCAATTTTCAACACCGTGAGACCCAACCACCATGTTAAGCGCACTGATTTTTGACGTTGACGGCACTTTGGCAGACACCGAGTCAGCGCATCGCGCCGCGTTCAATGGCGCATTTCAAGAATTCGGGCTGGATTGGCATTGGGATGAGGCGCGCTATAACGAGTTGCTCGATATTTCTGGTGGCAAAGAGCGCATCCTGCATTATTGGCATGCTGTGCAACCCGACTTGCGTGAAGTCGGCAATATGGCCGTCCAAGACACGGTCAACCGGCTGCACGAGCTCAAAACGGCCGCGTATGAAAACGCCGTCAACCAAGGTGAAGTTGTTTTGCGGTCAGGTGTCCTCAAGCTCATCAACAGCGCGTACGAGCAAGGCTTGTTGTTGGCCATAGCGACAACCACTTCACCCGTCAATATTTCAGCCTTGCTGCGCAAAGCGATAGGCATCGACTGGCGTGATTACTTTCTGGCCATTGGCGATGCGTCTACCGCGCCGCTCAAAAAGCCACATCCACAGGTGTATCTGCAAATGCTGTCCAGTTTGAAGCTGGAGCCGCGCGAGGCACTGGCTTTTGAAGATTCCAGCAATGGCCTGCGTGCGGCCACTGCCGCAGGCTTGGCCACTGTCATCACCCCAACCCAATTCACCACGCACCATGATTTCCGCGAAGCAATGCGCGTGGTGACCGATCTGGACGGTTTGAATGTGCCGCTGCTCAAAGACTGGCACCAATCATATTGGGCAGGCAAAGAGGCACTTCAAAAAACAACATTACAAGCAAAAAAATATTAACTTTAACCAGCACCCTCATGTCAAACCTCGCCAAACCCCTGCGCATCGCGCCTTCCATCCTCTCCGCTGACTTTGCCCGCTTGGGCGAGGAAGTCCGCGCCATTGAAGCCGCTGGTGCTGATTTGGTCCATTTTGATGTGATGGACAACCATTACGTGCCGAATTTGACGATTGGGCCCTTGGTTTGCGAGGCGATTCGCCCGCATGTGTCTATTCCTATCGACGTGCATTTGATGGTCGAACCTGTGGATGCCATCATCCCCTTATTCGCCAAAGCTGGGGCTAACATTATTACTTTTCACCCTGAAGCGTCCAAACACGTAGACAGAACCCTGTCCATGATCCGTGAACTGGGTTGCAAAGCCGGCCTGGTGCTCAACCCAGCCACCTCCATCGAGTGGCTGGATCACGTCATGGACAAGCTGGACATGGTGCTGTTGATGAGCGTCAACCCCGGTTTTGGGGGGCAAAAGTTCATTCCCAGCACTTTGAAGAAGCTGCAACAAGTTCGTCAGAAGATTGATGCGCACATGGCCGCTGGTGGTCAACCCATCTGGCTAGAGGTGGATGGCGGCGTGAAAACTGACAACATTGGCGAAATCGTCAAAGCCGGCGCAGACACCTGTGTGGCGGGTAGCGCGGTGTTTGGTGCGCCGGATGCTGACAAAGGCTACCGCACTGTGATGCATGAATTGCGCCGTCAGGCTGCACAGCACTAGACACAGCATTGATCTTAGCCTAGCGCCCAAAAAATTATTAAAACTTGAAAGACCTGTCATGCCACTTAGCCATCGCTCCACGTTAACGCAATTTTTAATCGAGGAGCGTCGTCGTTTCCCCACTGCCAGTGGCGACTTCAACGCCCTGATTCTCGATGTCGCACTGGCCTGCAAAGCCATCGCCCGCATGGTGGCGTTTGGCGAGTTAGGCGGAGTTTTGGGCAACAACGCGGCTGACGCGGGTGGTTCAGTCAATGTGCAGGGCGAAACGCAAAAAAAGCTAGACGTCATCAGCAACAATGTTTTTATCCGCATGAACGAATGGGCGGGGCATCTGGCTGGCATGGGCTCGGAAGAGATGGATTTGCCTTACCAAATCCCCGCGCAATACCCGCGCGGCAAGTATCTGCTGGTGTTCGATCCCTTGGATGGTTCGTCAAACATCGACATCAATGTGTCGGTAGGCAGTATTTTTTCTGTGCTGCGCGGCCCGTCGCATGGCAACGATGTGGTTGAAGGCGATTTTTTGCAACCAGGTGCCCAGCAAGTTGCTGCGGGCTACGCGCTGTATGGCCCGACGACCATGCTGGTGCTGACTGTGGGCAATGGCGTGAATGGCTTTACCCTAGACCCCAGTTTGGGTGAATTCATGCTCACGCATCCGAATATGCAAGTGCCTGTTGATACACAAGAATTTGCCATCAACACCTCTAACAGTCGCTTTTGGGAGGCGCCTGTGAAGCGCTATATCGACGAGTGCTTGGCGGGCAAACCAGGCGCACGTGGCAAAGATTTCAACATGCGTTGGACGGCATCTATGGTGGCTGAAGCGCATCGCATTTTGCTGCGCGGAGGTGTCTTTTTATACCCACGTGACACCAAAGATGCCAGCAAACCAGGGCGCCTGCGTTTGCTGTACGAGGCTAACCCGGTGGGCATGATCATGGAGCAAGCTGGCGGTCGCGCCAGCACGGGTGAGAAACCCATGCTGGGTGTACAGCCCACCTCGCTTCACCAGCGCATTGGCTTGGTGTTTGGCTCAAAGAATGAAGTTGAACGCATTGAGCGCTACCACGCAGAGCCCGCTAAATTCGAATCGAACAACCCCTTGTTTGCTGAGCGCAGCTTGTTTAGAGACTGATAAAGCGCATAAGCAGCTGTAATTTACTATAAATTTAATAGCTGCTTAGGCAATATTTACGCCGGCTACGGCGAAATAAATACATCGATTAGCACTTAATTTTTAACTCTCGGAGACAAACCATGTCAGAACGCCACCCCATCATCGCCATCACTGGCTCGTCAGGCGCAGGCACCACGTCGGTGACGCGCACATTTGAAAATATTTTTCGGCGCGAGGGCGTCACAGCGGCCATTATTGAAGGTGACAGCTTTCATCGCTACGACCGCAAAGAGATGAAGCTGCGTGCGGCTGAAGCTGAAAAGAGCAACGATCAGCATTTCAGTCATTTCAGCGAAGCCAACAATATGTTCCCAGAAATAGAAGCGCTGTTTCGGGACTATGGCAGCACAGGCAGTGGCCAGCGCCGTAAGTATTTGCACAACGACCAAGAGGCTGCGCCCTACAAGCAAGAAGCAGGAACGTTTACCCCTTGGGAAGCCTTGCCAAACGATTCAGACATGCTTTTTTACGAGGGTCTGCACGGTGGTGTTGTGACGCCCACGGTCAATGCTGCGCAGTATCCAGACTTGTTAATCGGCGTGGTGCCGGTTATCAATTTGGAGTGGATTCAAAAACTCTATCGCGACAAAAACCAGCGGGGTTACAGCGCCGAAGCCGTGACGGATACGATTTTGCGCCGTATGCCTGATTATGTGAACTACATCTGCCCGCAGTTTGCACACACGCATGTCAATTTCCAGCGGGTGCCGATGGTGGACACGTCCAATCCCTTCATCTCACGCGATATTCCTTCACCTGACGAAAGCATGGTGGTGATTCGTTTTGCCAAGCCGAAGGGCATTGATTTTCAGTACTTGAAAAACATGATTGGCGACTCCTTCATGTCTCGTGCCAACACCATCGTGGTACCTGGCGGCAAGATGGAATTGGCCATGCAGCTCATCTTCACCCCCTTTGTGTGGCGAATGATGGAGCGCCGCAAGCGTGCTCTGGGAGCAAACTAAGATGACCTACGCTGCTCCCAACCCAAAACTCGCCCTGAATATGGCGAATGCGATCCGCATACTCGCTGTTGATGCGGTCGAAAAAGCCAAATCCGGCCACCCCGGTGCGCCCATGGGCATGGCCGACATTGCCGAAGTGCTGTGGAACCGCCACCTCAAACACAACCCCGCGAACCCGCAATGGGTAGACCGCGACCGCTTTGTGTTGTCAAACGGTCATGGCTCCATGCTGATTTACGCCTTGCTGCATCTGACCGGCTACGATTTGCCGATGGAGGAACTGAAAAAGTTCCGCCAGCTGCACAGCAAAACCGCCGGTCACCCCGAAGTGGGCATCACCCCAGGAGTCGAAACCACCACCGGACCGTTGGGGCAGGGCATCACCAACGCGGTGGGTATGGCTTTGGCTGAAAAGCTGCTGGCTGCAGAATTCAACCAAGCTGGCCACACCATCGTTGACCACCACACCTACGCTTTTTTAGGCGATGGTTGCATGATGGAAGGCATCAGCCACGAAGCTTGTTCATTGGCAGGCACCTTGCGTTTATCCAAACTGGTGGCGTTTTACGACGACAATGGTATTTCGATTGACGGTCATGTTGAAGGCTGGTTTACGGACGACACACCTAAGCGTTTTGAAGCCTATGGTTGGCATGTGATTCCTGCCGTTGATGGTCACAACCCAGCAGCGATTGACGCAGCTATCCAGTCTGCCAAAGCTCAAATTGCACGCGCTGATGGCAAACCCACCTTGATTTGCTGCAAAACCGTCATCGGACAAGGCTCTCCCAACAAAGCCGGAACGCACGATGTACATGGCGCAGCACTGGGCGCAGCCGAAATCGCCGCCACCCGCGCCCAACTGGGTTGGACAGCCGCTCCGTTTGAGGTTCCTGCAGATATTGCAACTGCTTGGAATGCGGTTGAGCGTGGCCAAGCGGCTGAACGTGCTTGGCGTACCCGCTTTGAAGCCTACCGCACGGCTTTCCCCGTGCAAGCTGCTGAATTTGAGCGCCGCATGGCGGGTGATTTGCTGCCTGCGTTTGCTGCACAAATCAACGATGTGTTTGCCACCATCGCCGCCAAGCCAGATGCTTTTGCCACCCGTAAATCTAGTCAAAATGCCTTGGACTTACTTGCTCCACTGTTACCTGAGTTTTTCGGCGGTTCGGCAGATTTGACAGGTTCTAATCTGACCAATTTTAAAGGCTGCGTCAAAGCAGGACCAGACAAAGACGGCGCTTTTCAGTGGGGCAACCACATGAGCTACGGCGTGCGCGAGTTTGGCATGGCCGCCATCATGAACGGCATCACGCTGCATGGCGGCTACATTCCCTACGGTGGCACGTTTTTGACGTTCAGTGATTACTCGCGCAATGCCATCCGCATGGCCGCGCTGATGAAGCAGCGGGTGATTCATGTGTTCACGCATGACAGCATCGGTTTGGGTGAAGATGGCCCGACGCACCAGTCGGTCGAGCATGTGCCTTCTCTGCGTATCATCCCTGGGTTGGATGTGTGGCGTCCTGCGGATGGTTTGGAAACGGCCGTGGCTTGGGCTTGCGCTGTCGAGCGTCGTGATGGGCCGAGCGCGCTGGCCTTGTCACGCCAAAATCTGCCGCGTTTGACAGACGTGGGCATGGTGGCTGCAATCCGCAAAGGCGGCTACATCTTGGCTCAAGGTACCAATCCGCAAGCCATCATTGTCGCTACAGGCTCTGAAACCTCGCTGGCGATGGAAGCCCATGCGGCCTTGGCTGCTGAAGGCATCTCTACCCGCGTTGTTTCTATGCCTTGCACCAATGTATTTGACCGCCAAAGCCAAGCCTACCAAGACGAGATTTTGCCTTTGAACCTGCCCACGGTGGCCGTGGAGGCGGCACATCCTGATTTCTGGCGCAAATATGTGGGTCGCCTAGGTGCCGTGGTGGGTATCGCCACTTTTGGCGAATCCGCACCGGCTAAAGATTTGTACCAACATTTTGGCATCACGCTGGAGCATGTGTGTGAAGAGGTGCGCCAGCTTGTTGCACGTCAAGAAGCACGGCTGGAGAGTCGCTTGCCTGCCCAAATTATTAAATCTAGTAATTAAACCCATGAGCACTTCTGTAAAAAAACGACCCATGTTTGATGCTATTTTGTTTGATTTAGACGGCACGTTGATTGAAACTGCGCCAGAAATTTGCGATGCTGTTAACGATACATTGGCTCATTTCGAGATGGGTTTTGTATCGCAAACACTGGTTAACGATTGGATTGGTCATGGCACTTTGGAGCTGCTGATTCAAGCGCTGTCTTTTGTGGGTAAAACAACGCAGGAAAAGATTCGTCAATCACCTGGTCTAAAACCAATCGCTAAAGAGTTTGACCGCAACTACCAAAAGCGCTGCGGTACGCGCAGCCATTTGTATCCGCATGTGCGTGAAGTTTTAGCGGTTCTGCGTGCGCAGGGCGTCAAATTGGCGGTGGTGACCAACAAGGAAGGGCGCTACACCCAAACGATTCTTAAAGTTCACGACTTGACCGATCAGTTTGATGCGGTCATCAGCGGCGACACTCTGCCGGTTAAAAAACCAGATCCTGCAGGCATTCAGCATTGTCTGGAACAGTTCGGCGTTCCCAACGTGCGCGCTTTGTTTGTGGGCGATTCGTCCATCGACGTAGCTACAGCACGCAATGCGGGTATCACCGTGTGGGCACTACCGTATGGCTACAACATGGGGCAGCCCATTGAATCTTGCGCACCTGATCGCGTGATTGCAGATTTCTCAATGCTATTGAATAAATAGCTAATTAATCAACAAATATGACGGCTAAGTGCCAATTTTTACTTAAATATTCTTTAAATTTTCTCGGAACTCCTAATGACCATCAAAATCGGCACAAAAATCGGCATCAACGGCTTTGGCCGCATCGGACGCAACGTGTTTCGCTCAGCCATCCAAAGCTTCAGCGACATAGAAATCGTCGGCATCAACGACCTCCTGGAGCCCGAATACCTAGCCTACATGCTGCAATACGACTCTGTCCATGGTCGTTTCAAAGGCGAAGTCTCGGTTGAAGGCAACACCCTCATCGTCAACGGCAAAAAGATTCGCCTGACCCAAGAGCGCGACCCAGCCGCTTTGAAATGGAACGAAGTCGGTGCCGATGTGGTGATTGAATCCACCGGTTTGTTCTTGGACAAAGCCTCTGGCGAGAAACACCTCGCTGCGGGCGCTAAAAAGGTCATCTTCTCCGCCCCCTCCAAAGACGACACCCCCATGTTCGTGTTTGGCGTGAATGACAAAACCTATGCCGGCCAAGCCATCATCTCCAACGCCTCTTGCACCACCAACTGCCTAGCACCCGTAGCCAAGGTCTTGAACGACAAATGGGGCATCAAACGCGGTTTGATGACGACCGTACACGCCGCTACAGCGACCCAAAAGACCGTGGATGGCCCATCCAACAAAGACTGGCGCGGTGGCCGTGGCATCTTGGAAAACATTATTCCAAGCTCCACAGGCGCAGCCAAAGCGGTCGGCGTGGTCATTCCTGAACTCAACAAAAAACTCACCGGCATGTCTTTCCGCGTACCTACCTCTGACGTGTCTGTGGTCGATTTGACCTGCGAACTCAACAACGCAGCGACTTTGGCCGAGATTTGTGCCGAGATGAAAGCCCAATCACAAGGCGCTTTGAAGGGCGTGTTGGGCTACACCGAAGACAAAGTCGTGGCTACCGACTTCCGTGGTGATACCCGCACCTCTATTTTTGATGCGGACGCGTCCATCGCGTTGGACGGTACCTTCGTCAAGATCGTGGCCTGGTATGACAACGAGTGGGGTTATTCCAACAAGTGTTTGGAAATGGCGCGCGTGATGGCAAGCAAATAGAGGGGATGAGCATGACATTCATCCGTCTATCCGATCTCATAGCCAAGGGCCAACTGCAAGGCAAACGCGTCTTCATCCGCGCCGACCTGAACGTACCGCAAGACGACGCAGGCCACATCACCGAAGACACCCGCATCCGCGCCTCCATCCCGTGCATCCAAATGGCTTTGGATGCTGGCGCAGCGGTGATGGTGACTTCTCACCTGGGCCGCCCCACCGAGGGAGCCTTCAAACCGTCCGACTCTTTGACACCCGTGGCCAAACGCATGGGCGAGTTGATGAAGCGGGAAATTGCCGTCGTTGCCAACTGGGTGGAGGGTGTCAAGCTTGAAGCCGGCCAGTTGGTGATGCTGGAAAACTGTCGCGTCAACGTTGGTGAAAAGAAAAACAACCCCGATTTAGCCAAGAAAATGGCCGCTTTGTGCGATATTTTTGTCCACGATGCGTTCGGAACAGCCCACAGAGCA
>JAYVSU010000128.1:0-25240 GCA_043775055.1 Polaromonas sp.
GTCGGTTTGGCGTCACTCACGCCCAAACCTTTAAGCGCATCTTTCAAGCCACCCGAGCCACCAGCGCTTGCGTTGCCGCTGTTACTGAGCGCTTCATCTTTCATCCCAAACGATTTGGCGACCGCCACACTGCTAAGCTTGCTGCCCATCGACCAAGTGACCTCGGTCGGTGTTTCTTCACGCGAGAGTAACACCGCGCCTTTTTCAAAGTCCGTGTTGTTGGTTTGCTGGCCGCGTGTGACTTGCCAATAAAACTCGCCAGCAACATAGTTGGTTTCTGCTTTGTAGCTGTACTTGCGGTTGTACTTGCTGCTCAAGTAAGTCGCAACAGCACCATTGGCGGACAAGGTAGGCGCGCCCGTGGTTGGGGTGGCTAAGCTCCAGCCTTCCTCAGAATCCACCAAAAAGGTAAAACCGCGCTGCTTGTTGTAGAGCAGGTATTCGGTCCAACCAAAGTGCTCATCCGGGTCTGTCACCTCATGACCCATGCGGTGCTGAAAACCGACCAATTGCCAGCTCACGCCCTGCAATTGCCCCGTGCTGCCCAACGCAATCAGTGGCCCCACCGGGTCAGTCTGTAGCGCATGGCTGAGTTGCCCCGCCACGCCTTGCGAGACATCAATGATATTGTGGCAGCTGCTGCAGGTCAGGCTTTTGGTGGTGGCCAGCGTCACTTGCAATGACGCTGCGCAGTTGGGGCAGGAAAATTGCTGACCAGATTCAGTTTTAGTCTGTTCGTCTTTCAAGCCCTTCAGCTGCAAATCTTCCAGCTTGACAGCGCGACCTTGCGACAACGCTGGCGGTGTGCTGCCATAGTCAACACTGATGAAATCGCCTTGGTCGCCGCGCAGCTCCACCATGTCAAAGGCGGCATGCATGGGCGGCAGTTTGGGCAACTCGCCTTGCGCGGAGATCAGGCTGACCGAGTTGTTGGACGCAACGGTAAATGATTTGCCATTGATGGCCGTGGTATGACCTACCTCGAATTGCACCGCCATGGGCACTGTGTTTTGTGAAGCGAGTGCGCTTGAGAAAACAAAGGCCCCGTTGTCTTCACTCAAATAGGCTGTGCTGCCATCGTCAAAACCAGCAATCCACTCGCTCCACGTGCCTTGGGCGTATTTGTATTGCAGCCGGCCAATCAGGGTGAAGGCTTGGTCGTTGAATGTACCGGTGGCGAACAACTGCAGCGGGCTGAAGTCGTCAAACAACTCCGACATCTTGCCAACGTGCGCCAGCGTGTCGCCATGGCGCACGACGGTGCTTTGGCAGTAGCCGCAGACCGCATGCGTTGACTGTGCGCTACGAAACTCTACCGGCGCGCCGCAGCTGGGGCAGGCGGCGCGGTAGGCGCGCTGGGGCGATTCGGTGGCCAAGATTTACCGAAGATAAAAGGCTGGGCTAAAAGAAGGCGTAGGTTGCTTTAGACCAGCTTCTTCAGCAGCTCAGCCTTCTTCCCATCAAACTCTTCTTGCGTCAAAATGCCTTTGGCTTTGAGTTCGCCAAGCTTCTCTAAGGTCGCCATGATGTCATCGGGTTTCACCACGGCTGCGGCTGCCGCAGCCGCATTGGCCGCTGCCGCCGCTTGGGTCGCCCCCGAGTTCAGCCCAGCCTGCAAGTTTTGCGCCAAGACTTGGCCCATCGCCAAACCAGCGCCCATGCCCACGGCGTCGCCAGCAATACCGCTGCCACCACTTGAGCCTTCAGCAAACTTTGGTATCGCTTGCGCAGTTTGATACTGCATGAACTTGCCCATGTCGTTACCCACCATGCCCATGCCGATTTTTTGGTCGAGGATTTTTTGCAGTTCTTCCGGCAAGGAGACGTTTTGAACCGTCATGCCCTCTAACTTCAAGCCAATTTTGGCAAACTCAGGCGCTAACTGGGTGGTCAGTGCTTGCGCAAACGTCATTTGGTTGGAGGCCAAGTCCAAAAACGGGATGCCGCTGCTGGCAATGGCGTTGCTGATGTTTTGCAACACCAAGCCACGCAATTGGCCATCCACATCCTCTACGCTGTAGCTGTCTCGTGTGCCTGAAATTTCTGTATGAAACAGTTTTGCATCTGCAATGCGGAAGTTGTAGTTGCCAAAAGCGCGCAGACGAACGGCACCAAAGTCTTTGTCTCGAATCGTGATGGGCTGTGGCGTGCCCCATTTTTGGTCGATTTGCTGACGGGTGCTAAAAAAGTAGACATCGCTTTTGAACGGTGACTCAAACAACTTGTCCCAGTTCTTTAGATTCGTCAAGAGGGGTAAGTTCTGCGTTGTGAGTTTGTAGGTGCCAGGTCCAAACACGTCTGCCACTTTGCCTTCATTGACAAAAACAGCAAGCTGCGACTCACGTACCGTGAGCGACCCGCCGTTTTGAATCTCCATGTCCGCCATTGGGAAGCGCCAAGCCAGTGTGCCGTCGCCGGTTTCTGTCCACTGCAATACGTCAATAAACTGTTTCTTGAGAAAGTCCATCAATGCCATGGTGACCTCGCTTTGCTGAGTGGATAGAAAAGTGGAAGAAAAAGGAGAGTAGTAGCTGATTGAACAGCAAAATACCAGCGCATCATACTGCCAGCAGAAGGTCGCAGGCGTAGCTTGTTGATAGTAGCAATCAATCTCTTAGTTAAAACCAATTGGCAATATCTATTAAATAAAACTATGATTACCTGCATGTCGATAGAAGCTAACTATGTAGAGAGTTTAATCGGCTTTGTTTAACTTAAGGAGCCCCTCATGACCACTGCTACCCGCCCAGAAATCAAAACCATCGCCAACTTGGAGTCTGCCTTTGCCGGCGAGTCGATGGCTCACATCAAATACCGATATTTCGCCAAATTGGCGCGTGAAGCAGGGGATATTGACACTGCGCTTGCCTTTGAAGCCACAGCAGACCAAGAAGTGATGCACGCCTTTGGCCATTTGGACTTGCTCTACCCTAAAGCGACGATGACGCCCGCCAAAGCCCTGCAAATAGCCATTGATGGCGAAACCTACGAATACACCGAGATGTACCCCGGCTTTCGTCAAACGGCAGAATTAGAAGGCAACGCCGCAGCTGTAGCTGAGATGGACGAGCAAATTGAGGAGAGCAAGGCCCACGCCGCGCAGTTTAAAACCATGTTGGACAAAGCGCAAAAACGTTTTGCCGCCTTGGCCAAAGTAGAGGCGCGGCATGCGGCGCACTACCAAGCGCGTTTGGATACTGTAAAAGCTGCCGTTCAAGCTGTCGTTTAAACGGGCGTTAAGGCGGGCGTTTAAGATCGACATTTGCTTGTAAGCAAATACCCATTCAAACGACAAATCAACATGTCGTTAAAAAAACTCAATTTTAATTTTTAGGAAAACACCATGAAAACATATATTTGCATCGTTTGCGGCTTTGTCTATGAAGAGGCAGCTGGCCGACCGGAAGACGGCATTGCTGCAGGCACAGCTTGGAGCGATGTGCCAGACACTTGGGCCTGCCCGGACTGCGGCGTGGCCAAGGCTGACTTTGAAGTCGTTGAAATTTAAGCCTAAAGTGTTGAAATAATAGGAAAAAGGTACAAAAGGCATGAATCCCATCATCGTTATCGGCGCGGGGCTGGCCGCATGGACCACGGTACGCGAGTTCCGTAAACTGGACACCACCACGCCGGTTCTGATGATTACGGCAGACGGCGGCGACTTTTACGCCAAACCGACGCTGTCTAACGCCTTTGCCCAAAAAAAGTCGCCTGAGCAGTTGGTTGTGACACCCGCGGCCAAGATGGTTGAAACACAAAATATCACCTTGCTGGCCAACACGGCTGTGACGGCTATCAATCCATTTGTCAAAACAGTGACGACGACCAACGGTAGTTACGATTTCAGCGCGCTGGTGTTGGCAACCGGTGCAGCGCCGATTCGTATTCCGCTTGAAGGCGATGCTGCAGATCAGGTTTTATCGGTCAATTCATTGCAAGATTTTGGGTATTTTTACCAAGCTTTAAATTTGGCATCTAAATCTGGCGCTATCCGTCATGAAATAAGCAATGTTAGCTCTGTTATTGATAGCAAAGAAGTGACTGAAATGGGCGTGCCATTTTCAGACCTTAAGCCTTCTTCATCGTCTGGTTTGCCGCGAGTTCTGATCATGGGCGCAGGTTTGATTGGTTGCGAGTTCGCCAATGATTTGATCAACGCAGGCTACGGTGTCAGCGTGGTCGACCCCTCAACCCGTCCCTTAACGGCCTTGCTGCCCGAGGCTGCGAGTGAGCAATTGCGTGCATCGCTTGTTGCGCTGGGCGTGGATTGGCACTTTGGTACGACGGTAAAAGCTGTTAACCATGCGCCAGCTGGTGAGCCAAGTCGTTTGCAAGCCACTTTGTCGACTGGCGAAGTGCTGGCGGCGGACGTGGTTTTAAGCGCGATTGGCTTGCGGGCTGATACCCGGTTGGCATTGGCAGCGGGGTTGACGTGCGACCGTGGCATCTCCGTCGACGCTGCCTTGCAAACCAGCGCACCACATGTTTACGCTTTGGGCGATGCTGCGCAGTACGCCAGCGCCGGCAACAACACGCTGCCTTATGTCATGCCCATCATGAACGCGGCGCGCGCTTTGGCGGCAACTTTAGTGGGCAATCGCACGGAGGTGGTCTTTCCCATCATGCCCGTAGCGGTCAAAACACCCGCTTTGCCGCTGTTGATTGCGAGTCCAACTTTGGGCAAAGCAGGTACGTGGCAAGTGCTAGAGCCCGGTTTGTGGCAACACGTGGGGCAAGATTCGGATGCTGGTCGCTTACAAGGCTTCGTCTTGGCCGGTGCGCAAACAGCCAAACGGACTGAACAAGTCAAGGCTTTGCAAGCTGCGTGACTGTAGATTATTGACCATGAGGCGATAATCCGTTTTTTCTCCAATTTTCTAGGACTAGACTATGCCACGTGCGCTGCTTGACGAATCTCACATCCACCCCGCTATTCGGGACAAAGTGGCCACCAACCAACAAAAAATCGTGGCAGAAGTGCAAGCTGCTGTGGCGGCGTACCCTGTGGTTGTGGTGGGTATGGCGATGAACCCTTTTCCTAAAAAAGTCCGTGCTGCTTTAGAAGCCGCCGGTGTGAAACACCACGATATGGATTACGGCAGTTATTTGAAGCTCTGGCGCGAACGCAATGCCTTAAAAATGTGGACTGGTTGGCCGACATTCCCCATGGTTTTTGTCAAAGGCACCTTGGTGGGCGGTGCCAATGATGTACAAAAGTTGATTGACAGCGGTGAGTTGAAAGCGATGTTGGCTTAAAACGCTAACCACAAACGACAAATAAAAAGGGCGCTGCAATGGCTTGCAGCGCCCTTTTAGCTTTTTAGGCTAGGTAGATCAGCCGTGCATGCCCATACGGCCATGGCCTTCGCCGCGACCACCCATGCCCATGCCACCCATGCCGTCATGGCCGCGTCCGCCTTCACGGCCACCGTGCATGGTCACAGCATCAAACACCGCTTTTTGCTCTGATGTCAACACGGCGTAGAACGCTTTGGTGGCATCTGCACGTTTGTCCATGTTTGCGTTCATGGTGGTCATGCGCTCAGTACGCATCGCACGCATTTTGTCAATACGCTCGGGTGTGGTCAGCTTTTCCATGGCTGCGCGCTCTTCTTGATGTTTCTTCATGTCCATCATCATGGCTGGCGGCTTCATGGCTGCGGTAAAGGTTGTCCAAGCACCTTCTTGCGCTGCCGTGATTTTGAGCTTTGCTTTCAAAGCGGCTTGGCGCTTGGCTGCGTGCTCTTGCATGCGGGCTTGCATTTTGGCAGGATCGCCACCGTGCATGCCACCCATGCGCTGCATGTCATGGCCAGGACCTTTGCCATCTGCAGGGCCTGCAGGCGCAGCAGTTTGAGCTACGGCTGCAAAGCCAATTGTTGCCAAGAGACCAGCGAGGAGGATTCGTTTGTTAGACAATTTCATATTAATTCCTATAGGAGTTGAACATTTCCAGTGTCTGAATTGGCTCTGGAATGACGCTAGTATCCAAGCGCCATGCAAACGTACCGTGACGGCCATGTAATGCTATGTAAAGTTGTCTTAAATTTTTATAAATCCCTAAGTCTTAAAACTGGAATTTCAAACCCGCGCTGACCAAGTTTTGACCATCGCTGCGGCCCACCGTAGCATCTACTTGGATGTTTTTGATCACTTCATAACGTGCGCCAACTTGCACGGTCGTCTTGGCGTGTTGTTGGCCAAAGGTTTCGATGTGACCGGTCACAGGGCCAAATTTGTGTTCCAAAGCGAGGCCCCAAGTCGTCGCAGTCGACTCGCCAGCGTAGCGAACAGCGCCCAAGTTGACATGCACTGCACCAATAGGTAAGTTGCAGGTCATGATGCCATTGAGGCCAGGTGTATTGCCCGATTCGCCGTTGGTTTTTGACAAGCTGGCTGAGGCGCCAAAATTGCAGCCCGCTTCTTGCACTGGCGTGATGCGCCATTTGGCTTGAATGGCCATGCTGGCTGCAGGGGCAGTGGTGTCGCGTGCAATTGCCGCTGCGATTTCTAGGCCTTCAATCGGAGCATAAGCAGGTGCCACGATGAAGCTGCGGCTAGGGCCGGCGGTACGCTCAAACCAAGTTTCCACATGGCCATGGCCCACATCGTTGACATCGGCATCGTCCACAGACAGCGGTCGGCCAGCCAAGGCGGCGCTTGATAAAAGTGCGCCAGCCAAGCTCAGCAGGAGAGATGTGCGGTTGAAATAAGTGGTCATGGTGTGTAAAAAATAAGTTGTAACATAATTTGACGATATGCCTACAAACAAAACCACATCGCCAGATCGCTCTGCGGAGAGCTTGAGACATAGTGTAACTTTAGTCTTGGTGTTGGCGCTGGGGGCTGCTATTTCGCTAGGGGTGACGCGGTTTTCGTATGGTTTGCTGTTACCGCCTATGCGCGCGGACCTTGGCTGGTCTTACACCTTGGCCGGTGCGATGAACACGGTCAACGCCTTGGGTTACTTGCTGGGCGCGTTGTCTATGCCGCACTTGCTCAAGCGTTTTGGTGCGGCGCAGATGCTCATCGTGGGCGCCGTTTTTGCCAGTATTTTCATGATGTTGACGGGGTTTTTCACCACGGCAACGCCACTTCTGTTGCAGCGTTTGTTAGCAGGCGTGGCCAGTGCGTGGGTTTTTGTGGCAGGTGGTTTACTTGCGGCGCAACTGGGTGCGCGCGAACCTGCCCGCAGTGGGTTGTTGTTGGGTGTGTATTACGGGGGCACGGGGTTGGGTATCGTGTTTTCGGCACTCACGGTGCCCAGCGTGGCGCAGCTGGTACAAACCAGTTTGCCCGAAGCGGTGCATGGCTGGGTCTGGGCTTGGTGGGCATTAGCGGGAGGCTGTGCCTTGGCAACTATGGTGCTGATGCGTTATGTGGACGCTTTGAAAACGCTGGCTGGCAGTCTAGGTTCATCCAGTAAAGGGCAAGCCGTAACTCCGGAGCCGTCCGCAAAAATCACGCCTCATGCGTTTCGCTGGAGCATATTTTCATTCGCTTTGTTAGGTTACGGTTGCTTTGGCATTGGCTATATCGGCTACATGACGTTTGTGATTGCCTTGTTGCGCGAGCAAGCTGCCAGCACCGCGATGGTGACCGTTTTTTACACGCTGTTAGGTCTGGCAGTGATGGCGTCTTCGCGGATTTGGGCCCGTCTGCTGGACAAATACAAAGGCGGCCAAGCTTTGGCACTGCTCAATATGCTGCTGGGTTGTGCGATTGTGATTCCCGCGCTGACCACTTGGCAACCCGCTTTGATACTCTCAGGCGTGCTGTTTGGTGCAGTATTTTTATCGGTGGTGGCATCAACCACGGCCTTGGTGCGGCACAACTTGCCGCAATCAGCTTGGGCTGCGGGTATCAGTGCTTTCACGATTGTGTTTGCAGCAGGGCAGATTGTTGGCCCAACGATGGTGGGCTGGATTGCCGATGGCGCAGGCGGCTTAGAGCGCGGCTTGTTGATGTCTGCACTGGCGTTATGGGCAGGTGCAGCGCTTGCTTGGCAGCAAAAACCGCTCTGAAAGCAGGTATGACATTTCAGAATTTCGATTAATTTTGCTATAAATAAAATAGCTTAATTGTGAATAAAGACGTCGTCTATGATCAAATTAATGCATAAAATAACGTTATAAACTATCACTAATTAAAATCCGTCCATATGACGCTCATAAATCGGCCTCGTTTTGTGCGATTATTAGGTGTCGATGCAATTTCAACAATCCGCCCATCAACTCCCGAGTCCACGCCTGTCGCCACCTGCATTGCTGCTCGTGGCTGCGATGCATATCGCTTTAATTTGGCTAGTGTTGCAAATGGCCCCTATACAACGCAAAGTACAAGAGTTGCGAGAGGTGGTGGTGCAATTGACACTGCCTATCACGCTGCCACCACCTAAACCGATACCTCCGCTACCCAAAATTACGGTTCCCCCGCCACCGCCAAAAGAGCGTCCGATCAAACCACCCATGGTGAAAAACACCATCACCACGCCGCCGCCGGAGCGTGTAGAGCCCAAACCGACGCGCCAACCCAAAGCGGCACAGCAGCCCAGTCCGCCTGCGCCTGTAGAAACTGTGCCTGAAATCAAAGCGCCAGAAGTTCAAGTTCAAAAAGAATTGCCTAAAGAAGTTGTTAAGGAAGTTGTTAAAGAGGTTCCTAAAGAGTTGCCGAAGGTAGAAACCCCTGCGCCTACTCCAGCGCCGCCTAAACCGCAGCCCGAAGTGGTGGCGGATGTGCCAAAACCTGCGCCAGCACCCACACCTGCCCCCGCTCCCGTCGCTGCCGCACCAACACCCGCACCTGTCGTAGCGCCAGCTGCAGAGCCGGTCCGTGCAGCTGCACCAACTGCCCCTGTTGCAGCTGCTGCAGCGCCCTCCGTAGCAACGGCACCAGTGCAAGCCGCAACCACTTCTTCCGTGTCTTCTTCAACCTCTGCTGCAGCGCCGGCACGCTCTAGTCCGATTTCAGTGCCAGGCTCAGGCAGCCCAGGTTCGGCCAGTACCGCCAGTTCGGGTACGCCATCTTTGGGTAGCGCGTTGGTCAATTCTGGCCCCAACGGTGCACGAAATGGCACAGCAGCTGGTTCACCCAACTCGGGTTCAGGCTCGGGCTATGTGAGTTCAGGCTGCCGAGGCGGCTTTTGTGGCGATGAGTTGAAAGCAAGATCCAGCGCCCAATTGAACCCGAGCAAGCGGCCAGATGCCTTTGAAACGCAAATGGGGAAAGCTGGTAAAAGTGATTGTTTAAACCCAACGAGTGGTGCAAATGGCAAAGAAACTTACACAGGTTTATTGGCGGGAATTCAAAATGCCAACCGATTCTTGCAAGGCGATTGCCCTAAATAAATGACGAATAAATATAAATCGATTTGATTGAAAATGAACTCAGGAATTTACCCATGTCTATCAAACTAAAACCCACAGTAGTTCTATCTACTACCCATTTAGCATGGAGCACCCGCTTGTGCTGCGCTGCTTTGCTGGCAGTGGGGTTGACGCTCGGATACGTCAATTTTGCGCATGCGCAAAGCGCGCCGGCTTCGGCCGTCCCTGTGGTTGCGCCAGCTACGGTTAGTTTGACCACCGCGCCCGTTTTAGCCAATGTGCCTGCAGCGGGAGATGTCAAGGCGGACAATCCGCCAGTTGCAGAAAATCCCTACGGCTTGAGCGCCATGTGGGGGCAGGGCGACTGGATTGCCAAACTGACGGTGCTGCTGTTGGTCATCATGTCCTTGGCCAGTTGGTACGTATTGGTCAGCAAACTGATTGCACAAAACCGCCTCAAAGCGATGGCAACAGAAGCTACAGAAACCTTCAAAAAAGCAAAAAACCTTAGCGCCGGCGTCAAAGTCTTGGCGGAAGACAGCCCGTTTCGTTACATTGCAGACAATGCCTCGGACGCGATGAAGCAACACAGCAGCGTGGCCGGCCAAGTCGATTTGAACACTTGGGCCGCCCAGAACATTGAGCGCTCCGTCGCTTTGGTGCAAAGCAATTCGCAGCAAGGTTTGGCGGTGCTGGCAACGGTCGGTTCAACCGCGCCGTTTGTTGGTTTGTTCGGCACGGTTTGGGGGATTTACAACGCACTGGTCAAAATTGGCGCGTCTGGCCAAGCTTCCATCGATAAAGTTGCGGGCCCTGTGGGTGAAGCGCTGATCATGACGGCTATTGGTTTAGCGGTGGCGGTGCCTGCGGTGTTGGGCTACAACTGGTTGGTGCGCCGCAACAAGCTGGGCATGGATGCCGTGCGTGCTTTTGGCTCAGACTTGCACACCAGCTTGCTGGTGCAGGCAGACCGCGACGATCTGGCTGATGCCGCCGCTGCCGCCAAAACGCAAGTGAACCACATTTAATTTATCGAATCAGCAGTTATGGCTATCTCGTTCAACAAAAGCCGAGGCGCAGACGATACTTTGATGTCGGACATCAACACCACGCCCTTGGTGGATGTGATGCTGGTATTGCTCATTATCTTTTTAATCACCATTCCAGCGGTGAACTCCACCGTTCAAATCAAGCTACCCAAAGAGACCATCAATATTAGCGAAGCCAAAGTGGATACGGTGGTGATTTCAGTCGATGCGGCGGGTTTGAAATACTGGGGCAATGACAAACTTGATACGCGCGACGGGCAATCCAAGCGTTTTGAAGCACTGCGCGCCATGCCGGTAAAGCCAGAAGTCCATATTCGTGGCGACGCCAGTGCAGACTACAAAGCCATTGGCGAAGTGGTCTATGCCCTGCAAGCGGTAGGCGTGACGCGCATTGGCTTTATCACCCAACAGCCACCGAAAAACTGAGCCTGGTAGGAAGAAAACAAACTATGGCTATGAATATTGGGCAAACTGAGGCAACCGGATCGACCAATGGCGACCCAGATGTGATGGTCGAGATGAACACCACGCCCTTGATTGACGTGATGTTGGTCCTCTTGGTGATGCTGATTATCACCATCCCGATTCAGCTACATTCGGTCAAAGTTGACATGCCTGTGGGCGTACCGCAAACGCAGACGGAGCCGCCCAAAGTTGTTGTTCTTGAAATTGACGCTAACAGCCAAGTGCTGTGGGACAAGCAAGTCGTGCCCAATCGCGCTACTTTAGAAGCAAAAATGCAAGCGGTCGTTGCGCTACCTGGTGAACAACCCGAAATTCACTTCATGCCTAACCAAACCGCAAAATACGAGACCGTCGCAGCGGTGATGGCGTCAGCCCAACGCATTGGCTTGCAAAAAATTGGCATGGCCAATATTGATGCGTTTGGCCCGCCAGCTGTAAAACCTTGAGTAATTTTTTGATGGGTTTTCGTACGGTCAAGGCTTGGCTGCGCTAATATTCCCGCCACCCAAACACACCTCACCGTCATACAACACGGCGGATTGACCCGGTGTGACCGCCCATTGCGGCTGCGGAAAGGTCAGTTCAAACGTATTAGCACCCATATCAGAGCTCACCAGTTGGCAGGGTGAATCTGCCTGCCGATAGCGTGTTTTAGAGTTGAGCGTCGCGGTCGTTGGTGCTTGCCCAGCCACCCAGCTCAGGTTGTCTGCCGTGAGTGCGTGAGACTGCAGCCAAGGGTGGTCATGCCCTTGCACTACCCACAATGTGTTGTTGGTCATGTCTTTTCGTGCGACAAACCATGGCGTATGCTCGCCTACGCCACGCTGTCCGAGGGCTTGGATGGCTTTGAGTTCAGCGCCTTTGGCCTTCACACCGCCAATACCCAGCCCTTGGCGCTGCCCCAATGTGTAAAAACTCAAACCTTGATGCATACCCAGCACTCGGCCTTCTGCGTTTTTGATCGGGCCAGGTTCTTTGGCAATGTAGCGGTTCAAAAAATCTCGGAAAGGCCGCTCACCAATGAAACAAATGCCGGTTGAATCCTTCTTTTTCGCATTCGGCAGGCCGATTTCGTCAGCAATACGACGTACTTCGGTTTTTTGAAGTTCACCGACTGGGAACAGCGTTTTAGAGAGCTGAGCTTGGTTCAAGCGGTGCAAAAAGTAGCTTTGGTCTTTGCTGGCATCCAAACCCTTCAGGAGCTCGTATTTTTGTGATGTCTCGTTCAAACGCACCCGCGCATAGTGGCCAGTAGCGATTTTGTCGGCACCCAGCCGCATCGCGTGGTCTAAAAAGGCTTTGAATTTAATTTCAGCATTGCACAGCACGTCCGGGTTAGGGGTGCGACCCGCTTGGTATTCACGCAAAAATTCGGCGAAAACGCGGTCTTTGTATTCGTTGGCAAAATTGACGTGTTCAATTTCAATGCCGATAACGTCAGCCACGGCGGCAGCGTCAATAAAATCGACATTGGACGAACAAAACTCCGAATCGTCGTCGTCTTCCCAGTTTTTCATGAAGATGCCGACAACGTCATACCCCTGCTGTTTCAGCAAATATGCCGTCACCGCAGAGTCCACGCCGCCGCTCAAGCCGACCACGACTTTGTGTCCTGCGCCTATTTTTTCGATATTTAGCGAGCTACTTGGCTGAAATTTGTTGCTATCTGTCATATATGCGATTATCTCAGCATGGAATTACGTCAACTTCGTTATTTTGTTCGGGTGCTAGAACTGGGTAGTATCAGCCGCGCTGCATTGGATTTAGACTTGGTGCAATCGGCTCTGAGCCAACAAATCAGCCGTTTGGAGGGTGAGTTGTCCACCCGTTTGTTGCAGCGTACCAGCAAAGGTGTGGTGGCGACGGAGGCGGGGCTGGCTTTTTTCCGCGAAGCCCAGCTGACCCTGCGCCATGCCGACCAAGCCGTGCGCGCGGCACAACAAGCGCGACTGACTGGTGCCGTCAGCGTCGGACTCGCACCCACCACCTCCGCCGTTTTGGGTCTGCCCTTGATGCGCGCCATGCGCGAGCGCTACCCGGACGTACGGCTGCACATGGTCGAGGGCATGTCCGGCCACCTCTCAGCAATGCTCAATTCACGCCAACTGGACTTGACTGTGCTGTTTGACACCCAAGCGGTACGGCGATTGAGCGTGTTGCCGCTGGTAGATGAAAAGTTGTTTGTGATTCAAGCCAAGTCTGCATCGAAAGTTGCGCTTACGAAACAAACAAAAATGTCAGATTTAAAAGATGTTCCATTGATTTTGCCAACGGGTACGCATGGTTTGCGCAGTACCTTAGACGCCGCGTTTGCCAGAGCCAAATTCAAGCCGCATGTCGTGGCGGAAATTGACTCACTCACACTGTCCATGGACGCTGTCGAGGCGGGCTTGGGCAGCACCGTGCAACCTTGGGCCGCTTTGGCGCGGTATACCGATGCAGCGGCGCGCTTTGTATGGTTTGAAATTGCAGATGTCCAAGTGCGCCGCGTGAACGCGATTTGCAGTTTGTCTGACGATGAATTGTCGCCCGCTGCCTTGGCTGCTCGGGTTGTGCTGGCGGATTGCGTCCGAGATTTGGTGACATCTAAGCAGTGGTTAGGTACTAAATTGCTCTAAATGTGCTAGCCATCACATTTTGTGATGCCCCCATCGCTTTGTTGGCCTAGCGTGCAGCGATTGGTGAAGTTAAAGTCACGGACATGTTAGATGTTTTAATCATTGGAGGTGGCAACGCGGCTCTGTGCGCGGCGCTGATGGCTCGTGAGGCGGGTGCCAGCGTGCTGCTGCTCGAAGCCGCCCCCAAGCCTTGGCGTGGTGGCAATTCTGCGCACACCCGTAACCTGCGCTGCATGCATGACGCACCGCAAGATGTGTTGACTGAGGCTTACCCAGAAGAAGAGTTTTGGCAAGATTTGTACAAAGTCACCGGTGGCCAGACTGACGAACATTTGGCGCGTATCGCGATTCGTGAATCGGCCCATTGCCGCGACTGGATGCGCAAGCACGGCGTGCATTTTCAGCCTTCGTTGTCGGGCACGCTGCATTTGTCGCGCACAAATGCTTTTTTCATGGGTGGTGGCAAAGCTTTGATGAATGCGTATTACCGCAGCGCGGAAAAGCTGGGTGTGCACATTCGCTATGACGCGGCGGTGGACCATTTGGAGCTCAAAGACGGTCAATTCGTCGCCGCACATCTGGGCCAAGAGCGCATCACCGCCAAAGCCTGTGTGGTGGCCAGTGGTGGCTTTGAGTCCAACCGAGCTTGGCTGCGCGAGGTATGGGGGCAAAACGAGGCGGGTGAGTGGCCGGCAGACAATTTTGCGATTCGTGGCACGCGTTTCAACATGGGCGTTCTCTTGAAAGATTTGATGGCTCAAGGCGCTGACACCATTGGCGACCCGACCCAAAGCCACTCGGTCGCCATAGACGCGCGTGCGCCCTTGTACGACGGAGGCATTTGCACGCGCGTTGATTGCGTATCCCTCGGTGTAGTGGTAAACAAAAACGCCCAACGCTTTTACGACGAAGGTGAAGACTTTTGGCCTAAACGCTATGCCATTTGGGGGCGCTTGGTGGCGCATCAGCCCGGTCAAATTGCCTACTCAATCATCGATGCCAAGGCTATTGGGCGCTTCATGCCGCCGGTGTTTACCGGCGTGAAAGCCGATTCTTTGGAAGATTTGGCGCTTCAATTGGGTTTGGATGTAGCTGCCTTTATGGCCACCATGCAGGCTTACAACACAGCTTGCCGTGAGGGAAACTTTGACCACGCCGTGCTGGACGATTGCCATACCGAAGGCATTCAACCGGTCAAAACCCACTGGGCCCGACCGATTGATACTGCGCCCTATTTTGCATACGCCCTCAAACCCGGCATCACCTTTACTTATTTGGGCATGAAGGTCAATGACCAAGCGGCAGTGCATTTTGGTGGCACAGCCAGTAGCAACCTGTTTGCCGCTGGCGAGATGATGGCTGGCAATGTGTTGGGCAAAGGCTATACAGCTGGTGTAGGTATGACCATTGGGACGGCATTTGGGCGAATAGCCGGCGTATCTGCTGCGAAGTCAGCTATGAAAAGTATAGTAAAAGTGCAAAAAATATGAGCACAATGATCTTGAATCAATTGATAACGCAAGCTGAAGCAGAGGTGAGCCGGCAGCTGCAAATTTGCAACGCTTGCCGTTACTGCGAAGGCTTTTGCGCTGTTTTCCCGGCGATGACGCGGCGCTTAGAGTTTGGCAAGGCAGATATCCATTACCTTGCCAATTTGTGCCACAACTGCGGCGCTTGCTACCACGCCTGCCAATACGCGCCACCGCATGAGTTTGCTGTCAACGTGCCACAAAGCATGGCGCAAGTACGTGGTCAAACCTATGCTGACTACGCTTGGCCGCCTGCGCTGGGTGGTTTGTACAAACGCGCTGGTTTGACCGTCGCCTTGGCGCTGGCGGGTGGTTTGGCGCTGTTTTTAGTGTTGGCGGTGATGCTGAAAGGCTCACTTTTGAATCAACCACTGGCCGGTAATTTCTACGCCATCTTTCCGCACAACCTGCTGGTAGCGATGTTTTTACCGATTTTCAGCTTCGTCATCATGGCGCTAGGTCTGGGGGTGCGTAAATTTTGGCGCGAGGTGTTGCCAGGCTCGATACATGCAGAAGCTGTGGCAGAAACCACGTCTGACATACTGCGCTTGACCTACTTGGGCGGTGGTCATGGCGAGGGCTGCAACAACGAGGACGATGCTTGGACGCTGTGGCGCAAGCGCTTTCACCACGCCACGTTTTACGGTTTCATGCTGTGTTTTGCTGCAACCAGCGTCGCCACGCTGTACCACTACATCTTCAAGTGGCAAGCACCCTATTCCTTGACCAGTTTGCCGGTTTTGCTGGGTACCCTGGGTGGTTTGGGGTTGTTGGTCGGTCCAGCTGGGCTGTTATGGCTCAACCTGCGCCGCAACCCTGCCGCTGGAGATGCGAGCCAAAAGCCCATGGATCGTGGCTTCATCGCCTTGCTACTTTTAACCAGTTTGACGGGTCTGGCGCTGCTGGCGTGGCGTGACAGCGCTGCCATGGCGCTCCTGCTGGCGGTGCATCTGGGTGTGGTGATGGCGCTGTTTGTCACGCTGCCTTATGGCAAGTTTGCGCATGGGATTTTTCGCACTGCCGCGCTGCTGAAATGGGCGATAGAAAAGAGGCAACCCAACCGGCTGCAATTGGGGTCAGATTGAATGCAAAGGCGGTATTTATCCCATTTTATAGGGTAAATATGGCTGTAGCCTAAGTATTTATTAATTAGTTTGCTATTAAATTAATAGTAAAAATATCAACGCAGTATTCACATTTTCAAAAAAAGAGGAGAACTATGGACTTGCAACTTAACAACAAAACCGCTTTGGTCACAGGTGCCAGCACTGGCATTGGCAAAAGCATTGCCTTTGCACTAGCTAAAGAGGGTGTACAACTGGCGATTTCAGCACGTCGTGTTGCTTTGCTGGAGGAAGTGGCTGATGACATCGTCAAAAACGGTGGCAAGCGCCCCGTGGTGATTGCGTCTGACTTGTATGCGGAAGACGCTGCCGAGACCTTGACGCAGGCGGCTATCAAAGGCTTGGGCCATGTCGATATTTTGATCAACAACGCGGGCGGATCGCGCAGTTTTAACGAGTTGCACGTCTCTGAAGACCGTTGGCAAGAGGCTATCACGCTGAATTTTCACCGTCCGCGCCAAGTGGCGGATGCGCTGATTGACCAGATGATTGCCAATAAGTGGGGTCGCATCATCAATATCACCGGTAAAAGCGAGCCAGAGCATGTGAACGGCGCGTTTTGTGCCAAAGCAGGCATCCATAGCTGGGCGAAGGGCTTGTCGCGCATGGTCGGCAAAGACGGTATCACGGTCAATTGCGTACCACCCGGTCGGATTTTGTCAGAGCAAATTTTGCGCAACTACACCCCTGAATACCGCCAATGGCAGTCGGATAATGAAATCCCTGTGGGTCGCTACGGTGAGCCAGAAGAACTGGCGAACTTAGTGTGCTTTTTGTCATCACCACTGGCCAGTTACATCACAGGTACGGTCATTGCGGTCGATGGGGGTTTGCGCCGATACCAGTTCTAAGCGCAAAGAATTAAGCTGTTCCCAGCATCTAAGCATTCCAAATATAAGCCAGAGACATACTTATGAATAGCCTGCCAACACGTCGTCAACTTTTACAAACTGCGGCTTTGGCCGCAAGCAACGTCGCCTTACCAACGGCGTTTGGACAGTCAACGTGGCCTTCCAAGCCTATCAGACTGGTCGTTCCCTTTGCACCGGGCGGCACGTCGGAGATTGTGGCGCGCTCTGTCGCGGTTGAATTAACCAAGCAGCTCGGCCAGAGCGTGTTTGTTGAAAACAAACCCGGCGGCGCGGGCGTGGTGGCGATGCAGGATGTGGCGAAGTCCGCACCAGATGGTCATACCTTGATTTTGGGGCATGTCGGCACGCTGGCGGTGAACCCTTACATGCTGAAAAACCAGCCCTATGACGTTAACAAAGACTTCATCCCGGTGACGCTCTTGGCCAAAGTGCCCAATGTGTTTGTGATTCATGCCGATGTACCGGCTAAAGATTTCAAAGAATTTGTCGCCTATGCCAAGGCTAATCCGGGCAAATTGAACTACGGCTCTGCAGGCAATGCCAGCGCTGGCCATTTAGCGATGGAATACCTCAAACTGGTCACCGGCATGTTCATTACCCACATTCCTTACCGTGGTACAGGGCCGCAGTTGACGGATTTGTTGACGGGACGTACCCAAGCGTCCTCTGCCGGCTTGCCAGCTTTGAGCGCGCACATCAAAAGTGGCAAATTGCGGGCGATTGCCGTTGGAACGCAGCAGCGCATATCGCACCTACCAGATGTACCCACAGTGGCTGAAATGGGCTACAAAGGCTTCGAAACCTCTCAATGGTACGGTTTGATGGCACCAGCCGGAACGCCTGCCGACATCGTGAAAAAGCTGCAAGAAGAATGTTTGAAAGCGATGAAGTCTAGTGCTATTACAGAACGTTTTGCCAATGACAATGCAGTGGGCGGCGGCGGCTCATCGGCTGAATTCGCCAAATTCATTGCTGGTGAGCAGAAAATTTGGAAAGATATTGTCAAACGCGCCAATATTGTGGCGGACTGAAGGCTGAATCCGTAAAAACGAGGTTTTTTTCGCCGTAGCCGGCGTTTTATATAACTAATTAGCTATATTTTCAATAGCGTAGTGAATTGCCTCTAGACCCGCCTATCTGCGCGTTTGTCCTGAGCTGGTTGGTCTGAATTTTGATGTAAGCTAGTGGTCAGTTACTTTTACATGGTTACACTTTGTGTGTACCACTTGTGAGCGCTATGTATCTACATTTGAACCATCAAGGAGACCATTCATGCTGATTGGCATACCCGCTGAAACTTTGGCGGGCGAAACCCGCGTCGCTGTTACTCCTGAGACAGTCAAAAAACTAAAAGCACAAGGCCACACTTTGCGCGTCCAGTCGGGCGCTGGCGTGTCAGCCAGCGTGACAGACGACGCTTTTGTCGCCGCAGGGGCTGAAATCACTGATGTAGCAGGCGCTTTTGCCTGCGATTTGGTGCTCAAAGTCCGTAATGCGACCGATGCAGAGGCCAAACTGATGAAGTCTGGTACTGCCTTGGTCGGTATGCTGAACCCGTTTGATGCAGAAGGCTTGCAACGTCTCGCTACCGCAGGTTTAACAGGTTTTGCTTTAGAAGCTGCGCCCCGCACCACCCGCGCGCAAAGCATGGACGTGCTGTCCAGCCAAGCCAACATTGCTGGCTACAAAGCGGTGATGATGGCGGCAGACAAATACCAGCGCTTTTTCCCGATGTTGATGACCGCTGCCGGCACGGTTAAGGCCGCGCGTGTGGTGATTTTGGGTGTTGGCGTGGCGGGTTTGCAAGCGATTGCGACAGCCAAACGCTTGGGTGCGGTGATTGAAGCTTCAGACGTGCGCCCCAGTGTCAAAGAGCAAATCGAGTCCTTGGGTGGCAAGTTCATCGATGTGTCGTACGACACCGATGAAGAAAAAGAAGCTGCGGCGGGTGTCGGTGGCTATGCCAAACCGATGCCACCAAGCTGGTTAGCGCGACAAGCCGTAGAAGTTGCCAAACGTGTTGCTTTGGCAGATGTGGTGATTTCTACCGCTTTGATTCCTGGCCGCCCAGCACCGACGCTGATCACCGAAGACATGGTCAAAAGCATGAAGCCAGGCTCGGTGATTGTGGATATTGCAGCTGGCAAAGGCCCTAACGGTGGCGGTAACTGTCCCATCTCTGAAGCCGACAAAACGGTCGTCAAACATGGCGTCACCTTGATCGGCGACACCAATTTGCCTGCGCTGGTAGCTGCAGACGCGTCTGCCCTCTATGCGCGCAACGTGCTCGACTTTTTAAAGTTGGTGATCAACAAAGAAGGTGCTTTGCACGTAGACATGGAAGACGACATTGTGGCTGCATGCTTGATGACGCAAGCTGGCGAAATTAAAAGGAAATAAAAAAATGGACGCTCTAGGCCTTGCCTCCCCCACTATTCTCAATCTCATCATTTTTGTACTTGCCATCTACGTGGGTTACCACGTGGTTTGGACGGTGACACCTGCTTTACACACGCCGCTGATGGCTGTGACCAATGCTATTTCTGCCATCGTTATCGTCGGTGCCATGTTGGCGGCTGCGTTGACGGAAACCACATTGGGTCAAACCATGGGTTTCTTAGCTGTGGCGCTGGCTGCGGTCAATGTGTTTGGTGGCTTTTTGGTCACGCGGCGCATGCTGGAGATGTTCAAAAAGAAAGATAAGAAAGTCGCTGTTGTATCTACTGAAGGGGCTTCAAAATGAGCATGAGCCTAGTCACCCTGATGTATTTGATTGCTTCGGTTTGCTTTATCCAAGCGCTCAAAGGTTTGAGCCATCCGACCACATCGATTCGCGGCAATTTGTTTGGCATGATCGGTATGGCGATTGCTGCCATCACCACAGCTGCGCTGATTTTTAAACTCTCTGCTGGCAATATGTCCGGCATGATCAATTTGTTGATCGCACTGGTTTTAGGCGGTAGCTTGGGCGCATACATGGCGAACAAAGTTGAGATGACCAAAATGCCAGAGCTGGTTGCCTTTATGCACAGCATGATTGGTTTGGCGGCGGTGTTCATTGCAGTGGCTGCCGTGGTGGAGCCTTATGCGTTTGGTATTGTGGCCAAAGGTTTGGCCATTCCAGCAGGTAACCGTTTGGAGTTGGCTTTGGGCGCTGCCATCGGTGCTGTCACCTTCAGCGGCTCGGTGATTGCGTTTGGCAAGTTGTCGGGTAAATACAAATTCCGTCTGTTTCAAGGTGCGCCTGTGCAGTTCTCGGGTCAACACAAATTGAACTTGGTTCTGGGTTTGATTTTGTTGGCGGATGTAGTCATGTTCACGCTGACGGGACAACAAATCTACTTTGTTATCGCTACTGCTTTGGCCTTTGTCATGGGCGTACTCATCATCATCCCGATTGGTGGCGCAGACATGCCGGTGGTGGTATCCATGCTCAACAGCTACTCGGGCTGGGCGGCAGCTGGTATTGGCTTTAGTTTGAACAATGCGATGCTGATCATTGCCGGCTCTTTGGTGGGCTCTTCTGGTGCGATTTTGAGCTACATCATGTGTAAGGCCATGAACCGCTCTTTCTTCAACGTTATTTTGGGTGGCTTCGGCGGTGAAGCTGTGACGGCTGTTGCAGGTGGTGCCGTGCAGCGTGCGGTTAAAACAGGAAGCGCAGATGATGCAGCTTTTGTTTTGTCCAATGCCGAAACTGTGGTGATTGTTCCGGGTTACGGCTTAGCCGTTGCACGCGCTCAGCATGCCGTGAAAGAACTGGCTGCAAAGTTGACTGAAAAAGGTATCAAGGTTAAGTACGCCATCCATCCAGTGGCTGGACGCATGCCTGGCCACATGAACGTTTTGCTGGCCGAGGCAGAAGTGCCTTACGACCAAGTGCATGAGATGGAAGATATCAACGGTGAATTTGGGCAGGTTGATGTTGCTATTATTTTGGGAGCTAATGATGTTGTGAATCCGGCAGCTCACGTCAAAGGCAGTGCAATTTATGGCATGCCGATTTTAGAGGCCTACAAAGCAAAAACAGTGATTGTGAACAAACGCAGTATGGCAGCAGGTTACGCAGGTTTGGACAATGAGCTCTTCTACATGGACAAAACCATGATGGTCTTTGGCGATGCCAAAAAAGTTGTGGAAGACATGGGAAAAGCGATTGAATAAAAATCATCAATAAGCAGCTGTCATTTTCTGGAGCATCTTTCATGAGCGATTCAATGGATATTTCTGCATCACGTCCTTGGTTGTCAGCGTATCCAGCGGGCGTAGCGGCTGATATTGATGTGACTCAATACAACTCGCTGGTCGAGTTGATGCAAGAAAGCTTTAAAAAAAATGCGAGTAAAACAGCCTATAGTTTCATGGGCAAAGAGCTTACTTATGCGCAGACGGACAGCCTGAGTGCGGCATTTGCCATCTACTTACAAAGCTTAGGGCTTAAGCAGGACGACAGAGTCGCCATCATGATGCCCAATGTGCCGCAATACCCGGTGGCTGTGGCAGCTATTTTGCGCGCTGGTATGGTGGTGGTGAATGTGAATCCGCTCTACACCCCGCGTGAGCTAGAGCATCAGCTCAAAGACTCCGGCGCAAAAGCGATTGTCATCATTGAAAATTTTGCTTACACGCTAGAGCAATGCATATCTGCAACCCCGGTGAAGCATGTGGTGCTTTGCGCGATGGGCGACCAACTGGGTTTGCTCAAAGGTGCATTGGTGAATTATGTGGTGCGGCATGTCAAAAAGATGGTGCCAACTTACAGCTTGCCGGGTGCTGTTCGATTCAATGACGCTGTGGCGCAAGGTACACGCGGTACCTTACAAAAACCAACGATCAAAGCTTCGGAAGCTGCAGTGTTGCAATACACGGGCGGCACAACAGGCGTCAGCAAAGGCGCTGTGTTGCTGCACAGCAACGTGATTGCTAACGTCTTGCAATCAGAGGCTTGGAATGCGCCTGTGATGGCTAAGGTACCGGATAACGAGCAATCAACCTCTGTTTGTGCGTTACCGCTGTATCATATTTTTGCTTTTACGGTGGGCATGATGTTGTCCATGCGTACCGGTGGCAAGTTGATTTTGATTCCTAATCCACGCGACATTCCTGGTGTACTCAAAGAACTTTCCAAACACACCATTCATAGCTTCCCAGCGGTAAACACCTTATTCAATGGTTTGGCGAATCATCCCGACTTTAATACGGTGGACTGGTCGCACCTGAAGGTGTCTGTGGGTGGTGGCATGGCTGTGCAAAGTGCTGTGGCCAAGTTGTGGTTAGAGAAAACCGGTTGTGCGATTTGCGAAGGTTATGGCTTGTCTGAGACGTCGCCGTCGGTCAGTTGCAACCCTGTGACAAGTACAGGTTTTACTGGAACGATCGGTGTGCCGTTACCAAATACGTGGATGAAATTATTGGATGACGATGGCCATGAGGTGCCTTTAGGCCAGCCAGGCGAAATCGCCATCAAAGGCCCACAAGTGATGGCAGGCTATTGGCAGCGACCCGATGAAACTGCAAAAGTCATGACCACTGACGGCTACTTTAAGTCGGGTGATATTGGTGTAATGGATGCAAACGGCTATTTCAAAATCGTTGACCGCAAAAAAGACATGATTTTGGTCAGCGGCTTCAATGTTTACCCGAACGAAATTGAAGATGTTGTCTCAGGTTTGGAGGGTGTGATGGAATGCGCTGCCGTTGGCGTGGTGGACGACAAGTCTGGCGAAGCTGTCAAACTGGTGATTGTCAAAAAGAACGAATCTTTGACTGAAGCGGACGTACGCGCATATTGCAAGAACAATTTAACAGGTTACAAACAACCCAAAGTGATCGAGTTTAGGATAGATTTACCCAAAACACCCGTTGGCAAAATACTGCGTCGTGAACTGCGCGATAAAAAATAAGTCGGCAAGGCAAGGTTGACCCATCAATAAAGTAACGCAGGTACATTTGTTTTGACAGTCCGTATACCGCCCATCCAGTGTTTGTTGACCTTTGAGGCGCTCGCACGTCTGCGTAGTGTGACGCAGACGGCGGAGGAGTTATGTGTCACGCCCAGCGCAGTTAGCCACCGCGTCAAGCAATTAGAGCAAATCATTGGTAGCCGCTTATTTGGACGCAGTGATTTTTCGTTAACGATAGAAGGCAGCGAGTACCTAGCGCATGTGCGCGAGGGTTTGGCTATCCTGCAAAAGGTACCCGGTAAAGCGCCTGCACTGGGGCGGCGCAAGCTACGTTTGGCTGTCACGCCCACGTTTGCGCGTACGATTTTGTTGCCTCGTTTGAATCAATTCACCGAAGCCTATCCGGATATCGATGTCACGATCCAGGTATCTATCCCTTTGTTGGATGTTGTGGCAGAAGACGCTGATTTGATCATTCGTTTTGGTACCGGTCGATATTCAGATCTCGAACATGTGTGCATCATGAAGGATGAAATCACCCCTTTAGCTTCACCTTTGTATGTGCGTGATCACGGACCCTTTGAAACTTTAGACGACTTTCGTACTGCCAACCTTCTGAGAAGTCCGTTAGAGCCTTGGCGAACTTGGTTTTCTGCCGTAAATTTGGATTGGCCAGAGCCGATTGATGGCTCTCAGTTCAACGACATCGGGCTTCTTTGCGATGCAGCGGCCACTGGCATGGGCGTGGCCTTAGTACGTTTGAAGTTGGCGGCTCCTTGGATCGATCAGGGCACTTTGGTGCGGCTTGGCAGCAGTGCAGAGTTTGTTAAAAATACGAACAGTCCCCACGCCCATTACCTGTGTTGGCGTACCGGTGTCATGGAGCGTTGGGAATGCGCCGCATTCGCAGATTGGCTCAAAAATAGTCTAATTTAACCATTTAATGGTTATTTTTGCGTGTAGCCGGCGTATTTATTCAATAGTTAGCTGCTAATAATATAGCAAGCTAGGGTGAATTAGATTTCACGCAAGCCTGCAATTTTTGTCAAACAACAAACCACCGGTTTGTTATACAGTATGAGTGACAAGGAATGATTAAATGAGCCAGACTGTTCTCGAATCCCCATCACGTACCGTCCCTGCCAGCGCTTCTGTTGCTGTTGACAAAGCATCACAGCAAAGAACGGTGGTGCAAACATTACTGCGCGTGGTGCCCAAGCATGCGTTGCTGTGGCATGCTGAAGACACCACACCGTTTGAATGCGATGGTTTGACAGCGTATCGCCAGCGCCCAATGGTCGTCGCACTGCCCGAAACTTATGAACAAGTGCAGGGTATTCTGAAGGCTTGTCATGAGATGAAGATCCCCGTGGTTGCTCGTGGCGCTGGCACAGGGCTCAGCGGTGGCGCGATGCCCCATGCCCATGGCGTTACGCTATCGATGGCCAAATTTAACAGCATTCTCCACATCGACCCACTGAGCCGGACGGCTTTGGTGCAAGGCGGTGTTCGGAATTTGGCGATTTCAGAAGCAGCTGCGAAGCATGGCTTGTACTATGCCCCCGATCCTTCCAGTCAAATTGCTTGCACCATTGGCGGCAATGTGGCTGAAAATTCTGGCGGCGTGCATTGCTTGAAATACGGTTTGACCGTTCACAATGTGCTCAAAGTCAAAGGTTTCACAATCGAAGGTGAAGAGCTGGAATTTGGTAGCGACGCGTTGGATGCCCCTGGCTACGACTTGCTGAGCCTGATTATTGGTAGCGAAGGCATGTTGGCTGTGACCACAGAAGTAACAGTCAAGCTCATTCCAAAACCGCAATTGGCGCGATGCATCATGGCGAGCTTTGATGATATTCGCAAGGCGGGCAATGCGGTGGCAGCGGTGATAGCTGCAGGCATCATCCCAGCAGGCTTAGAGATGATGGATAAACCCATGACGGCGGCCGTTGAGGATTATGTACACGCAGGCTACGACTTGACTGCTGAGGCGATTTTGCTCTGCGAAAGCGATGGCACTGTTGAAGAAGTTGAAGAAGAAATTGGCCGCATGACACATGTGCTGCGTGAGAGTGGAGCCAGCGCGATTGCAATCAGCCAAAACGAAGCGGAACGATTGAAGTTTTGGAGTGGGCGCAAAAACGCTTTTCCTGCCTCTGGCCGTATCAGTCCTGACTACATGTGCATGGACTCCACCATCCCCCGCAAACGCTTGGCAGACATTTTGCTGGCTATCGCAGAGATGGAGAAGAAGTACCAGTTGCGATGCGCCAACGTTTTTCATGCAGGTGACGGCAATTTGCACCCCCTGATTTTGTTTGATGCGAACGACGCGGATCAGCTGCACCGTTGTG
>JAYVSU010000129.1:0-6625 GCA_043775055.1 Polaromonas sp.
ACCCCAGCCCCTGTTCGCAAGGTGACCGGCGAGGTGGTCATCGAGATGCGTAGCGTGGCGACGCGCTTTGGTAACCATGTGGTCCACAGCGATATCAACCTTGAGGTACGCCGCGCCGAGATTTTTGCTGTGATTGGCGGCAGCGGTTCGGGTAAATCGACGCTGTTGCGTGAAATCATCATGTTGCAGCGTCCCTATGCAGGGACTATCCGGGTGCTTGGCATGGACTTGCAGAACATGTCTGATGCTGAGGCGCTTGCACTGCGCCAGCGCTGGGGCGTGATGTTCCAGCATGGTGGCTTGTTTGGGTCGCTGACCGTGTTTGAAAATATTGGCCTGCCACTGCGCGAGCACACAGGGCTGGACGATGGTTTGATCAACGAGATTGCCGCCTGGAAGCTTGACATGACGGGACTTAAACCCGAGGTGGGTGCCCAATACCCATCGGAGTTGAGCGGCGGCATGATGAAGCGTGCCTCCTTGGCGCGTGCACTGGCGCTGGACCCGGAACTTCTATTTCTGGATGAGCCGACCGCTGGCTTGGACCCCGACAGCGCGGCGGGTGTCGACGAACTGGTGCTCAAATTGCGCGACCTGTTCGGCTTGACCATCGTCATGATCACCCATGACCTGGACCTGTTGTGGCAGGTGGCTGACCGGGTGGCTGTTCTCGCCGATGGCAAGGTGCAGGGCATCGGCTCCATGGCAGAGTTGGCGCAGATGCACAACCCCGCCATTAAGAAATTTTTTCACGGCTCACGTGCCAGAACCGCACAGACACAGGCCACGCAGCAGGCTGGTATCAGCATGCATGACAAAAGGCATGAATTACCGAATGAAAAAAACGGATGAAAACTTGGAGAAAACATCATCGAAACCAAAGTGAATTACCCCATTGTTGGCGCATTTGTACTGGCGCTGAGCGCGGTACTCATCGCCGGCGTGCTGTGGCTGGCCTCGGGCGGCGCTTTCAAGCAAGCCTATGACCTGTATCTTTCAGTTGTAGATGAGTCAGTGGCTGGTCTCAACCTGAATGCACCGGTGAAATACAACGGTGTCGATGTGGGCAAGGTGCGGGTGATCCAGCTTGACCAAGCGAACCCGCAGCGGGTCAACCTGTTGTTTGCCATCGAGCGGGGCACACCCATCAAGGAGGACACCATCGCCGTCCTGAAAACCCAGGGTTTGACGGGCATTGCCTATGTTGAGCTCAGCGGCGGCGCAGTTGGTTCACCACCACTGACCGTTATGGCGGGTAACCCCTATCCGGTGATTCGCACCAAACCCTCGCTCAGCGCGCGGCTTGAAAATGTGCTGACCAATGTGTTGGCCAAGCTCGACAGCACGACCAATAACATCAATGCCATTTTGAGTGCGGACAATCAGGCTTCCTTCAAAAATGCACTGGCTGACATCGCCACGGTTTCACGCACCGTTGCGGCGCGCAAGGACGCGATTGATACGGCCATCACCCAAGGTGCACGAACGCTGGACAACACAGCCCAAGCCAGTGCGCGCATGGAGGCGGTGCTTGAGCGCATTGGGCGCGGTGCCGATGCGGTTGAGAAAATGGGTCGTGAAGTCTCCAAAACCAGCGTCAGCACCGGCAAGGCGGTGGACACGGTGGATACCGAGGTGAAGCGGTTCAGCACCGAAACACTGCCCGAACTCGAGCGCCTGATGGGTGAGTTGAGCACACTCGCACCTTCACTGCGCCGCCTGAGTGAGCAAACCACACGTGACCCGCGTGGTCTTATTTTCGGCAACAAACCCTTGCCGCTGGGCCCAGGAGAGACGTTGCCAACACCAAGCGCAACTGGCGTCAAACCTTGAGCAGCCGTCACACAATGAGCAACATGAACATGATGAACCAACTTACAGCCGTCAATCTGCGTCGTTTTTTGGTCACGGGTCTGACCCTGATCACGCTGACCGCCTGCAGCGCCTTGCAGCCCAGTACCACGCCGCAGCCGACGTTTTATTCACTCGACAACGCCCGCCGTGCTCTGCCAGCGCAGGCTGCCATAGCGTCTGCGCCACACAGCGCCAAGCTCACGCTGATCATCAACCCAACGCGGGCGGCGGCCGGTTTTGACAGCCAACGCATCATCTATGTGCGTGAACCCCATAAACTCGAATACTTTGCGCACAGTGAGTGGATAGACCCGCCGGCACAGATGCTAGCGCCCTTGCTGGTAGCCGCCATGCAGAACAGTGGCGCCTTCAGCGCCGTCGTCCCCGCACCGGGCGCAGCGGTGGGTGACTGGCGGCTGGATACAGAAATCATCCGGCTGCAGCATGCGTTTGACGTCCAGCCTAGCCGTGTGCGCTTCACACTGCGAGCCTACCTCATTGACAGCAAAACACGCCGCGTCGTCGCTTGGCGCGAGTTTGACGATTACGCCCCTGCCGCGAGTGAAGACCCCTATGGCGGCGTGGTAGCGGCCAACCGTGTGGTGCAGTCGGTCCTCGATAAGCTGTCGGTGTTTTGTGCGGAATCCGCACGCGGCATGGGCTGACCGTCGTGACCAAAATGGCCCCATCCTGACAGAGCTGGCATCATAAAAATTCCCCTTCAAATTGAAGGGATGGCGCGAAGTGACGGGGTAGTCGAGTTCAAGGGAGTTTTTATTTGCTATATATTTAATAGCAAAATAATTAATAAATACGCTGGCTAGAGGGTGAAAGTGCCTCTAAATGAAATATTCCAACCGTTTTGGGTTAAAAAGTACATATCTAACACCCAAAGTATGCTGCCGCTCACTGTCGCTCTTGGCCTGCGGTTCTAGGCTCCTTGTCCAAGTGTGGGAGCAATCCCCGTTAAACTCACCGTCGTGTCACTCCTAAAATCCGCCTCCACCATTTCTCTCTTCACCTTGCTGTCTCGCATCACCGGCATGGTACGCGACCAGATCATGGCTTCTATGTTTGGCGCCAGTGCCATGACAGATGCTTTTAATGTAGCCTTCAGACTGCCTAACTTGTTCCGCCGGTTTTTTGCGGAAGGCGCTTTCAGCCAAGCCTTTGTGCCCGTTTTAGGAGCCAGCAAGGTCAAAAACGGCGATGAAGCGACCAAATTGCTGGTTGACCGCGTCGCGACCGTGCTGTTTTGGGTCTTGATACTGACTTGCGTGATTGGTGTGGCCGCCTCGCCCATACTGGTGTGGGTTATGGCCAGTGGCTTGAAGCAAAAGCCTGAAGGCTTTGAGGCTGCTGTCACCATGGCGCGCTGGATGTTCCCGTACATTGGCTTTATGTCCTTGGTGGCCTTGTGCGCAGGCGTGCTGAACACTTACAAGCGCTTTGCGGTGCCAGCCTTCACACCTGTTTTGCTCAACGTAGCCATGATTTCAGCCGCTTGGCTGGGCGCGCCTTGGTTCAAAACCATGGGCATTGAGCCGATTTATGCCATGTCAATGGGCGTTATTGGCGGCGGAGCGATGCAATTAACCATTCAAATCATGGCCTTACGCAAGATTGATATGTTTCCGCATGTGCGTTATAGCTGGGCGGCTATCAAGCTGGCTTGGGCTGATGCAGGGGTTAAAAATATCGCCAAATTGATGTTGCCAGCGCTCTTAGGCGTGGGTGTGGCCCAAATTTCAGCCGTCATCAATTTACAAATTGCTTCACATTTGCAGCCCGGCAGTGTGAGCTGGATGAGCTACGCCGAGCGTTTGATGGAGTTTCCGACCGCGCTTTTAGGCGTCGCTTTAGGGGTGGTTTTAACACCGCGCTTAGTGGCCGCCAAAGCCAGCAACGACAACGTCACTTATTCCGCCATGATCGATTGGGGGCTGCGGCTGGTAGTTTTGCTGGCAGTGCCATGCACGGTTGCTTTGCTGATTTTTGCCAAACCGCTGGTGGCCACCTTGTTCCACTACGGGGTGTTTTCGGGCAACGATGTGAGCCAAGTGACCACACCACTCATGGGCTATGGCGTCGGTTTGATTGGCTTGGTCGCTATCAAAATATTGGCACCCGGGTTTTATGCCAGCCAAGACATCAAAACACCAGTCAAAATTGCGGTGGCGGTGTTGATCATCACGCAGTTGCTGAATTTGGTTTTTGTACCCCTGTATGCCCATGCAGGGCTGGCTTTGGCCATTGGCGTGGGTGCGCTGATCAATGCGCTGTGGCTGCTGATCGGCCTGATGCGCCGTGGCAGTTACGAACCTTTGCCGGGTTGGGGCAAGTTTGTGTTGCAAGTGCTGCTGGCCAGTACTTTAATGGGGGCGTTTTTATGGGGTGCAACGCATTATTTTGACTGGGTAGCGCTGAGATCTGACATTTTTAAGCGAATTTTGTTGCTAGCCGGCGTCGTTATTGCCTCTGCAGCTATTTATTTTGTAGCAATTTTGGCATCCGGTTTAAAATTGAAACAACTGTTGAATCGTCAGTAAATGTGACCCTAAGCCTTACCCTGAACCTCACCATTCAACTGACCGTGAAACTGATCGCAAATTAGACAATAATAGAGACTCTTCTTCCCTAACTCTTAAATTCTCTCTGGCTTTTTTTCAGGTAGTTTGTCTATGCAACTTGGTTTAGAAGTCCCCACACCACTCGCCTATTTCAGCTTGCTGGTGAACAGTGATGAGCATTTTCCACTCCTTGAAGCGGCCGTCTCGCTAGCGCAAGACGAAACGCCCGAGTTGGACGTGCAAGAAGTGCTGGGTGATGTGGATCAACTGTTGGCGCGCATCAAGCGCCGAATACCTGTCGACAGTGGGCCGTTACCTAGGCTAAGGGCTTTAAACCAGTTTTTCTTTCGCGACATGGGCTTTGGCGGCAACGTCAACAATTACTACGACCCTGACAACAGCTACCTAAGTGCAGTTTTGCAAACGCGCCGCGGCATCCCGATCTCCTTGGCTGTGCTGTGGTTGGAGTTGGCGCAGGGCTTGGACTTAGATGCCCGTGGCGTGGCTTTTCCGGGGCATTTCATGGTCAAGGTGAACTTGCCCAAAGGGCAGGTGGTGATTGATCCGTTCACCGGCCAATCCCTCAGCCGCGAAGATCTCAACGAGCGGCTGGTTCCCTACCAGCGCCTTCAGCGCAAACAAATGCGTGAAAACCGAGGTAATCTGTTAGGCGAAGACGGTAAAAGCGCAGAGAGTAAAGATGCTGACGAGATGGAGTTGCCAGAGATGGACATTCCGCTAGGTTTGTACCTGCAATCTGCGCCGTCACGCGACATCATTGCCCGTATGTTGCACAACCTCAAGGAAATTTTCAGAACCCAAGAAGACTGGCAGCGCATGATTCCTGTGCAAGACCGGTTGATTGTGTTGGAGCCCGAGGGTTGGGCTGAGTACCGTGATCGTGGCTTGGCGTTTGCCGCTTTGGGCAAAGCAACCCCAGCGGTACGAGATTTTGATGTCTACGTGGCCCATGTGCCCGATGCGGTAGACAGCAAAGACATCGCCCTGCGTGCTTTAGAGCTGCGCAGAGCGATTATTTGAAAACTGAGCCTGACCGTTGACTGCAAACTGCAGCTGATGTCAAATTAGAAATCAACTTAATTAGCTTTGCAGGGCGCGTACACATCTAGCGCTGGTTTGTAAACCGACGTTTGAAGGTCCATCAATCCCAACACTGAGTGAAATAAGTTGTCGTGCGAGAGTTTTTTATTTGATTCTTGATTCAAGCAATTTGTATTGATGCTGCTGCGGCTCATGAATTCATTGGACAGCCAACTGATCCAAGGCACGCGTTTTTGTACATCGGGGGCAATCGCGTAGGGCAGGCCGTGCAAATAGATGTTGTTCTCACCCAAAGATTCTCCATGATCCGCGACATACAGCATGGCTGTTTGGGCATGAGGTTGCTTGTCTTTGAGGAATTTAACAACCGAATTCAAAAAGTGGTCTGTGTAAAGCAAGGTGTTGTCGTAGGCATTGGTGACCTGTGCACGCGTGCAGTCTTGCAGGGTGTTGGTCGTGCATTCTGGCTGAAATTTTTTGAAAGCTTCAGGCGTGCGTTTGTAATAAGCTGGGCCGTGGCTGCCCATTTGGTGCATGATCACAACTACACCATTGTCAATGCGGTTAAACGGAATAGCCTCAATGCGCTCCGTTAATTTGTGAAGCATCACCTCATCAAAACATTCACCCGTATTGCAAAAGTCTGGGATGTCGAGCCGGCTCGTTGACACTCTTGGTACACGGTCACACAAGCCTTTGCAGCCTGATTGATTCTCTAGCCAAATGACGGCCAAACCGGCGCGCTGCAAAACGTCGACCAAGTTCTCATAGCTTTGCGAACTGTCTTCATAAGCCGATTTGCCGAGGTGTGAAAACATGCAGGGCAAAGCCGTGGCGGTACTGGTGCCGCAAGACCAGACATTTTGAAAACTGATCAATTCTCCGGTTTTATCGCTGTTCTTTTGCAGCAATTTCAACGACGGTGTGGTTTCCCTCGCGTAGCCGTTGATGCCAAAGTTACCACTGCGGGCCGTCTCACCTATCACCAAAATCAACAGAGGCACTTTGGGTTGATGGTTATAGCTGACGCCGAGTTTGATGTCTGTGGCTACCGGCTGCAATGCACTGGTATCGGCTTGAAAAGGTTGAACCACCAATTGCCCTAAAGCATAAAATGAATTGAGCGGATTAACCAAAAA
>JAYVSU010000130.1:0-51013 GCA_043775055.1 Polaromonas sp.
CATCAACGCATCTTGGCCGCGTGTGAGGTTGATGTAAACGTCGGCCAGCAGCTCCGCATCCAAGAGCGCGCCATGCAAGGTACGGCCCGAATTATCAACACCCATACGGTCGCACAAGGCATCCAGCGAGTTGCGTTTGCCTGGGAACATGTCTTTCGCCATGACCAACGTGTCAATCACGCTAGCGACCACGGTTTTGAAGGGCGCTTGACCAATCAATTCGAGCTCTTTGTTCAAAAAGCTCAAGTCAAAGGGTGCGTTATGGATGATGATTTCTGCACCAGCACAGTAAGCCATCAAATCTTCGGCGACATCTACAAACTTGGGTTTATCGCGTAAAAACTCGTTGCTGATGCCGTGTACTTTCAGTGCATCCTCATGACTGTCGCGCCCGGGGTTGAGGTAAAAATGCTTGTTGTTGCCCGTGAGCTTTCGGTTGATCAGCTCTACACAGCCAATTTCAATCACCCGGTCGCCGTTGGCTGCGGATAGTCCGGTGGTTTCAGTGTCTAAAAAGATTTGTCGCATAGCTCAATAGTACCGAAAAAAGGGCAGCAAACGCGCGCTTGCTGCCCTGCTCTGCATTTAAATGTGCAGATTTAGCTTGGACTTAACATGTCACATTTTCTTAAACTCAATGCGGCGGTTTTTGGCTTTGCCTGCTGCTGTGGCATTGTCGCCAATCGGCACGGTATCGCCATAACCTTTGCTGCTTAAAAGCTTGGCATCAACGCCTTTGCTGACCATGAATTTTTGCACAGCAGCCGCGCGTCTTTCACTGAGCGCTTGGTTGTTGGCTGGCTGACCAACATTGTCAGTATGGCCGCCCACCTCGTAGGTGCTTGTGATGCACGGCACAACTGCACCCAAGAGCTTGGCAGCCCCGGGCGAGAGCTGGGCCGACCCGGTCGCAAACGTTGCAGCAATGGCGACTTGGCTGCTGCATTTCACGTCCTCTGCCCTAGCCGCTGGTTCAACTGGTGAAGCGGCGACAGCAACTGGTGCAGCAGAAGAGACTGCCGCAGCCGGAGTAGCAACGGTTGGCGCAGCAATTGGTGCAACAGCGGGTGCGGGTGCAGGGGCAGTTGCAACCACGGGCGCACCGCAGCACCCCGTCGCATTCGGCCCGCGCCCTGTCATCCATAACCAAATGAGTGCGACGATGGCCAAGAGCGCCAAAATCCATGTCCACCGCGAGTAACGCGGCCAGTCGAGTTGTTGAGACATTTGTGCAGCTCCTCAATCAGCTGTGGGAGCCAGTGTCTACGCCACCATCAAGTGCGTCTTGCAACACCTTGAGTTCAGCCCAGCGGTTTTCATGACACAACTTGGCTTGCTTGGCCCATGTGCTTGGGTTGGCAAGCTTGAAACGGCTACCGCCACGCTCCAAAATGGCTTGAATGTCTGCCAAGCTGGTGGTGCTGAGCTTGCCAAAGGTGCTGACGCCGCTTTCTTTGAGTAACTCTGCAATTTTGGGGCCTATGCCTTCAATAATTTGCAAATCGTCATTGCCTTTTATGGCAAAACCAGCAGCAGCTGCGGCTGCAACGTTGGCACCACCTGCCATCACGCGTTGTGAACCCATGCTTGCGCCAGAACCATAACCGCTGCTAGATGCGTTCGTTGTTGACGCAAACTGATTTTGATGAGAGCCTGAGCCTGAGCCTGAATCGTCTTTGCGTGTCCATTTCGACAGCAGCCAGTTCAACAACCAACCCAGCAGTAAGCCGAGCAAAAACCACCAAAAACAGCATGCAAAAGCACTCATGTCAGAAATCCTTCAAATAAGTTACATCAAATATCAGGCAAGCACGCACCCATTCAAGCATGTGCTTTATTTGCCACCAATCGAATGATGTTTTCCTAAATGAATCTCGTCAATGAGAAATTCCCTTATTTAAGCGGGTTTTGAGTGTGAATAATCACACTAAAATACAAATGTGCGAAAAACTGCACACTTTATCTCAGCTCAATGGTTCTCTTTGGCGTGGTTGATGGAGTATTTTGGAATCTCTACCGTCACATCCGTTTGCGCCAAAATAGCTTGGCAGCTTAAGCGTGAATTGGGCTCTAGGCCCCAAGCGCGGTCTAACAAATCCTCTTCTGTTTCATCCAGCTCGCCAAGAGACTTCATGCCCTCACGGACGATCACATGACATGTTGTGCAAGCGGCACTCATGTCGCAGGCATGCTCAATGTTGATGTGGTTGTCTAGCAGCGCCTCACAAATCGAAGTGCCAGCGGGTGCCGTGATACTTGCACCTTGCGGGCAATACTCAGCGTGAGGAAGAATTTTGATGATGGGCATGAAAGTTTCAGTATTTCAATATGTTCTAAATAGCATCGATGTTTTTACCAGCCAAGGCGTGCTGAATGCCACGGTTCATGCGCATAGCGGCAAACGCTTCAGTGCCTTGAGCGAGCACCTTCGTAGCGGCTTCAACAATGGCCGCGTCATCTGATGATTTGGCAGCCAGCAGGTCTGCAGACAGCTGAGCAATATTTTCACGCTCGGAGGCGCTGAGCAAATCTGCATCAACCGCTATCGCACTGTCAATCGCCAAAATCATGCGGTCGGCGTCGACGCGGGCTTCGACCAAGGCGCGGCTCTTCATGTCTTCTTGTGCGGTGGCAAAGCTATCTTTCAGCATTTGGGCGATTTGGTCGTCTGACAATCCGTAGGACGGCTTGACGATAATCGCGGCCTCCACACCACTCAGCTGCTCTTTGGCAGCGACGCTGAGCAAGCCATCCGCATCCACCGTGAAAGTGACTCGAATCCGCGCTGCGCCAGCCGCCATCGGCGGGATGCCGCGCAGCTCAAAGCGTGCCAAACTGCGGCAATCGGCGACCAAATCACGTTCGCCCTGCACCACATGCAGCGCCAAGGCGGTTTGACCGTCTTTATAAGTGGTGAAATCTTGCGCCATGGCGGTCGGGATGGTTTGGTTACGCGGCACGATACGCTCCGCCAAACCACCCATGGTTTCGATGCCTAAACTCAGCGGAATCACATCCAATAGCAGCAAGTCCCCTGCTCCATTGTTACCAGCGAGTTGGTTGGCTTGTATTGCCGCCCCCAAGGCGACCACTTCGTCAGGGTTCACATTGGTCAACGGCGCTTTGCCAAATAAATCAGTCACCGCTTGTTGGATATGCGGCATGCGGGTGCTGCCGCCGACCATGACCACACCTTGGATGTCGTCTTTGGCTAATTTAGCGTCGCGTAACGCTTTTTTAACGGCGACCATGGTTTTATCGGTCAAATGCTGGGTTAAAGCGACAAATTGAGCTCTGGAAACCTCTAAAACAGTGTTTTTAAGGCTATTTTTGACTGTAGCCGGCGTATTTACTAATTCATAAGCTACACTATTTGTAGCAGAAAGTGCTTCTTTGCAACGCCGTGCTTCAACAACGCTGGCCGCTATCTCGTTGGGCGTGATCGCCTCCATCCCCAGCTGGCCCAGTGCCCAATCGGCCAGCGCACGATCAAAATCGTCGCCGCCCAAAGCGGAGTCGCCGCCCGTGGCGATGACTTCAAACACACCCTGAGTCAGCCGCAAAATCGAGATGTCAAAGGTGCCACCTCCCAAATCGTAAACGGCATAAATGCCTTCGCTGGCATTGTCCAGACCATACGCAATCGCAGCGGCTGTGGGTTCGTTGATCAACCGTAAAACGTTGATGCCCGCTAATTGCGCTGCGTCTTTGGTGGCTTGGCGCTGCGCATCGTCAAAATATGCGGGCACGGTGATGACGGCACCAAACAAATCGTCGTTGAAGGTGTCTTCGGCACGGTAACGCAAGGTCGCCAAAATCTCAGCGCTAACTTCTACGGGTGATTTGACACCGCCAACGGTGTCCAAGCTCACCATGCCAGTTGCTGACTCTGAAGTTGCACCTTCTACAAACTTGTAAGGTAACTTCTCACGGTGGGCAATATCGTTCAAACCACGGCCCATCAAGCGTTTGACCGAGGCAATCGTGTTTTGCGGGTCTAGCGCTACGGCAGCCAAGGCTTCATGACCAATTTGTCGTTTGTTATCAGGTAGATACCGCACCACTGACGGCAAAATCACCCGCCCCTGCGCATCAGGCAAACACTCAGCTGCGCCACTGCGTACAGCGGCAACCAAGGAATGCGTGGTGCCCAAGTCGATACCCACAGCGATGCGCCGCTCATGCGGATTGGGCGTTTGCCCAGGTTCGGAAATTTGAAGTAAAGCCATAGCCGCTATTGTCCCATCTCAACTCACACTTGATCGAGCCGTGCCTCAATTTCACTGACAAATCGCTCGACAAACATCAGCGAGCGCACTTCTTGTGCCGCAGCGGCGTAATCATGCTGAACATCCAACAATTGCTCTATTTTTGATAGCTGAGAACGCTCATACTGCGCCGTCTCGGCACTGATTTTCTCTAATTCTGCAGCAGTATTAGCGTCTTCCAAAGCCTCGCGCCACTCGATTTGCATCATCATGAAAGCTGGCGGAATGGCGGTGTTGGTGTGCGCATTGATGGCAGCACCGTTCAACTCACACAGGTAAGTTGCTCGTTTGAGCGGGACTTTGAGCCTTGCGTAAGCTTCGTTAATGCGCACCGACCACTGCATGGCGATACGCTGAGCCGCTGCACCTTGCGCTGCAAACTTGTCTGGATGGGCCTCGCGCTGCAGGTCTTTCCAACGTGCGTCTAAAACGACACGGTCTTGCGCAAACTGAGCTGGGATGTCGAAAAGCTCAAAATCAGTAGATTGCAGATTCACTGACGACTAAACTCTAAAGCTCTCGCCGCAGCCACACTTGTCGCGTTCGTTGGGGTTGTTGAACCTGAAACCTTCATTGAGGCCTTCGCGTACAAAATCCAACTCGGTTCCATCAATGTAGGCCAAGCTTTTGGGGTCGACCGACACTTTGACGCCATGGCCTTCAAAAATCGTGTCTTCCGCTGCAAACTCGTCGACATATTCCAAGGTGTAAGCCAAACCTGAGCAACCCGTGGTTTTGACGCCCAGTTTGACGCCCACGCCTTTGCCGCGTTTGGTCAAATAACGGGTGACGTGTCTAGCGGCGGGTTCTGTGAGAGTGACTGACATGGACTTGATGGACTTTAAAGAACTTTACGCAACGGTAGCGTGTTTGAGTTTGTAATCGTTGACGGCGGCTTTGATGGCGTCTTCTGCCAAAATGGAGCAGTGAATTTTGACCGGTGGCAAAGCCAGTTCTTCGGCGATTTGGCTGTTTTTCAGGGCAGCCGCTTCGTCCAAGGTTTTGCCTTTGACCCACTCAGTCACGAGTGAGCTGGACGCAATTGCCGAGCCGCAGCCATAGGTTTTGAAGCGTGCGTCTTCAATCACACCCGTTTGTGGGTTGACCTTGATTTGCAGCTTCATCACGTCGCCGCAAGCCGGTGCACCCACCATGCCGGTACCTACAGAGTCGTCGCCTTTTTCAAAACTGCCGACGTTGCGTGGGTTTTCGTAGTGGTCTACGACTTTGTCTGAATAAGCCATGATTTTTTCCTTTATTTAATGAGCGGCCCACTGAATTGTGGAAATATCTATGCCTTCTAAGTACATATCCCACAGTGGGCTCAGGTCGCGCAATTTCGCAACATTGTGTTTGATGGTGCTGATGGCGTAGTCGATTTCTTCTTCGGTGCTGAAGCGGCCAATCGTCATGCGCAAGCTGCTGTGCGCCAATTCGTCGCTGCGGCCCAAAGCGCGCAACACATAGCTCGGCTCCAAACTAGCGGAGGTACAAGCTGAACCGCTAGACACAGCCAGACCTTTGATACCCATGATCAAAGACTCGCCTTCGACGTAGTTGAAGCTCATGTTCAGGTTGTGCGGGATGCGTTTTTCAGCATGGCCATTCAAAAACACCTGTTCAATATCCTTCAGACCGTTCAACATGCGGTCATGCAAAGCTTGGATGCGCACATTGTCAGCCGCCATTTCTAGCTTGGCGATGCGAAAAGCCTCACCCATACCGACGATTTGGTGCGTTGGCAATGTGCCAGAACGCATGCCGCGCTCGTGGCCGCCGCCGTGCATTTGCGCTTCCAAGCGCACGCGCGGCTTGCGACGCACGTACAAAGCACCAATGCCTTTAGGGCCGTAGGTTTTGTGTGCGGTCAAGCTCATCAAATCAACCGGCAAATGGGCGGTATCAACAGGGATACGGCCGGTTGCTTGCGCCGCATCAACGTGGAAAATGATGCCGTGCTCACGGCAGATGTTGCCAATGGCGGAAATGTCTTGAATCACGCCGATTTCATTGTTCACAAACATGACGCTGGCCAAGATGGTGTCGGGGCGGATGGCGGCTTTGAAAGCGTCCAAGTTCACCAAACCGTCGTCTTGCACCTCTAAATAAGTCACTTCAAAGCCTTGACGCTCCAACTCACGGCAGGTGTCCAGCACCGCTTTGTGCTCGGTTTTGACGGTGATGATGTGCTTGCCTTTGGTTTTGTAGAAGTGCGCTGCGCCCTTCAAAGCCAAGTTGTTGGACTCGGTGGCGCCGGATGTCCAAACGATTTCACGCGGGTCGGCACCAATTAAATCTGCCACCTGCGTCCGTGCAGTTTCAACGGCAGCTTCCGCCTCCCAGCCCCAAGCGTGGCTACGCGACGCTGGGTTGCCAAAATGCTCGCGCAGCCAAGGAATCATGGCGTCAACCACGCGTGGGTCACACGGTGTGGTGGCGCTATAGTCTAGGTAGATGGGGAAATGAGGGGTAACGTCCATGATGGTGCTCAAATAAGGATAAATTTAGCTATAGCCGGCGTATTATATGGTTTATTAGCTATAAATTTAATAGTGAATTAATACTTTAAGTTCGCTTCTTGGCAACTCTTTAGGTCTTGGCGCTGTACATCGCACCCAGCGCAAACACCGAGTTTGGCGCATTGGTACGCACCGACTGGCTCACTGGCATGCTGGAAATCCCGCGTTTGACCAAGGGTTGGCTCACCACCTCGATGCCCTTGGCATGCTGGTCATCAACCAGCTTTTGGAGCGTCACAGAGTCTAAAAACTCAACCATCTTAGTATTCAATGAGGTCCACAAATCGTGCGTCATGCATTTACCCGAGCCTTCGCCATGGCAATTCTCGCGGCCTTCGCAATGGGTTGCGTCAATAGGCTCGTCTACGGAGGTCACGATATCCGTCACTGTGATGCTGCCCGCATTGCGCGCCAAAGTGTAGCCGCCGCCTGGTCCACGGGTGGATTCGACCAATTGGGCACGGCGCAATTTACCAAACAATTGCTCTAAATAAGACAAAGAAATTCGTTGCCGTTCGCTGATCGTGGCCAAAGTGACAGGGCCATTGGTTTGGCGCAGGGCCAAATCAATCATCGCTGTCACGGCAAAACGGCCTTTAGTGGTGAGTCGCATCGCAAGCTCCTTTAATTTCCGAATTTTGTACTTCGGGTTAACCCTGAAATTTAAAGTTTCAAAGCAGTTGTCGAGTAATTGAGTCAAGTATAACAGAGCCAGAGTCTTTTAGTCGGGTACTACTCGAATAAGTCACCAACACCTTGATTCTAGTCGGTTATGACCTATTAAAAACTATTTGGTTCAATAAATAACCAAACAGTCTAATTGGTTATTTAAATCGAGGGGTTATTAGGCTTTAGAGGCTCGTTTTCTAGCGTTTTCAGCCTATTTGGGCCAATAAATCAACATTAAGCCAATAACGAGACGATATTGTCCGTGCCAGGCGCGCCAAAAGCCTGCTCTTTCAAGATGTGCAATTGGTCACGGACTCTTGCTGCTTTCTCGAATTCCAGGTCTTTGGCGTGTTGCATCATCAGCTTCTCCAAACGCTTGATTTCACGGCCAATGTCTTTTTCGCTCATGTCTTCAACTTTGGCGCGGTTCATGGCTTCGTTTTCTAGGCGCTCCATCTCGCGGCCAGCTTTTTCACTGTAGACGCCGTCAATCAGGTCTTTGATCTTCTTATTGATGCTGCGCGGCACGATGCCGTGGGCCTCGTTGTAGGCAATTTGCTTGTCGCGACGGCGCTGGGTTTCGTCCATGGCACGACGCATCGAGTCGGTGATTCTGTCGGCGTACAAAATAGCGCGCCCGTTCAAATTACGCGCCGCCCGACCAATGGTTTGAATCAACGACCGCTCTGAGCGTAAAAAGCCCTCTTTGTCCGCATCCAAAATCGCTACCAAACTGACCTCAGGCACGTCTAAACCTTCGCGCAGCAAATTGATGCCGACCAGTACGTCAAAAGCACCGAGGCGCAAATCGCGCAAAATCTCAACCCGCTCCACGGTGTCTATATCACTGTGCAAATAACGCACCTTGACGCCGTTGTCCGCCAAATAGTCGGTCAACTGCTCGGCCATGCGCTTGGTCAAGGTGGTGATGAAGACGCGTTCTGACTTCTCGACGCGGATACGAATCTCCTGCAGTACATCGTCCACCTGGCTGGTCGCGGGGCGGACCTCGACTTCGGGGTCAACCAAGCCGGTTGGCCGCACAACTTGTTCAACCACCTGCCCTGCATGGTCTTTTTCCCACTGTGCCGGCGTGGCGGAAACCATCACCACTTGGCGCATTTTGGTCTCAAACTCGGCAAATTTGAGCGGTCGGTTGTCCATCGCACTCGGTAGCCGGAAGCCATATTCCACCAACGTTGACTTGCGCGAGCGGTCGCCCAAGTACATTGCGCCAAACTGCCCGATGGTGACGTGGCTTTCGTCGATGAACATCATCGCGTCTTTGGGCATGTAATCGGTCAGCGTCGATGGCGGGTCGCCGGGCTTGGAGCCGCTCAAGTGGCGCGAGTAGTTCTCAATGCCTTTGCAATGCCCCACTTCAGTCAGCATTTCCAGGTCAAAACGGGTGCGCTGCTCAATCCGCTGCGCTTCGACCAGCTTGCCTTCCTTCAAAAAGTGTGAAATCCGCTCGGCCAGCTCAATCTTGATGGTTTCAATCGCTGTCACCACTTGGTCACGCGGGGTGACGTAATGGCTGCTCGGGTAGACCGTGAAACGCGGAATTTTTTGGCGAATTTTGCCCGTCAACGGGTCAAACAGCTGCAGCGACTCAATTTCGTCGTCAAACATCTCAATCCGCACCGCCATCTCGGAATGCTCCGCTGGAAACACGTCGATTGTGTCGCCCCGCACTCGAAACGTGCCGCGTGAAAAATCCACATCGTTGCGTTTGTACTGCATGCGGATGAGCTGGATGATGGCATCGCGCTGGTTCAGCTTGTCGCCCGTACGCAGCGTCATGATCATCTTGTGGTACGCCTCGGGCTGGCCAATACCGTAAATGGCCGAGACGGTGGCCACAATCACCACATCACGCCGCTCCAAAATGCTTTTGGTGCACGACAGTCGCATTTGCTCAATGTGCTCGTTGATGGCCGAGTCTTTCTCAATGAACAAATCGCGCTGCGGCACATAGGCCTCAGGCTGGTAATAGTCGTAGTAACTGACGAAGTATTCCACCGCGTTCTTAGGGAAAAACTCCTTGAACTCGCTGTACAACTGCGCCGCCAGCGTCTTGTTATGGCAAAACACAATAGCAGGCCGCCCTAAGCGCGCAATCACATTCGCCATCGTGAACGTCTTGCCCGACCCCGTGACGCCCAGCAGCGTCTGAAACACCTCCCCATCATTCACCCCCTCCACCAACTTGTTGATAGCCTGCGGCTGATCGCCCGCCGGCGGGTACGGTTGGTACAACTCAAACGGCGAGTTCGGGTAGCTGACGAACGTGCCTGTTTCTAAAGGCAAATCAGGCACGATCTCGGCGGGGTTGATGGATTTTGGCTTGGGTTTTGACATAGGGTGCTATGTATTTAATAGCAGCTTAGGCAGACATTATGCCGGCTGAGGTCGTATTGGGATATAAATTTACTTAGCTTAATTGCTGTATTAATATACAGTATACTTCATTTTCAATTTGGGGAGGTACTGATGGTTGATGTTGTCCATGCAATTCAAAGCGCCATAGATATTACAGGTAGACTGCGAAATCTTTCGAAGAAAATTGAAGACTCAGACTTCAAAATGCTCATAGCTGATCTTTTAGGTGAACTAGCCGATGCAAAAGTTAAAGTAGCGCAATTACAAGGCGATTTAGCAAAATTAATTGAAGAAAATCAATCACTTACAGCAAAATTGACTGTCAAAACGTTACTAAAACCAATATTCAAAGATGGCGCGTATACGCTTGAAGGAGACGAGGGAGCATTTTGTACATCTTGCTTTGACACGAAACAACAACGAGTACGAGTATCGAAGCTGGATCCACCATTCGACGAGTTAGGAAAATGGCAGTGTCCTTCTTGTCAATGCATTTTGAATTAGTGGATGTCACTCAATACGCTATAATTATCATAGCTTCTTAAGCAATAAATACGCCGGCTACAGCCGATTAACCTAGTGAAACTGGATAACTTGCTTGTCCTGCTCAACCAGCTTGCGAAAGCCTTCGCTCAGTGTTACCCATTCCACCACATCAACGCAGTAGGGAATATTAGATTCACTGAAAGCGAGCTTCAAATTGGCGCGGGCTTCGAAGCTTAGGGGTTTGTCGCCTACTAAGCACAAATCTAGATCTGAGTTTTTACCTGCATCACCCCGGGCGCGGGAGCCGAACGCCCAAGCTTCAAAGCTGGGAACGTGGTTGTGCAGAATGGTTTGTACCATTTGCAGGTGGTCGAGGCGTAAGGCGATGGACATAACGTTATGATTTTAAACAGTTTTCTCTAATTTGGCCAATGTAATTTGGGCATCAGCTAGGAAAATACGTGCTCTAACGAACGTTGCTGCGGCAGTGGTGTTGTCGTAGATGTGTGAGGTCTCATTTCTGGCATCGTAATGGCCAAACCAGCGCTCGGTGTCGTCAATCAAGCCAAATTTGGCCGCTTGGCGAAAGATGTCTTTTTTGGTGAGTAATTCAACTTCACTTACCTCAAACCGTGCTTTGAGCGTGCGCTGCAGTAGCTTCCAGCTTAAATCCATCGCAATCTCAAACCGCTGGATCACCCCATCTCGAACGGTCAGTAACTGCGGATATGCTGCATGCTCAGTAAAACCCAGCTCCAATGCGAGCAATGCGGAACGTAAAACTGAGTAGTCGAGTTTAACCATGAACTAATTTTACCCCTCAATTATTCGCTATAATTTTTATAGCTTTTAAGTCAATAAAAACGATGGCTACAGTCAAATTTCTCAAGATTAAAGCTATACAGACCGCCCACCCCTCCTTCGATCCGCCTTTGGCAAATCAGGCGACACTTGCATGCCTTCGGCTTGGTTTTGTAGTTTGCGGAGCAAGGTGTCAAAAACGGCGATTTCATCCGCAGTCAGCACACTAACCAAGCCTCCATGAATCTCCAGCACTTGCGGAAACATGCTGTTATAAAACTCGCGGCCTGACTCGGTCAGGGTCAGCTGGGCGCGGCGTCTGTCGTTGGCTTGGACTTGGCGGTGAATCAGCTTTTTTTGTACCAAGGTGGTGATGGCTTTGGAGGTGCGGGCGCGGTCTAGCTGGGCATGTTGGGCGAGTTCAGAGGACATCAGCGCCTCATACTGCGCCAAAGCGGCTATCACCCGCCACTCGCGCCGTGTGATGCCGTAGCGCCCTTCGCACAGCCGAATCACGGGCGCACCGCCTATGCTGAGCAGACGATTGATGCGGTAGAGCAGCAAATCGTCAATCGTGGCTGGCTGAGCAAGGCTTTTATGCATACAGATACAGATTGGAGAAAGCTAGGGTAAACGATAGAGATGATTGATTTGGTCAATTAATTGTGTTCGAACTAGACTGCGATTGCAACGTCATTCCATAGGCAAGTAATTACAGGAGACTACATGAACATACTACAACGCATCACGCGCTACAGCGCTTTAACCACGGGCTTGCTACTGGCGCTGGCAGTAGCAGCGCAAGACAAAGCACCATTGAAGATTTTGGTGGGCTTTCCGGCAGGTGGCTCGGCAGACACGATTGCCCGTATCGTTGCCGATGCGGTGCGTGACGATTTCAATGGCGTGGTGGTTGAAAACAAACCGGGCGCAGCGGGTCGCATCGCTTTGCAACAAGTCAAAGCCGCCAAACCAGACGGCCAAACTGTGATTGTTTTGCCCAGCGGGCCGATGGTGGTGTTTCCGCACAGCTATAAAAACCTAGGTTATGACGCTGTGAAAGACTTCACGCCGATTTCTCAACTCGCCCGCTTTCAGTTCGCCATCGTCTCTGGCCCGGCCACGAACGTGAAAACAATCAAAGAAATGATCGCCAATGTGAAGGCTGTGCCCGCTTCTGCGACCTATGCGTCATCAGGCAACGGCACGGTGCCGCACTTTTTGGGTGTCATGCTGGAGCAGGCGGCTGGCGTGCAAATGACGCATGTGCCGTTTCAAGGTGGTGCTCCTGCCAATACTGCGCTCTTGGGCGGGCATGTAGGCTACAACGTTGACGTTGTTTCAGAAGCCTTGGAGCTGCACCGCACCGGTAAAGTCCGCGTGATTGCAGTCTCTGGCCCCACCCGCGATGTACAGTTGCCTGAAGTGCCTACGCTCAAAGAGTCTGGCATTCCGATGGAGGCCACCGCTTGGTTTGCCATGTACGGCCCTGCGGGAATGCCTGCCGAAACCTTGTCCAAGCTCGAAAAAGTTGTACGCAATGCCATTGCAAAACCCGCTGTGCGCGAGCGTTTGCTCAAAATTGGCAATGAACCGATTGGTTCCACGTCTCTCGAACTTGCCGCCGTTCAACGTGCTGACTTAGCGCGCTGGGAGAAGCCTGTAAAGGCGACAGGTATCAGCCTAGACTAAATATTTTTACTTCATAAAAGGAAAATCGTATGGATCGCCGTCAACTCATACTTGTAGGTCTCGCTTTGTCGCAAGCTAGCTTGGCCAGCGCGCAGAGCTACCCGTCTAAGCCCATCAAAGTACTGATAGGCGTCCCCGCTGGCGGCACACAAGATGTTTTGACACGCGCTTTGGCCGATGCGATGCGTGGGACGATGGGCAGCATCATCATCGACAACAAGTCTGGCGCAGCAGGTCGCATATCGGCCGAAACTGTGAAAAATGCCGACCCTGATGGCTACACCTTGCTGCTGGGGCCAGCCAGCATCATGACCATTTTTCCCAACGTTTACAGCAAGCTCAATTACGACCCTATCAACGACTTTATCCCCATCATCAACGCTGCCAGTTTTGAGTTGGCCATGGTGGTTCATAAAAGTGTACCAGCCAACAATTTGACAGAATTTATCGCTTGGGCCAAAACGCAAGGTGACAAAGTGAGTTTTGCTTCTTATGGCGCAGGTACGCCATCGCACTTTTTGGGTGAAATGCTGAACCAATCGGCAGGTTTGAAGATGGTTCACGTGCCCTACCGTGGCTCGACCCCAGCGCGGCAAGATGTGATGGGCGGTACGATTCCGGTGTACTTCGACACTGTGGGCGGCGCAATCACCATGCTGTCTACTGGTCGCGTCAAAGTGCTTGCCACCAGCGGTGCCAAACGCTCGCCGCCCATGCCTGACATGCTGACTTTTGTGGAACAAGGACATAAAGATGTCAAAGTGTCGGCCTGGTTTGCTTACTTCGCACCAGCCAAAACATCCAAACCCGTGGTTGACAAACTGCGCAGCGAGTTTATGAAAGCCGTCAACAGCCGAGAAGTTAGACAGCAATTGCTGGCCAACGGCATGTACCCCGTTGGGGACGGCCCAGAAGCTTTGACAAAAACCATGCGCGAAGACATTGCGCGCTGGGGCGTTTTGGCTAAAGCAACTGGATTCAAAGTAACAGATTAACTAACAAATTAAACATGACCCGCCCCAACATCATCTTCATCGTCGCCGACGACCTAGGCTTTGCCGACTTGGGCTGCTACGGCGGCAGAGACGCCAAATTTGGCGCTATTTCGCCGAATTTAGACGCTTTGGCCGCAAACGGCATCAAGTTCACTCAAGGTTATTCCAACTCCCCCGTCTGCTCGCCCACCCGTTTTGCGCTGATGACGGCGCGCTACCAGTACCGCCTGCGCGGCGCGGCGGAGGAACCCATCAACAGCAGAGCGCGCACCAGCACCACGCTGGGGCTGCCGCCTGAGCACCCCACCCTGCCCTCACTGCTGCAAAAAAGCGGCTACAACACCGCACTCATGGGCAAATGGCATTTGGGCTACCCACCGGCGTTTGGGCCGCTGCGCTCCGGTTACGACGAGTTTTTTGGCCCGATGGCGGGAGGTGTGGACTACTTTACCCACTGCGCCAGCACGGGTGTGCATGACCTGTGGTTTGGCGAAGAAGAACGCGCCGAGGAAGGTTATTTAACCGATTTGATAACTAACCGTTCGGTCGATTACATTGAACGCATGGCGGCCGATGCCCAGTCTGGCAAGCCGTTTTTCCTCAGCATGCACTACACCGCACCGCACTGGCCATGGGAAACCCGCGACGACGAGGCCTTGGCGCAAGAGGTCAAAAACAACATCTTCCACCTGCACGGCGGCAACATTCACACCTACCAGCGCATGATTCACCACATGGACGAAGGCATCGGCCAAGTCATGGACGCGCTGCGTGCCAACGGTTTGGTTGACAACACCTTGGTGGTTTTCACCAGTGACAACGGCGGCGAGCGCTTCTCAGACAACTGGCCACTGGTAGGTGGCAAGATGGATTTGACCGAAGGTGGTATCCGCGTGCCGTGGATTGCGCACTGGCCGGCAGTGATTGCACAAGGCGGCCTCAGCACCCAACAGTGCATGACGATGGACTGGTCGGCCACCATGCTGGAGGCGGCAGGCGTGCAAGCGCACCCCGATTTTCCACTCGATGGCATCTCGGTTTTACCGATTTTGAAAGATGCCACACACCAGTTTCAACGCACCCTGCATTGGCGTATGAACCACCGCAGCCAAAGGGCAATGCGGGTGGACGACTGGAAATACCTGATGGTGGACGGCAACGAATACTTGTTCAACATCCCCGCCGATGAGCGTGAACGCGCCAACTTAGCGCACCGTGAGCCTGAGCGTTTGGCTCAGATGCGCCAAGCGTGGGAAGACTGGAACGCCACCATGCCGCCGATTCCAGCGGATGCGACTGTGAGTTTGGGCTACTCGGTGAAGGATATGCCGCAGCGGTGAGGCTTTCAGGGCTCAAGCAGGTGTTTGTATTGTCTAATGCAGCCATGCAACACCTGTTTCGACGGCTCTATCTGTATCGTGTCACCATCCTCGTGCTGGTTTGCACGCTGCCGGCCCTGTGCCAAGCAGCAGTGTCGCCAGCGACTCAACATGAAATCGCCCACCTCTTCACCACGCTAGAAAACTCTGGCTGCCAGTTCAACCGCAACGGCTCTTGGTACAGCGCCAAGGAAGCGTCTGCGCACTTGCGGACCAAATACAGCTACTTGCAAGATAAAAATGGTGTCGATAGCGCAGAACAGTTCATTGAACGCGCTGCAACGCAAAGCAGCCTCAGCAGCAAGGCTTACCAAATCAAATGCGAAGGCCTAGCTGCAGCACCGAGTGGGCCATGGTTCAAGGCGGTACTGGTCAAGTTCAGACAAACTGCAAAATAAGAATCATGTTTTTGCTATGAATTTAATAGCTAATGAATGATTAAATATGCCGGCTACAGATAACTATTGCTTTAAATTGCATCATATCCTCTTTTCCTTTGTGCAGGGAATTAGGTGGTAATTCGCTGGGTGTTTGAATTCGTCGGACGCAATAACGAAACGAGCGCCTGAACCCCGTAGAGTTCAGACGCTCGCCGCACGAGTTCGCGTGCTGATTAAGTCAGTGTGAGTGGCGGCTTAATTACTGAATCGCCTTGTCAAACTCTGCGCGGGAGACAAACTTGTCGCCATCCGTATCAATGGTCTCAAACTTGGCAACCAAACCTGGTACGCCTTCGGCTTCTTGTTTGCTGAGTTTGCCGTCTTTATTGGCGTCTGCTTTCACAAAAGCAGCCACCAACTCTGCCGTGCTCATGGCTTTTGCGGGTGCAGCATCCATCGCAGGTGCGGGTGATTGCGCCCAGACAGCCGCCGTAGTCGTCAAAATAGAAATGGCAATTGCGCCAGCAAGCAAGTTACGTTTTTTAAAAGTCATTCGTGAACTCCAGTTCAAATTGAAAGGACTTGCATTTCACACCAGTCCACTCATGCAAACAAGGGTTTTTACCTAGCTTTACCTCATTCACCATTTGCTTACGTCATAAGCGGCTTTCTTACTTTCGATACATTTTTAAGGCGCTAGATGCGTGGGCTGCTGTGGTAATTAAAATGGCTGTATGAGCACCTCAACCGCGCGCTTTCAAGCGCTTTTCAACACGCAACTCCCCATCATCCAAGCCCCGATGGCAGGCGTGCAAGACCATCATTTGGCGGTAGCCGTTTGTAACGCCGGCGGAATAGGTTCGCTCCCAGCAGCGATGCTGAGTTTGGACGTTTTACACAGCGAGTTGTTGCAGATTTGTGCGCAAACTGATCGCCCCTACAACGTCAATTTCTTTTGCCACGCACCACCTGAATCTAGCGATGTACATGAAGCGGCATGGCGCACTGCCTTGGCGCCTTACTACCAAGAACATAGCATCGACGTGAGCAAAATCGCTACCGGAGCGGGTAGATCACCCTTCACAGCTGAGGCTGCGGATGTGCTGGAGGCGTTTAAACCAGCGGTTGTGAGCTTCCATTTTGGTCTGCCCTCGCCCGAATTGCTAGCTCGCGTGCGTAGTTGGAAACGTTGGGGAAACAAAATTATCGCCTCAGCCACGACAGTTGAGGAAGCACTTTGGTTGGAAGCGCAAGGTGTGGACGCGGTGATTGCGCAGGGTTTAGAAGCTGGCGGTCATCGTGGGCACTTTTTAAGTCATGATTTGACCAAGCAACTCGGCACCTTCACCCTTTTGCCGCAAATCGTGCAGGCTGTGAAGATTCCTGTCATTGCTGCAGGCGGCATTGCCGATGCCAATGGCGTAGCCGCTGCTTTGGCATTGGGCGCAGCAGCGGTGCAAGTGGGCACGGCTTATATGCTGTGTCCCGAGGCGACAACCAGCGCCATCCACCGTGCCGCGCTCAAAAGCGACGCGGCGCGGCACACGGCACTGACCAATATCTTCACCGGTCGCCCCGCACGCGGTATCGTCAACCGTGTAATGCGTGAATTAGGCCCGATTTGCCCAACTGCACCTGAGTTTCCGCTGGCAACTGGCGCGATTGCGCCCTTGCGTGCCAAGGCGGAAAGCCTAGGTTCGGGCGACTTTTCACCACTGTGGTCGGGGCAAAACGCCAGCGGTTGCCGTGACATCAGCGCTGCTGAATTGACGCATGACTTGATGTCCAATTTGCTGTGACATTGCACCAACATTGTGCCAAGCGTGGTCTGAACTCTTGGTAAAATACTAGGGTTTTCACGTAACGCATTCCCGATTTCTCCTTTCTTTGACCATATTTAGGATTTTCAATGTCATCAGCTTCCATGTTCAGCGCCGTCGAAATGGCCCCTCGCGACCCGATTTTGGGTTTGAACGAGCAATTCAACGCCGACACCAACCCAGCCAAGGTCAACTTGGGCGTGGGCGTGTACTTTGACGATGCTGGCAAGTTGCCTTTGCTCAAATGCGTGCAAACGGTTGAGAAGCAAATGACTGATTCACCAAAACCACGCGGTTACTTGCCGATTGATGGTGTGGCTGCTTATGACAGCGCGGTCAAAGGCTTGGTCTTTGGTGCGGATTCTGAGCCGGTGAAAAGCGGCCGTGTGGCGACCATTCAAGGCATTGGCGGCACCGGCGCGCTCAAAGTCGGCGCAGACTTTTTGAAGAAGCTGAATCCGAACGCGACCGTTTTAATCAGCGACCCAAGCTGGGAAAACCACCGCGCTTTGTTCACCCAAGCTGGTTTTAACGTTGAAAACTACGCTTACTACGATGCAGCCAAACGAGGCGTGAACTTTGAAGGCATGTTGGCTGACCTCAAAAAAGCAGCAGAAGGCACGATTGTGGTGCTGCACGCTTGCTGCCACAACCCAACGGGCTACGACATCACGTCAGAGCAATGGGATGAAGTGATTGAGGTTGTCAAAGCCGCCAAACTGGTACCATTTTTAGACATGGCTTACCAAGGATTTGCAAATGGCATTTCACAAGACGGTGCAGTGATTGGCAAGTTTGTCAACGCAGGCATGACATTTTTGGTGTCTACCTCTTTCAGCAAGAGCTTTAGCTTGTATGGTGAGCGTGTTGGTGCACTAAGCGTTTTGTGCAACAGCAAAGACGAAGCTGACCGCGTGTTGAGCCAGTTGAAACTGTGCATTCGAACCAACTACAGCAACCCTCAAATCCATGGCGCAACTGTTGTCGCCACCGTATTGAATACGCCTGAATTGCGCGCTCAGTGGGAAGAAGAACTAGCCGAGATGCGCGTTCGTATCAAAGCCATGCGTCAAAAGCTGGTTGACGGCCTCAAAGCCGCTGGCGTCAAGCAAGACATGAGCTTCATCACCACGCAAATTGGTATGTTCAGCTACAGCGGTTTGACCAAAGACCAAATGGTGCGTTTGCGCAATGAATTTGGCGTGTATGGCACAGATACCGGCCGCATGTGTGTGGCTGCGCTGAACAGCAAAAACATAGCCTACGTTTGCGCGAGTATTGCCAAAGTCATCTAATAGATTTCTAATCAATTGTTCGCAAGTTCAATTGAAAGAAATCTAACATGCCAAATACCGCCACCTCAGCGCCTATCACCTCCGCATTCGGTGCGCGCAGCACGGCGCTGCAAGTGGTGGCGGGTCGTTCGCTCAAGGGGCGACACGCCATCGTCACCGGTGGCGCTTCGGGTTTGGGGCTAGAAACCTCCAAAGCCTTGGCCTCTGCTGGTGCTAACGTCACCCTAGCTGTTCGCAACTTGGTGCAGGGCGAAGAAGCCAAGCAAGAGCTGCAGCTAGCCTATCCGCAAGCCCGTATTCACTTAGCGCAGCTCGATTTGGCTGACTTGGCTAGCGTACGCCGTTTTGCAAGTGACTGGAACGCCTCCGAGGCGCAGCTGGACATCTTGATCAACAACGCAGCCATCATGGCCTGCCCGTTGCAACGCAACGCACAAGGCTGGGAGGCACAGTTTGCGACCAACCATCTCGGCCATTTTGCACTGACCACGGCGCTGCTGCCTGCACTGCTCAAAGCCGGTGCGGCCACGCATGATGCACGGGTGGTTTGCTTGAGTTCTACAGGACACAAAATAACGGGCGTTGATTTTGACGACATCCACTTTGAGCGCCGCGAGTACAACAAGTGGAAAGCCTACGGCCAAGCCAAAAGTGCCAACGCCATGTTTGCACTGGGTTTGCACCTGAAGTATGCCGACCAAGGCATCACAGCCAACGCCGTTCACCCCGGCGGCATCATGACGGGATTGCAAAAGTTTTTGCCGCTGGAGGAAATGCGCGCACTGGGTTGGCTCAAAGCGGATGACACGCCCTTGGACATTTTTAAATCACCCGCCCAAGGCGCAGCAACGAGCGTGTGGGCAGCGACTGCGCCTGAACTCAATGGCCACGGCGGTTTGTACTTGGAAGATTGCAACCAAGGCCTGCCCGCCGACCCCAGCAACCGTGCCTCTGGCTTTTCACCGCACATTGCTGATGCGGCGCAAGCGCTGCGATTGTGGGATGTCTCTGAAAAACTGGTGGTGCAGGTCAAATAACACGCCCCCCGAACATTCAATTTAGGAGAAACCACCATGAACTACATCGACGCCTACGTCGCCGCTGTACCCACTGCCAACAAAGAAGCCTACCAGACGTTTGCTGAAAAAATGGCCACCGTTTTCAAGAAGCACGGCGCCTTGGGCGTTGTTGAAAACTGGGGAGAGGACGTACCCGAAGGCAAATTGACCTCGTTCACCATGGCGGTGAAGCGCGAAGACACTGAATCCATCGTCTTCTCTTGGATCACCTGGCCCAGCCGCACGGTGCGCGACGAGGCTTGGAAAGTCGTCATGCAAGACCCCATCATGCAAGGCGACGGCATGGGCAAGCTTTTTGACGGTAAACGCATGATTTTTGGCGGATTTCAAACCATTGTTGAAGCTTAAACCCCGAGGACGCCCATGACCAACGACATCTGGCTCAACCTGCCGGTCAAAGATTTGGCTAAATCCATCCATTTCTTCACCCAAATCGGTTTTCAACCCAACCCCGGCCCTGGCAACACCGCGCATTCCGCCAGCTTCTTGGTGGGTGACAAAAAAGTGGTGCTGATGCTGTTTGCGCAAGACATGTTTGCAGGTTTCACCCGTCACGCGTTGGTCGACACCGCTCAAGGGTCTGAAGTGCTGTTTTCGCTGGGCGCTGTCAACCGTGAAGACGTGGATAACTACGCCCGCAACGCCAAAGCCGCCGGTGGTAGCGTGTTTGCCGAGCCGGGCGAGTCCAATGGCTTCATGTACGGCTGCGGCTTTTGCGACCCCGATGGCCACCGCTGGAACGCGCTGTACATGGATATGAACAAGCTGCCTAAATAGCGATGACGATGACGAACAGCATCACTACCCTCTCGGCCCTGCGCTCACTTTACGCCCCCGTCAACCCGCGCTCCGCATTCAAAGAGCTGCCGCAGCTGGACGCGCACGCCACACGTTTCATCAGTTTGTCGCCCTTCGTTGTGATGTCCAGCTACGGCGCAGATGGCCGTGCAGACACGTCGCCGCGTGGAGGTGAGGCAGGGTTTGTGAAGGTGGTGGACGCCGGTACGCTGTTGATTGCCGATTCACCGGGCAACAACCGGCTGGATTCACTGGAAAACATCGTCGCCATCGGGCAAGTCGGGCTGCTGTTCATGGTGCCGGGCGTGGATGAAACGCTGCGCGTCAACGGCACGGCTGTACTGTCCACCGATGCAGCCGAGCTCAAATTGTGCGAAGACAGCCGCCGCGTGCCCAAACTGGTGATCCGCGTGGGCGTGCACGCCAGCTACCTGCATTGCGCCAAGGCGCTGATGCGTTCAGACCTGTGGAACCCCGCCAAACACCTTGACCGCAAGCAACTGCCCAGCATGGGTGAGATGCTGCGCGACCAGATGGTGGGCAAATTACCGGCTGAGACCGTGTTTGAAACGCAGGCGCAGATGCTGGTGCGGTATCAGCAAACGCTTTAAAACTGCTTTTTTAGTCTAAAACTACTCAATTAGACTATATTTATGGCTGCAGCCGGCGTATTTATTGCTTATATAGCTATTTTATTTATAGCAAATTAAGCTAAAATAGCCATCTCAGACATCTCAGTCAACTTGGCAACCGTGTTCATATTCCGCGCTGTACCGTTTTAGCAGCGGGGATTTTGAGCTTGCTTTGCGCCATGCCTTCGCCGTAGTGGACATAGATTTCATTCAAACCCAGCGCAACGCACATGGCCTTAAGGTCAGCCATGGGCAGTTTGCCTGTGCCGCCTACGTTGACGGCGCGTAAAAGGGCGATATAGGTCTTCAATCAGCGAACTTTAAGCCGGAACTTAGGCTGGGATAGCCTTGGGATCCATCCAAAACGGCTCCCAGATATGGCCATCAGGGTCGGTCAAAGCGCGGCTGTACATGAAGCCTAGGTTTTGCTTGGGGTTGATGTCTGCCGTGCCGCCGTTGGCCGCTGCAATGTCGTTCATGGCATCGACTTCTTGGATGCTATCGAGTGACAAGGCCAGCATCACCTCGCTGGATGAGGACGGTGGAATCGGGCGCTGGGTGAATCTGCGCCAAGAGCTCTCAGAATGCAGCATGACATAAATATGTTCGCTGTAAACCATGCAAGCGGCAGATTCATTCGTGAAATTTGGGTTGTTTTTAAAACCCAAGGCATCATAAAAAGCCATGGAGGCTTTGAGGTTGCCAATCGGTAGGTTAACGAAGATTTGTTTAGCCATTTTTTACCCCTTAAATTCCTTTTTTCACCCTCGCTACCAGTTGATCCAGCGCCATACCCCAACCCGCCTCAAAACCCATGGCTGCGTGTTTTTGGCAACCCGCTTCATCAGCATGGATGACTGTGGCGCGGTAGCGGGTGCCGTTTGCGCCGTGGGGGGCCAACTCAACCTTGGCTGTGAACATGAATTCTGTGTCATCGCCACAAGGCGCGTTCATCATGGCGGGTCTAAAGCCTGGCAACAAAGCGTTGGTCCAGACGATACGCTCATTTTTTAAGGTTTCTAGGTAGCAGCCGGCATTGGGGAACTCCTGCCCCTCAGGGCTTTGCATGGTGGTGCGGAAGATACCGCCCGGGCGCACATCAACTTCAGCATCAATCGTCTCCCAAGGCAGCGGGCAAAACCATTGCTTTATCAGCGCCGGCTCTGTCCAAGCGCGCCAAACAAGGTGCGGTGGCACGTCGATGATGCGCTCAAAAGTCAAATCCAATTTGTTGTTGAACGTTGTTGGCGTTGTCGAGTTCGATGTTGTCAAGTGTTTTCTCCTGCGCTTGGCTCGTTGTTTTGGGGTTCTTAGCCGCTTTTTGGGTATTTTTCTCTTTTTTAAGACTTTTTTTGCCTGTAGCCGGCGTATTTATTGCCTCTTCAGCTATAAATTTAATAGTATTCTGCAAAATCCACGCTATTGCCTGCTTAAGCTGCGCACCATCTATTTTGCACGGGCGCTGCTGGGCGTTGATGGTTTTGGTCACCAGGCCCGCTTTTTCTAAGACTTTGATGTGTTTTGAGATCGCAGGCAAGCTCATTTTGAAGGGCGCAGCAAGCTCGTTCACCGAGGCTTCGCCCTGCGACAAACGCATCAACATTGCCCTCCGCGTGGGGTCTGACAAGGCCGAGAAAACGGCACTTAATGCATTACTTTCAGAAGTAAAAACAGCTGTCATGCTTTATTTACTTATACAGTTAATTAACAACATGGTTAAATATAAAACAAAGTGTTGCACTTGTCAAAGCTCCTACGGCTTCAACACTCACGCCAAAGGCTAGGCCTTAAATGTCGTCATAGAGTCTCAAAAAACTGGCAAAACGCGGCTTGCCGCTGGGCGTCAAGTCGCGGTAGCTGTAGGTGACGATGCTGCCAATGGCGGGTGGGTCGCGGCGCTGTTTGTCACTTAAGCCAGTGCCAAGTTTGAAGTGTTGTCCATCGGCGGTTTTGACCTCTAGAGCACCCGTCAGACCTTTGAATTTACCTCTGCCAGCGACGTGAGCAACAACCACAGCCTCTGCGTCTTGCTCGGGTTTGAGTTTCAGCAATACTTTGCTGCGCCCCACAGCGACGGGTGCGCTGGCAAGGTGCAGTACCAGCCCTTCCCCACCGCTTTGCACAATATCGTCCAGCTTGGCCTGCAAAGTTGCGCGGTTGGCGACTTTGAATTGTTCAATGGCCTGCAATTGCGGCCAGGCGGCGTTTTGCACCACGGTTTGTAGCTGGGCACTGCGTTGCTCAAACGGCCGGCTCGCCAAATTTTCATACGCGGGCAGTTCAAACACCATGTACTTGACCTGCTGCCACTCGGCGTCTATCGGGTGTGTTTTGCGGACGATGCCCGACAGTGTGTCAAACGTGCCTCTAGCAATCCACAGCTCGCCGTCCAGCGCGGTTTCAGGCAGCTTGGCGGTGAACCAAGCTGGCGCAGCAATGGTACGCCCACTGCGAAAGCGCAGCACCTCGCCATCCCACAAAGCACGCACACCGTCCAGCTTTTCGCTGACCAAATAACCCGCAGGGTCGATGTTGGGGTGTGCGTTGAAGGCCAACAGCACATCCGAGTTCGACTTGGATGCCGTTTTAGCTGCTGCATCTGCACCAAAAGTGGTCCCAAAACTTGCTGCGCCCAGAAGCGTGAGAAGGCGCAGGCTGAAGCTGCGACGCGGGAGGCTAAAAGTAGTCAAATCGGTCATAAAATCGAAAATTAGAGTGAAATATAGCCTAAATATGAGTAGATATGGCTGTAGCCAGCGTATTTATTGCCTATATAGCTATTGAAAATATAGCATTAAAGAACAACAGAGAGCATCAACTCCAGATCGTCGAACGCATGGAGAGCGAGCCCATGACCAGGGTGTCGTTGAAAGTGCGCAGCTGGTCTGTGCCCTCAGCCGCGCCAGCGGCATAGAGCAGTGGCAGGTAGTGATCGTACGTGGGGTGCGCCAGCTTGGCGATTTCGCCCAGCTTTTGAAAATCAGCCAGTTGTGCCAAGTTGCCGCTGGCCATCTGCTTGGCGATGGTGGCGTCAAACTCGATGTTCCAGTCGTACGGCGCGCTTTGGCGCATGGCGCGCAGGTTGTGGACGATGTTGCCGCTGCCAACGATGAGTACGCCGTAATCACGTAGTTTTTTGAGCTGCTGGCCCAGCGCGTAATGCTCAGACGGTGCGCGGCTGTAATCCATACTCAGCTGCATGACGGGGATGTTGGCCTTGGGAAACATGGGTTTGATGACTGACCAAGTACCATGGTCCAAGCCCCATTCGGCATTGTCCACCCCAACGATGCCGCCCGGGATGGGCGACTTCAGCATCGCGCTCAGCTCTTTGGCCGTCTCTGGCGCGCCGGGCGCGGGGTATTGCTGGGCGAAGAGCTCGGCAGGAAAGCCGCCAAAGTCGTGAATCGTTTTGGGTTGAGCCATGCCAGTGACATGCCAACCACGGGTGATCCAGTGGGCGGAGATGCACAAAATCAGCTGTGGCAGAGGTAATTTAGCTGCCGAGCCGCCCTGCCCCTCAAACTCTTTGCCCAGCGCCTGCCAGCTACGGCGGTAGACATTGTCCTCAATCGCGTTCATGGGTGAGCCGTGGCCGATGAACATGACGGGCATACGCGGTGATTTTTGAAGTGTTTTAAGCATAAGATTTAACTTTGATGTAGTAGCTGCACTTGCTGACAAGGCACTGAATGCGGTGCCAATGGAGGCTAAAAAGGGTCTGCGTCGCATAAAAGTGTGTAGATTTGAGAGAAATGACAGTCTATTGTAGGTATTGGGGTAAATACTCCATTTTCATAACGATTTTTACGATATATTGCACTGCAACATAAACAGAAAGTTAATCACACATGCTTTACCAAATCTACGAAAAACAACGCTCTATGATGGAGCCCTTTGTCGATTTCGCCAAAGCCACTGCTAAAGTCTTGGGTAACAGCAAAACGCCTTTTAGCCAGAACCCACTGGTGCAGCGCATGTCAGCTGGTTACGACTTGATGTACCGTTTGGGTAAAGACTACGTCAAACCAGCGTTTGGCCTCACCACGGTTGATGTTAACGGCACGGCTGTTGCTATCAGCGAGCGCACTGAACTGAACAAGCCTTTTTGCGATTTGATCCGTTTTAAGCGATTTACCGACGATATCGAGACCTTAAGCCATCTAAAAGGCCAGCCAGCGGTGTTGATAGTTGCGCCGCTTTCGGGCCACTATGCAACGTTGTTGCGCGACACCGTCGCCACCATGCTCAAAGACCACAAGGTCTACATCACCGACTGGAAAAACGCACGTACCGTGCCTTTGTCTGAGGGTGAGTTTCACTTGGATGACTACGTCAACTACGTGCAAGAGTTTATTCGCCACGTTCAAGCAAAATACGGCAATTGCCACGTCATGAGCGTCTGCCAGCCGACGGTGCCTGTGTTGGCAGCTGTGTCGCTGATGGCTTCACGTGGCGAGACAACACCTTTGTCCATGACCATGATGGGCGGACCGATTGACGCACGTTTGTCACCCACAGCGGTCAACAATTTGGCCATGAACAAGCCCTTCAGCTGGTTTGAAAACCACGTCATCTACCGTGTGCCATCAGACTTTCCAGGTGCTGGCCGTCGTGTTTACCCTGGCTTTTTGCAACACACAGGTTTTGTGGCCATGAACCCGCAAAATCACAGAAACAGCCATTTAGATTACTTCAATGACTTGATCAAAGGTGACAACTCGAGTGTCGATTCGCACCGCAAGTTCTACGACGAATACAACGCCGTGCTGGACATGGACGCTGATTACTACTTAGAGACGATTTCCACCGTTTTCCAAGACTTCAAACTGGTCAATGGCACATGGGATATTAAGAGCGTTGAGGGCAACTTGGAGCGCGTTCGTCCACAGGACATCAAAACCACCGCTCTATTGACAGTTGAGGGTGAGTTGGATGATATTTCTGGCTCGGGCCAAACCCAAGCTGCCCACAAATTGTGCAGCAGCATCGCCGCCGGCTCGCGTGAGCATTACGAAGCCAAAGGTGCTGGCCACTATGGTATTTTCAGCGGCCGCCGCTGGCGCGACATGGTGTACCCAGAAGTGAAGAAATTCATCTTGGAACACCACGTTGCACCGCAAGCAGCCCAAGCTCCAAAAGCCGCAAAAGCATTGCAAGCTGCGCCTGCACCAAAAGCTGTTGCCAAGCCGATTGCCAAACCAGTCGTAAAACCGGCTGCTACAGTGGCCGTGAAAGCCGTGTCAAAAGCTGTTGTCAATACACCTGTAGCAAAACCAACCGCTAAATCGGCACCAAAACCAGCCGAAAAACTGATCGTAAAAGCAGTTGCAAAACCGGTCGCCCAACCAGTTACTAAAGCTGCAACTTCGTCAGTTGCAAAGTCAGTGACCAAGCAGGTCATCAAGCAAGTCGCTAGCCCCGTTGTTGCAAAATCTGCAGCAGCTAAGCCGGTGACCACTTGGGTTGCGAACAAGCCAGCTGTCAAGAAATAAAACAGGATGACAGGGCAAGTTGAAGCGGGAGATTTGGTTCGCCAAATTTTCACCGCCCTGCCCCAAACCCAATGCACGCGTTGTGGTTTTCCTGATTGCCAAGCTTACGCTGAAGTCATTGTTGCGGGCGAAGCCGCCATCAACCAATGCCCGCCAGGTGGTTATGAAGGCATTGCGCGCTTAAGTCGCATCACCGGACTTGCCGCCGAGCCGCTGAATCCCGTGCATGGCGTCGAGTCATCTCGTTCAGTGGTGTTTATTGACGAAAATTGGTGCATCGGTTGCACCTTGTGTATTGACGCTTGCCCGGTTGACGCCATAGTTGGCAGCAACAAGCGCATGCATATGGTCATTGAGTCACTGTGTACCGGCTGCGAGCTGTGCTTACCGGTTTGCCCAGTCGATTGCATTTTGCTGGAAAACGTGACCGAGCAACGCACGGGTTGGGCGGCTTGGTCTCAGTCACAGGCTGATGCTGCAAAAGAGCGCTATGCTTTTCATGTCGCTAAAGCACAATCGCAACAACTCAAAAACAACGAGAAGTTAGAGAAAAAAGCGCTTGAAAAGCTGGCCGATCTACCTGCTCATTCGCAGCATACCGATGAGGCTGTTTTAGACAAAAAACGCGCCATCATTGAAGCGGCTTTGGCGAAAGCGCGTTCGCAAAGGAAGCCTTAGCGCTTGAATTTGCCGTCAGTTCCTATGATGGACAAATCAGCAAAATCTAAGCCCGTGTGATCGTCTGGCGCGTAGCTCACTTCCAGCCCACCCAAGTCGAATTTTTTCATGTTTTCCAGCGCAGATTGAATTTTTGCACGCGTTGGCGCTGGGCCAGCGCGGCGCAAGGCCTCAACTAAGACTTTAGCGGCAGCAAAGCCTTCCAACATCGCTGGACTCAGTTCATTGGCATCTTTGGTCTCTTTAGAATTGCGCAATAAATCTTGTGCTTCTTTGATGAATCCATACGCAATGGCGCGCTCATTGGGAAACACTTGCGTGACCACCACGCCACGCGCATTGGGACCCAAGCTTTTGATGAAACCGCCTGAGGCATTGTTAGACAAAGTCACAATCTGTGCGCCTGAACCTGCTTCGCGCAACGCCATCATGCCACTCACAACCGCACTGCCTGAAGCGACCATAATCACGGCTTGTGCATCGGCGGCTACAATTTTGGGCACTATTTTAGAAAAATCCGGCTTGCTGCGGTCAAATTTTTCGTTAGCTACAGCCGTCAATTTGGCCGCCGTCAATCCTTTTTGAGCGCCAACAACGCCGTCTATGCCAAAGCTATCGTCTGTGTAAACCAAAGCGATGCGTTTGATGCCTAAGGTGTTGAGGTGCAAAACAGCTTTTTCAGCTTCGCGCTGGTAGGTCGCGCGAACATTGAATACGTGTTTTTTGACCGGTTGGTGTAAGACCATGGCACCGGTAGACGGCCCAATCAAAGGCACACCGTGTTTGTCCAGTAAACCCAAAATGGCTTCTGTATGCGGCGTGCCGCGCGTCAAAAACATCGCGGCAACATTTTTGTCTTCGATCAAAATCTTGGCGTTGTCAGCAGCCAGCTTGGGATCGAACTTGTCGTCTAGCGACAGCAATTCGATTTTTTGACCATTCACGCCACCTTTGGCGTTGATGGCGTTCAAATAAAGCTTGGCTCCGTCAGCAGTTTCTTTGACGCCTGCAGCCACAGAGCCGGTATAACCCGCCGTTTGACCAATCAGAATCTGCCCCTGTGCAGCCAGTGTGCACGCTAGGGCACAGGCTGCGACCAACTTGTTGAAATGTCCCATAAGTGACTTGTCTCCATTTTTTAAAGCAAGTTTATGCGACTTTCATCACGTTTTTACGGGTTAAAAATGTGGATTACCCCTAAAACTTAAGTTCGTAACAAGATGCATATTGATAATTTAAGCGTGTTGCGTCGCTAAGCGGCTGAATGCGCTAACCACTTCTGGTGGTGCTTGCACCAGTTCAATCAAAACGCCCTCGCCTGAAATCGGGAACTCGTCATTGCTTTTAGGATGCAAAAAACAAATGTCAAACCCCGCTGCGCCTTTACGAATACCACCCGGTGCAAACCGTACACCTTGCGCGGTCAGCCACGTCACCGCTTCAGGCAAGTCGTCAATCCATAGCCCAACGTGGTTGAGCGGCGTTGTATGCACAGCTGGCTTCTTATCTGGGTCGATAGGTTGCATCAAATCAACCTCCACTTTGAAAGGCCCGCTGCCGATGGCACAAATATCTTCATCCACATTTTCACGCTCAGAGACAAAATTACCCGTCACTTCCAAGCCCAACATATCTACCCACAACGTGCGCAGCTTGTCTTTGCTTGGGGCACCAATGGCGATTTGTTGAATACCTAAGACCGTAAATGGGCGCAGGCGAGATTTATTGGTGCTCATATCGCAAACTCTATGATAGGTTGATCCACCACCAGCGACTCACCTTTGGCCGCTGTGATCTTGCTCACCACGCCATCGGCCGCTGCAAACAACACGTTTTCCATCTTCATCGCTTCAATCACAGCGACACGCTCACCAGCTTGCACTTTTTGACCGACTTGCACAGCCACATCGACCAACAAACCGGGCATAGGAGACAACACAAAACGACTCAAATCAGGTGCGGCTTTGTGCGGCATGAGCTTGTGCAGCTCGGCCATGCGGGGCGACACCACCATGGCATCGATTTTGGTGCCGTTGTGCTGCACACGAAGTGAAAGTGGATTCTTATTCGCGCCGCGTTCTACTTGGGCTGTAAACAGTTTGCCGTTCACGGTCCCTGTGATGCAAATATCATTCAGACGCGATGTGCTGGTAATTTTGTAGCTCTGGTCTTTGATGTTGACCAAGGCTGAACCCGTTTCACCCACAAACTCAGTCACATGGACGGCGGTATAGACGTTTTCGCCGCCCTCGCCCAAGGTGATCACGGTGTAGTCGCTGCCCTCCTGCACGCTGTAACCCGGTAACTGGCCAGAAATGCCAGCCGCACGTTCACGCGATTTGCGGCGTACAAAAGCTGCCAGCGCGACCAAGAAATCGGCGTCTGCATGCGGCACGTCTTCAGCTTTGAATCCTTTGGCATAGTTTTCTGCAATGAAGCCGGTGTTGAAATCACCCGCCACAAACTTGGGGTGCGCCAACAAAGCCGCTTGGAACGGGATATTGCTGCTCACACCACGAATCACAAAACCATTCAGCGCTTCTCGCATCTTGGCAATCGCCTCGAAGCGGTCTTTGCCATGCACGATGAGTTTGGCGATCATCGAGTCGTAAAACATCGGAATCTCGCCACCGTCTTGCACGCCAGTATCGACGCGCACGCCGTACCAATCGTTAACGTTGGCTTGGTGCATCGTCTGAGCCGGCGGCGCAAAGCGCACCAAACGGCCGGTCGATGGCAAAAAGTTGCGGAACGGGTCTTCCGCGTTGATGCGGCACTCAATCGCCCAGCCGTCGCGCTTCACATCCGCTTGCGTGAGCGGCAGCTTTTCACCCGCAGCCACGCGAATCATCAGCTCGACTAAATCCAGTCCAGTGATGCACTCTGTCACCGGATGCTCCACTTGCAAGCGGGTGTTCATTTCTAAAAAGTAAAACGATTGGTCTTTGCCGACCACAAACTCCACCGTTCCCGCGCTTTGGTAATTCACCGCTTTGGCAAGTTGCACCGCTTGCTCACCCATGGCTTTGCGAGTTGCGTCGCTGATGAACGGAGACGGCGCTTCTTCAATCACTTTTTGGTGGCGGCGTTGGATGGAGCATTCGCGTTCGTTCAAATAAATCACATTGCCAAAGCTGTCGCCAATGAGCTGGATTTCGATATGGCGTGGCTCTTCAACAAACTTTTCGATAAACACGCGGTCATCCCCAAAGCTGTTGCGTGCTTCGTTGCGGCAGCTGGTGAAACCTTCAAACGCCTCTTTGTCGTTAAACGCCACCCGCAAACCCTTGCCGCCACCGCCGGCTGAAGCTTTGATCATCACGGGGTAGCCAATGCCTTTGGCAATTTCAACCGCTTTTTCAGCCGTCTCAATCGCATCATTCACGCCTGGAATGCAATGAACACCTGCCTTCATTGCTAGCTTTTTTGATTCAATCTTGTCGCCCATCGCGGCAATTGAATAGTGCTTAGGCCCAATAAAAACAATGCCCTCCTCCTCCACCCGCTTGGCAAACCCAGCGTTTTCACTCAAAAAACCATACCCAGGATGCACTGCCTGCGCCCCCGTTGCCTTGCAAGCCGCAATGATTTTGTCGGCCACCAAATAGCTCTCGCGGCTCGGTGCGGGGCCGATGTTGACGGCTTCGTCCGCGAGCGCCACATGGCGTGCGTCTTTATCAGCATCTGAATAAACCGCCACGGTTTTGATGCCCATTTTTTTAGCCGTTGCAATGACTCGACATGCGATTTCGCCACGGTTGGCGATGAGGATTTTGGTAAACATGTCTATATTTCTTTCTAAAGTGCAGTTGTAGAACTAGAAGTTGGATGCGTTACCTGAGTCAATAATAAATAGCGGTCTAAGCAAGCAAGTTTTTGCGAAATAACTGGTAGAGAATATATATCTCCATTAGCTTGTGCTGCTTTTAATCGGTCTTCCAACTTCTTTTTTTCGTCTAACAAATCGGAATGTGACAAAGTTGAATATAAACACAGACCTCTAACGTCTGTAGCCAAACAAACCCCCTGACTCTGTTGCAAACAAATACTCATAAAGGGATATTCCCGTGTTTACGCCACGGGTTCTCAAGCTTCTTGTCTTTCAACATCACCAAGCTGCGGCAAATGCGTTTGCGGGTCTCACAAGGCAGGATCACATCGTCGATGAAGCCACGTGCGCCGGCCACGAAGGGGTTGGCGAAGCGGGCTTTGTACTCGGCTTCTTTCGCAGCTAATTTTGCTGGGTCGCCTTTGTCTTCGCGGAAGATGATTTCTACCGCGCCTTTGGCACCCATCACCGCGATTTCGGCATTCGGCCACGCAAAGTTGACGTCGCCGCGCAGGTGTTTGGACGCCATCACGTCATACGCGCCGCCGTAGGCTTTGCGGGTGATGACGGTGATTTTTGGCACCGTGCACTCAGCGTAAGCATAGAGCAACTTCGCGCCGTGTTTGATGATGCCGCCAAACTCTTGCGAAGTGCCGGGCATGAAACCTGGCACGTCCACAAAGGTGACGACAGGGATGTTGAACGCATCGCAAAAACGCACAAACCGTGCCGCTTTGATGGATGATTTGATGTCCAAACAACCTGCCAATACCAGCGGCTGGTTGGCCACGATGCCAATGGTTTGACCGTCCATACGCGCGAAACCGATGATGATGTTTTTGGCGTATTCGGGCTGGATTTCAAAAAAGTCGCCATCATCCACGGTTTTGACGATCAACTCTTTCATGTCGTAGGCTTTGTTGGCGTTGTCGGGCACCAGCGTGTCCAAGCTCATGTCCATGCGCTCGATGGGGTCGCCGCTCTTGCGCACGGGTGCTTTTTCGCGGTTGCTCAACGGCAGGTAGTTGTACAAGCGGCGCAGCATCAGCAGTGCTTCCACGTCGTTGTCAAACGCCAAATCGGCCACGCCGCTCTTGGTGGTGTGGGTGATGGCGCCGCCCAGCTCTTCAGCCGTCACCTCTTCATGCGTCACGGTTTTAACCACTTCAGGGCCAGTGACGAACATGTAAGACGAGTCTTTGACCATGAAAATAAAGTCGGTCATGGCGGGTGAATACACCGCGCCGCCGGCCGATGGCCCCATGATCATGCTGATTTGCGGAATCACGCCACTGGCCATGACGTTGCGTTGGAACACATCCGCGTAGCCGCCCAAGGAGGCCACGCCTTCTTGAATCCGCGCGCCGCCCGAGTCGTTCAGGCCGATGACAGGCGCGCCCACCTTCATGGCTTGGTCCATCACTTTACAGATTTTCTCGGCATGCGCTTCACTCAACGCGCCACCGAACACGGTGAAGTCTTGACTGAACACAAACACCAAGCGCCCGTTGATCATGCCGTAGCCGGTGACCACGCCGTCGCCCGGGATTTTGGTCTCTTCCATGCCAAAGTCGACGCAGCGGTGCTCAACGAACATGTCCCATTCTTCAAACGTACCGGCATCCAACAGCACTTCCAAGCGCTCACGCGCCGTGAGTTTGCCCTTTTTGTGCTGCGTGGCTATGCGCTTTTCGCCGCCGCCGAGTCGTGCGAGTTCGCGTTTTGATTCAAGTTGTTTGAGGATGTCTTGCATGGTTTTACTTTTTAAAATGAAAAATAATTATTACTATAAATTTAATAGCTGCTTAGGCAATAAATACGCCATCTACAGGCTAATTCTCTCTCTAATTTCGATATTTAACAGGTTTCTAGCTGCTGTAGACGCTGCCACCCGCCCCTCTGACACATCTTTGAGCAGCTGGGGCAACAGCGTTTGCACATAAGGGTTTTGCTTGAATTGCAGCTTCAGCCCCGCATCAATTCGCTCCCACATCCACGCCAGCGACTGCGCTTTGCGCCGCTCTGCCAACTTGCTATTGGCGGTTTGCAGAGTTTTGAATTCATTGACTGCAGCCCAAAAAGTATCCACACCTTGGTTGTTTAAAGCGCTTAAGGGCAACGCTTTGGGGTGCCAATTCAACTCCGAATAACCACCAAACATACCCAACAGCTGCATCGCGGCGGTGATTTGCAGACGAGCGCGTTCAGCAGCCAGCGGGTCGATATCCGCTTTGTTGATGAGCACCAAGTCGGCCAACTCCATCACGCCTTTTTTGATGGCTTGCAAATCGTCACCCGCGTTGGGCAGTTGCATAAGAATGAACATATCAGTCATACCAGCCACCGCCGTCTCAGACTGCCCAACCCCGACGGTTTCCACAATCACAATGTCATACCCCGCCGCCTCGCACACCAGCATGGCTTCACGGGTTTTTTCGGCCACACCGCCCAGCGTTCCGCTGCTCGGGCTCGGGCGGATGTAGGCACGCTCGTCAACCGAGAGCCTTTCCATCCGCGTCTTGTCACCCAAAATTGAGCCACCCGAGACGGTGGAAGATGGGTCGATCGTCAGCACGGCGACGCGATGACCGAGTTCAATGAGATACAGCCCCAGCGCTTCAATAAAGGTCGATTTGCCCACGCCCGGGACGCCGCTGATGCCCAGGCGCAGCGATTTACCAGTGTGTGGCAGCAGAGCCGTGAGCAACTCATCCGCCTGCATGCGGTGGTCAGCGCGGGTGGATTCGAGCAGAGTGATGGCTTTGGCGATGGCACGGCGCTGGGCGGATGGATTTTCAATATCAATAACTTGCGCTGAAGTTACCGTTCGCAGTCCTCTTTCACTTTGAATGTCGCCTTTTTCATCTTGAGCCCAAAGTCTTTCATTTTGAACCCCAACTCTTTCATCCTGAGCTTGTCGAAGGACGCTCCCTGCTTCGACAAGCTCAGCATGAAAGGAATTGGGCGTAGTCTCAACTGAAGACGATGTAGCTCGATGCTGCCCGCGCGACTTTGCCAATGCACTCACTCGCTCCCAATCACCAGCAATCAGTGCCTCTTTCTTTGCCCGCGACCAGCCTTTAACCTGCTGTTCAAATGCAAATGCCTCGCCTCGCGTGGGGAATTCACCTTGCCAAACTAGTTTGAAAGGTTTGCGTGTCGCGGTATAGCCTACATCGCTCAGCTCATGCTGCTGCAAGCGTGCTTCTACATTGTCGGTTTGACCGCAATAGTAGGAGTTGTCGGCGCATTGGAGGAGGTAGACGGAATAGTTGCGCATTACATCTGAGTCACTTTTGGCCAAGTTGCAGGATCTCTTGAAAAATCTTTTTCCAATTCTCGTAATTCTTGAAAACTTGTACTATTAGACTTAATTTCTAACCACGCCTTTTCAAATGCAGGAAGTTTTAAATTGTCACGAATGCCATCACTCCAACTTTTCCAAACTTTTGCTCCAATACGATCGCTAGCTCGTAATCCAACCTGTTCATTACTTAAATCAATATAACGAAACAATTCATCAAAAGCTGCAGCATATTCAATAGGGCTTAGGCCATATCCAAGCAGGGCTTTAGTCGGAATTCGACTTACTAGGTCACGGTACTCTTTTGCCAAACTATCTTCAAACTGCAGTTGAGCAATGTTTTTTGTTAAACGCAGTTGCCACCAAACAAAGCCAAGGCCTGTTGTAGAAATTAACGCCGCTATTGCTGAAATCCACTCAGGTGTCTTCTCGCAAAACGATTTCCAAAGAAAATCACAAATTTCAAATGTCATAATTTCTTTTCCTGGAATCCTTCGACAAGCTCAGGATGAAAGGAGTTTGGGGTTAGAGAATTCACCCCAAAGCCTTCTCAATCTGCAACAAAACATCCCGCGCACTCACCGGAATCGGCGTTCCTGGGCCGTAGATGCCCTTGACGCCGGCTTCGTACAGCATGTCGTAGTCTTGGCGCGGAATCACGCCACCTACGAAGACGATGATGTCGTCCGCGCCCTGTTTGCGCAGCTCGGCGATGATGGCGGGGACCAAGGTTTTGTGACCGGCGGCGAGTGTGGACACGCCGACAGCGTGAACGTCGTTCTCAATCGCTTGGCGGGCGCATTCTTCGGGGGTTTGGAACAGCGGGCCCATGTCGACGTCAAAACCTAAGTCGGCAAAGGCGGTGGCCACCACTTTTGCGCCACGGTCGTGGCCGTCTTGGCCTAGTTTGGAGATCATCACACGCGGACGGCGGCCTTGTTTGTCGGCAAAGGTGGCGATGTCGGCTTTGAGTTGGTTCCAGTATTCCATGGTGTCACCTTCGTTGGATGCGGTGCCGTCGGCGTTTTGTCCATAAGCTGCCGCGTAGACACCCTGCACTTTTTGTGGATCAGCACGGTGGCGGCCATAGACTTGCTCTAAAGCGTCGCTCACCTCACCGACCGTAGCCCGCAAGCGCATGGCTTTGATGGTTAAATCTAGCAAGTTGCCTGCACTGCTCGCGGTGCTTCCATGACTCTCTTTTGCTGCGTTTGTGATAGCGGTCAAGGCAGCATTTACGCCGGCTATATCACGTTTACCCTTAATTTCATTCAATCTAGCAATCTGCCCATCGCGCACGGTGACGTTGTCAATCTCGCGGGTCTCTAAAGCGTCTTCGGTTTTGAGTTTGTATTTATTTATGCCAACGATGACGTCTTTGCCGCTGTCGATGCGGGCTTGCTTTTCAGCCGCTGCTGCTTCGATTTTCAGCTTGGCCCAGCCGCTATCCACCGCTTTAACCATGCCGCCCATGGCTTCGACTTCTTCAATGATGGCCCAGGCTTTTTCAGCCATCTCGTTGGTGAGAGACTCCATCATGTAGCTGCCCGCCCAGGGGTCAATCACACTGGTGATGTGCGTTTCTTCTTGGATGATGAGCTGCGTGTTGCGCGCAATACGGGAGCTGAATTCAGTCGGCAAGGCAATCGCCTCGTCAAAACTGTTGGTGTGCAAGGACTGCGTGCCGCCAAACACAGCCGCCATCGCCTCCACCGTGGTGCGCACGACGTTGTTGTACGGGTCTTGCTCGGTCAAGCTCCAGCCGCTGGTTTGGCAGTGGGTGCGCAGCATGAGCGATTTGGGCGATTTGGCGTCGAACCCTTTCATGATGCGGCACCACAGTAGGCGGGCGGCACGCATCTTGGCAACTTCTAGATAGAAGTTCATGCCAATCGCCCAGAAAAAGCTCAGTCGGCCGGCAAAACCATCAACATCCATGCCTTTATTGATAGCAGTTTTAACATATTCTTTGCCGTCTGCAAGGGTAAAAGCCAATTCCAGCGCTTGGTTCGCACCCGCTTCTTGCATGTGGTAGCCGCTGATGGAAATCGAGTTGAACTTGGGCATGTGCTGCGCCGTGTACTCAATGATGTCGCCAATGATGCGCATGGACGGCGCTGGGCCGTAGATGTAAGTGTTGCGCACCATGAACTCTTTCAGAATGTCGTTCTGAATCGTGCCGCTCAACTTGTCCTGGGATACGCCCTGCTCCTCGGCCGCCACCACATAGCCGGCCAGCACTGGCAGCACGGCGCCGTTCATGGTCATAGATACAGACACTTTGTCCAGTGGAATCTGGTCAAACAGGATTTTCATGTCCTCTACAGAATCGATAGCAACACCCGCTTTGCCCACGTCACCTGTGACGCGGGGGTGGTCGCTGTCGTAGCCACGGTGCGTAGCCAAGTCAAACGCGACCGACACGCCCTGCCCGCCTGCCGCCAAGGCTTTGCGGTAGAAAGCGTTGGACTCTTCAGCGGTAGAAAACCCCGCGTATTGGCGAATTGTCCACGGGCGCACCGCATACATGGTGGCTTGCGGGCCGCGCACGTAGGGCTCAAAACCGGGCAAAGTGTTGGTGTACGGCAAGTCCTTGGTGTCTTCCGCCGTGTAGAGCGGTTTAACGGCGATACCGTCTGGCGTGTGCCAGTTCAGCGCAGCGACGTCGCCATTGGGTGCGGATTTGGCAGCGGCTTTGTGCCAATCGGCTAGGTTTGCGGGTTTGAATTCTGAGGTCATATGTGTTTCCTAACCGTATCTTAAGCAGATAAATGCAATTTTGAGGCAAATTTGTAGCTTTGTAATTCATAATTATAAATTCAAAACCCTGCTAGAATTCTTACATGAACGCAGCGATTTCACCTGACCGCCTGAAACCCGTTTCTCTGCATGAAGAGGTTGCCGAACTGCTGCGTCAACGCATATTCAAACGTACCCCGGATGATTTAGAGCCCGGTAGCTGGATTGACGAGCTTAAATTGGCCGAGGAATACGGCATCAGCCGGACCCCCCTGCGCGAAGCGCTCAAAGTGCTGGCGACCGAAGGCTTGGTCACCATGAAAGTGCGGCGCGGCGCTTATGTGACTGAGGTGTCCGAGCAGGATTTGACCGATGTCTACCACCTGCTCAGCCTATTGGAAAGCGATGCTGCTGGTGTGGTGGCGAGCAATGCCACCGAGGCACAGTTGCATGAATTGACTGCTTTGCATGCCGCACTAGAAGCAGCCATCAAAACGCAACCAGTTGATACAGAACAGTTTTTCTCCATCAACGAGCAGTTTCATATTCGCCTGCTGGCCATCGCCAACAACCGCTGGCGTGACCAGATGGTGGCCGATTTGCGCAAAGTCATGAAGCTGAACCGCCACAACTCCCTGCTCAAAGAAGGCCGCATTGCCGAATCACTCGCCGAGCATCGCGTCATCATGGCGGCATTGACAGCGCGCGATGCAACGGCGACTGTGCGTGCCATGCAAGCGCATTTCAGGAACGGTTTGGAAGCGGCTAGCTAACCCATTTGGAGCAATATTTACTATGTATTTAATAGCAAACTATTGAATAAATACGCCGGCTACAGCCTAAAAATGCACTTAAATTGATTTTTTGACTCAATTTAGACAAAATTTGGAGATCACATGAACTTGACGACCATCGCGCTTTTGGGTTTTATTGGTTGGACGCTGCTTTTGATCATTTCCGTCGAACTGGCACGGGTCTATTTGGTACTCGCCACCGGTCGCAAGGTCACCCAGTTCAACCCAGACGGCGCAGACATTTCCCCCTTCATGCACCGCTTAAGCCGCGCCCACGCCAATTGCGTCGAGAACTTCCCCATCTTTGGCGGCTTGCTGATTTTGGCGATTTTGACGAATCAAACCCACCTCACCAACCCGCTGGCGCTCTACTTTTTGGGTGCCCGCCTAGCGCAGTCCATCACTCACCTCCTCTCAAGCCGCGCATTGGCCGTCAACATTCGGTTCGTGTTTTTTGTCGTCCAATTGGTGATTGGTGCGTATTGGGTAGTGAGTTTTTTTGCGACGGTTTAGGTTAGATTACTATTCATTTCCCTGTTTCTGGATTTTTCATGCCCCTCAACACCTGGCTCCTCTACGTCGCTGCTGTTTTTGTCCTGTGCGCCACGCCCGGCCCGGCGGTGCTGATGAGTGTGACGAACGGGGTGAACCATGGGGTTAAGCGGGCGTTTTATGCGGCGCTGGGGTCTATCACCGCAGTGGTGATCATCATGGCTTGCTCGGCGCTGGGCGTGGGGGCGGCCATGGCAGCTTCTGAGACCTTGTTCAACGCTATTAAGTGGTTTGGCGTGGCTTATTTGTTCTACATCGGGGTGATGACGCTGCGCTCGACCACGTCGAGTTTTAAGTTGCCGGCTGATACTTCTGAGGGGCAGACGGCTCAAAAAGTGCCATCTATCAGCTTTTTGAGTCTTTACACCAAAGGCTTTTTGGTCGGTATCAGCAACCCCAAGGCTTTGCTGTTTTTCACCGCATTTTTCCCGCAATTTCTTAACCCAGCTGAACCCCAGCTGCTGCAGTTTGCAATTTTGGGCAGCACATTTGTGTTTTTTGAGCTTGCAGGCTTGATGTTTTACGCCACGTTTGCCTCCCGCCTCGCCCCATGGCTGCGCACCGAAGGCCGTGCCAAGGCGTTTAACCGCGTCTCTGGCGTCACTTTTATCTGCGCCAGTTTGTTATTGGCGACGGTTAAACGAGCGGTAAAAGAGGCTTAAAAACCTGCTTTTTGCAGCTGTTAAGACTTGGCCTGCCGCGACACCAAAAACACACCCGGCAAAATCAACAAAGCACCCACCAGATGGTGCCAGCCGGGTGATTCGCCCAAAAAGGCCCAGGTCATGAATGCGGCATAGAGCGGCCCTAGGTACAGGGCGACGGCTGTGCGGCTGGCACCGAGTATTTTTTGCGCCCAGCCATAGATCCAATAGGCACCCAAACCGGGCACCAAACCCGCGATGACGATGAGCCAAAACGCATCTGCGCCCCACACAGTCAAACCCGGTTGAAACAGTTCCCACACTGAAAAAGGCAACAGACTGACGACACCACCCAAACAAATCGCCGCCAATCGCGCCGTGGCACTCAAGGGGCTGGGCCATTTCTTTTGCAGCAGCGCATAGCCTGCCCAAGAGATGGTGGCGGCGACTATCCACAAGTCACCGACGACGAATTGCACGCTGGACAGCGCTGCCCATTGGCCCTTCACCACCACATGCACCACGCCCAGCAAAGCCAGGCAAACGCCAACTATTTGACGCTTGTTGATGGACTCCTTCAACAACCATACTGAGCCGAGGCTAATCAGTACGGGTGATGCGGCGTAGATCAAGGCGATGTTCATGGCCTGCGTGGAGCGCGCCCCTTGGTAGACCCAGGCACCGCAAATCAACATGCCCAAAGCGCCCAAAATCAGGTATTGCCACCACGTTTTGACAATGTTGGCGCGCTGTGTCCACAGTTCGCCTCTAGCCATAACCACCAAAACAAGCGCTGCCAAAGCCCAGCGCCCAAGCGCCAATAGATGCGGGCCAATGATGCCCGGCGCTTTGCGGGCAACGATGTAATTGACCGTCCACAGCGCGGGAACGACCCACAACAAGATCAGGGCTTGGCTGGTTTGTTTTTGTGTTGAATCTGGCATGAATGTAATGCTGTAAATTTAATAGCTATGAATTTAATAGCTGTTTAGGCAGTAAATACACTGGCTACAAGCATTTTTTGTTGGGAAATTGCCATTTAATTGTTTTAAACCACTTCAAATCGTCTGAAACAGGTCTTTCTGCGCCAACGCCATCACGGCCGCCGGTGCAAGGTCGCGCAGTTTGTGGTCGCTCCAGACCTGCCGCCAGCGTCGCGAACCGGCCAAACCGTGCCGCAAACCCAGCATGTGCCGTGCAATCGGCGCCCAGTGCGTGCCGTGAGCCGCTTGCTCACGTTCCATATAGCTGACCATGTGGGCTTCGATTGACTCGCGGGTGTTCAAGGAAGCATCTGCGCCAAAAAATGTCGTATCCCACGAAGCGAGCATCCACGGGTTGTGATAAGCCTCACGCCCCACCATCACGCCGTCTAGAGCCGTTAATTGCTCTGCAATTTGCACATTTTCCGTCAAACCGCCGTTGATGACGATGTTTAAGTGCGGGAAATCAGCTTTGAGTTGATGGACAATTTCATAACGCAGCGGCGGAATATCGCGATTTTCTTTGGGCGACAGGCCTTTGAGCCAGGCGTTGCGGGCATGGACGATGAAGGTTTGACAGCCCGCATCAGCCACCTTGCCGACAAAATCGCGCACAAAGCCGTAGCTTTCTGGCGTGTCTTCGGTTTTGTTGATGCCGATGCGGTGTTTGACGGTGATGGGGGTTTTCTCAACATCGTGCACCGCATCCAGCATGGCTTTAACGCAATCGGCCACCAAGTCAGGCTCGGCCATCAAACACGCACCAAAAGCGCCTTTTTGCACCCGCTCACTCGGGCAGCCGCAGTTGATATTGACCTCGTCATAGCCCCACTCTTCTGCCACGCGTGCGGCAATCGCCAATTTGTCTGGCTCGCTGCCGCCCAGTTGTAGCGCCAGCGGATGCTCCTCCGCGTTGTAGCGCAAATGTCGCGGCACGTCACCGTGCACGACGGCACCGGCGTTGATCATCTCAGTGTAGAGCAGCGTGTTTTTGGTCAGCAAGCGGTGAAAGTAGCGGCAATGGCGGTCTGTCCACTCCATCATGGGGGCGACGGATAATTTGCGGCTCTCTGAAAAGCTATAAGGTGGGGTCATGTCAAGAATGGCGTCATTTTTATGCTTTTAGAGAAGCTTGATTATAGAAACCATTCCCCAACCTTGGACTAACCGATTCTTTTCAACGTCCTAATGCAATCCTGATACGAGCAGTGGTACGCTGAAGCCATGATGAAAACAATCAACACATCAACCACATTGACGGCTCCCAAAACAAATGCCGCCAGCGGCTGGTTGACGGTGCTGTTGCTTCTCACTATAGCAACCGTTGCGGGCTTGCTGGCCTTTGATTACGTGACCTTGACCAGTCTGGCCATGATTTATGTTTTGGCGGTGGTGATTGCCGCCTACCAGTTGGACTGGGTGAAGTCTGCGGTTTGCGCCGTTTTTGCAGCCACGGCGTTAAACTTCTTTTTTGTGCCGCCGCGCTGGACGTTTGAGATCGAAAGTCCAGAGCACTTTATCGGTTTAATTGCGATGTTGGCGGTGGCTTTGGCCATCAGTACGCTGGCCGCCAAGCTGCGCCAGGAAACCAAACTGGCTCACTTAAATGCGCGGCGCGCCCAGCAGCTGCAACTGCTCGCCAGCGCTTTGGCGGATGCCAGCACGCCTGTACAAGTACAGAACTTGGGACAGCAAGCTTTGACTGATGCCTTTATCGGCCCATGCAGTGTGCTTTTGACCAATGCAAAAAATGAACTGTTTCAAAACGCAGAAGTTTCAAAACTATCGCAAAACGTTTTGGATGGTTTGCAGGGATGCATGAAAGAAGCCGCTGTACTTGGCCCTGGCACTGGCCGTTGGCCCGGCCTTGAGGCTTGGTATTTGCCCTTGGGTGACAAAGATCAATGGATGGGCGCAGCCAACATTGGCTCCGTCAAAGCACAAGATGACAGTGGACTGGAGCATGCAAAAGCCGTTTGTGCGCTTCTTGGGCAAGCATTGTGGCGTCAGCGCCTTGCAACGACGATGCTGTCGGCGCAACATGAGGCGCAGCGCCAGCAACTGCAAAGTACTTTTTTGGCCGCCGTGTCACATGATTTGCGCACGCCGCTGGCCGCCATCGTCGGCGCCGCTTCTGCCCTACAGACTCAACACGACAAACTTGATGGCGCGGAGCAAGAGCGCTTACTGGGCAGTATTATGAGCGAAGCCAACTATCTGTCCACTTTGACTGAAAACACCTTACAAATGATGCGCTTGAACAGCACCACACAAACGCTGAAGCGGGATTGGGAGTCGATTGAAGAAATTGTGGGCTCGGTGCTGGCGCGGGTGCGAGAGCGCGACCCACAGCGACGCATCAAATCTAAAGTGCCACACGACTTGCCACTGGTCAAAGCAGACTCGATCTTGCTTGCGCAATTGATAAGCAATTTGCTGGATAACGCGCTGAAATACAGCCAAGATGCGGTGGAACTAACGGTGCAGGCCAACGCACAAGAGCTGTCCGTGACAGTCAAAGACCGTGGCCCTGGCATACCGGCGACGGAGTTGGACAATATTTTCAAACTTTATACACGCAGCGATTTAACGGGTCAGCACGGCACAGGTCTGGGTTTAGCACTGTGCCAAGCCATTGCCCAAGCGCACGGCGGGAAATTGGCTTACCGCCCCCGTGCAGGCGGCGGCAGTCACTTCTCACTCACCCTACCCATTGAAGCGCAGCCGGCAGGAAAGGAGTCACTATGACACTCACCGTTTTAGTGGTGGAAGATGACCGTGAGATACGGGCATTGATGCAGACAACGCTGTCGGTAGAAGGTTTTGAGGTTTTTACTGCCGTGACTTTGAGCGAGGCCAGCGCGATGGTTCGCCACAAAACGCCCGATGTCATCGTGCTTGATTTAGGCTTACCTGATGGCGATGGCGTAGCTTTGGTCAATGAAGTGCGACAGCACCACAGCACGCCCATCATTGTGGTGTCTGCACGGCATCAGGAAGAGCAAAAAATCAAATTACTCGATGCGGGTGCTGATGACTATTTGACCAAACCCTTCAGCGTGGCTGAATTGTTGGCGCGCATTCGGGTCGCGTTGCGGCACCGTGGCACAGCGCTGGCAGCAGCTATCACAGAGCATGCGTTGGACGATTTACGGGTTGACCTTGCCAACTATGTCGTACAACGGGACGGTGAAGTACTGCATCTCACGCCGACCGAATTCAAACTGCTGGCACGCTTGGTGCGCAGTGCTGGCCGCGTCGTCACGCATCGCCAACTGCTCAGAGATGTATGGGGCGCAGAATTCATTGAGCACACCCATTATTTACGGCTCTATATGGGGCAATTGCGGGCCAAAATTGAGCGTGACCCCGCCGAACCTCGGCATTTGCTGACTGAAACGGGTGTGGGCTATCGCTTGGCTGCCACTTAAAGTCTCTTAAGATCACATCAATGTAAAGTCCCTTATGCCTTCCTTATATGTAAAGAATGACACTTCAGTCATCTTTACAACAAACGGATTGCAATGAGCAAAAATTCGACAAGAGAAAGCGTAGCGGCCTTGACTTTGGGTGCTATGGGGGTTGTTTACGGTGACATTGGCACCAGCCCGCTGTACACCATGAAAGAGATTTTCAGCCCAGCGACTGGCATTCCACTAGATGCCGCGCACTTGATAGGCGCAGTCTCCGTCATCTTTTGGGGCTTGATGATGGTAGTGACGCTGAAATACGTCTTGCTCATCTTGCGTGCCGACAACCGTGGCGAAGGCGGCATCATGGCACTGACCGCCTTGGCCGCCAATGCCGCTGGCAAAACCCCGCAAAAGCGCACCATTTTGTTGCTGATGGGTGTGTTTGGCGCCTCTTTGTTTTATGGCGACAGCGTCATCACACCTGCCATATCCGTCCTCAGCGCCGTTGAGGGCTTAGAGGTCGTCACCCCACTGCTAAAGCCCTATGTGCTGCCAATTTCAGCAATCGTTCTGATTGGTTTATTTGCGGTGCAACGATTTGGGACAAGTGTTGTGGGCAAGTTGTTTGGCCCCATCATCATGATATGGTTTGCTGTGTTGGCTTACACAGGCGTGGTTGAAATTGCCCAGCAACCCGAGATTTTAAATGCACTGAACCCGCTGTACGCTTTCAATTTTCTGCAGGCTCAAGGCTGGCACATGTTTGTGGCTGTGGGTGCCATTGTTTTGGCATTTACAGGGGCGGAAGCACTCTATGCCGATATGGGGCATTTTGGCAAAAAACCAATTCAATACGCTTGGTTAGGTCTGGTTTTACCAGCTTTGACCGTTCACTACATGGGCCAAGGTGCGTTGTTGATGCGTGACCCCTCGGCGCTGGAGAACCCCTTTTACCGCATGTTCCCGCAAGTTTGGCTGATTCCAGCCGTCGTCTTGGCCACCCTGGCCACCATCATTGCCTCGCAAGCGGTGATTTCTGGCGCTTACTCAATGACCAAACAGGCGATTCAGCTTGGTTTGCTGCCACGAATGCAGGTTTTGTACACATCAACCAAGGAAGTCGGGCAGATTTACATGCCCGAGGTGAATTGGTTGCTGCTGGTTGCCGTTTTACTGGCTGTTTTTGGTTTTGGCAGCTCGACAGCGCTGGCCTCGGCCTACGGCATTGCCGTGACGGTGACGATGCTGATTACCACCGCCCTCACCTTCTTTGTGGTGCGCCACGGCTGGGGTTACCCACTGCCAGTGGCTTTGGCTGCAACTGGCGTATTTTTAGCATTGGATGCGTTGCTGGTCATCTCTTGTTCACTCAAATTCATGCAAGGCGGTTGGTTTCCGTTGGTCATGGGCATCGCCATTTTCACCATCATGGCGACTTGGAAGCGTGGGCGTGAATTGCTGGTTGACAGTATTCGCCATGACGACCCTGAGCTTTTGCCATTTGTCTCCGCGCTGTCTGCAGACAGCATTCACTGTGTGTCGCGTACTGCTGTCTACGCAGTAGCCAACCCAGACACCGTCCCGCAAGCGCTCTTACACAACATCAAACACAACCAAGTCTTGCATGAGCGCAATGTGATTTTGACCGTTGTTTTTCACGATGTGCCTTGGATTTCCTTCTCAGAGCGCGTCAAAGTGTCAACGTTGACACCAAGCTTTTGGAAAGTAGAAGTTCATTACGGCTTCAAAAACACGCCAGACATTCCCAAAGCACTGGAACTTTGCCAAGCGCATGGCTTAGCGATCAATTTATTTGAGACCTCGTACTTTTTAAGCCGAGAAATCGTCGTGCCGACAAAAGGCGCTGGCATGGCCAATTGGCGCGAAGCTTTGTTTGCTTTGATGTCCAGAAACGCTGGCAGCGTGGCTGACTTCTTCCGCCTACCCAACAATTGCGTGATTGAACTGGGGACGCGGGTTCAGATTTGACGAGTCTATTTCAGCTGTACTGAGCCATTCACCGTCACCACGACCGTGCTTTTGCCGGCCTCAACCGGCACAGGAGCGGCTTCCGCCATCTGTGCACGCGCCATGCTCATGACCTGCGGGCGCGGGTTGTAGCCTTGGTCAGCCGCGTTCACCGAAACCTCGCGCAAGCTGTAGCTGCCAAAGCCAAAACCTTTGGCAATGTCTGCCGCTTTGGCTTTGAAACGCTCAATGGCGATGCTTTGGGCAGCGCCTTCAGACTGGGTGCGCTGCTCGCGGCTCAGGCTAAAAGCCACGTTGGCGATGGTTAAGGTTTGAATTTTGCCGGCTGCAGCGCTGATGCGGGCGAAGTCTCGGCCCTCTAAAACCAGCTCGGTGCTGCCTTGCCAGCCGTTGATTTTGCCGTCTTTGCCGTAGCGTGGATACAAGCTGAAATTGCCTGTACGCACGTCCAGTTGTCCAGCTTGAGCTGTTTTTTTAGCTTCTGCCAAAGCTGCGTCCAGTGCTGTTTTAAGCTGGTTTTGTACGGTAGACGCATCGACCGCTTCGCGCGTCGTGTTGAGGCTGATGGACAGCAGGTCTTGCTGCACCTCGACCGAGCCATTAGCAGACAGCTGTGCCACGTTGAGTGATTGAATATTGCCTATATTTTGTGCAAAAATGGCTGTAGCCGGCGTAAATACTAGCAATACTGCTATAAATTTAGATTGTATTTTCATGATATTAGCTGCCTTGAACTATTTGAGTTCTAGCATTGTACGAAGCACAACGGGTGTGGGCTTAGGCCTGCGATTTAGCGCTGATGCAGTAACTGCTGGCGCAACTCGCGTAACTCTTCTGGGCTCAGGCGCTTTTCGTTCAATTTCGGCACGGCAATGACCACTTCGGCCAATTTCCGCCCATTTTTTGACACCTCTGCATTGGGGATGGCTGCAACTGTCCCGCCAGTGGGTAAATTGCCTTTTTGCATTTTGTCCTCTGACTTGAGCGGCAACTCATCTTTGCGTGCAAACTTGGCTTGTTGGCGCGTCACGCTGTTGGGCTCCTGCGCCAAACTGATCTGCGGCATCACGGTTGCCAATACCATGCCCAGTCCCATGCTGACGCTGGCTCCTGTGGCGTCAAACGCCAACCACCCGACCCGATAAGGGGCGAGACGCAGGCTTTTTGTTAAAAAAGAGGGGCGAGATAATTTGAATTTCATAGGACTACAACGTTGACTTTAATTCATCAGTGCACGATAAATTGTTCAAAAAACCGTAAATGTTGTGGACTAATTGGCAAGTTTTGTAAGTAAATGTCATGACTCAGCGCATTTCCCCGTAACTCGTCTTTTCATGTTACAAATTTCGAATTTGTATTTGTAACATTGGCCCAAGTTGATGTAAGCTTCTTAACAACTCTTCTTGATAGGTTAAATTTTATGACTCAAACTCCCGCACGCTCTAACCGTATTTTGGTGGTTGACGACGACACACGCATCCGTGATTTGCTGCGCCGTTACCTGACGCAAGAAGGCTTCGACGTCATTTTGGCGGAAGACGGCAAAGCGCTAGACCGCTTTTTGCAACGCGAAACCGTTGATTTGATCGTCTTGGACTTGATGATGCCGGGTGAAGACGGTTTGTCCATTTGCCGCCGCCTGCGCGCTGCCAACAATGCCATTCCGATCATCATGCTGACGGCCAAAGGTGAGGATGTGGACCGGATCGTCGGTTTGGAAGTAGGCGCTGATGATTATTTGAGTAAACCCTTCAATCCACGCGAATTGCTGGCCCGTGTCCACGCCGTGCTACGCCGCCGCCCAACGCCAGAAGCGCCGGGTGCGCCATCGGCTGACGACAGCCCGGTCAAGTTTGGCGATTTTGTTTTTGACATGGCTGCGCGTAGTTTGACCAAAAATGGTGAAGATTTGCCGTTGACCACAGGCGAATTTGCCATGTTAAAGACCTTGGTTCGCCACCCGCGCCAGCCCATGTCTCGCGACAAATTGGCCCAACTGGCCCGTGGCCGTGAGTTTGAAGCCTTTGACCGCAGCTTGGATGTGCAAATTTCCCGTTTGCGCAAGCTGATTGAGATTGACCCCGCCAAGCCACGCCACATCCAAACTGTGTGGGGTGTGGGCTATGTTTTTGTGCCAGATACTGAACACTCAGCGCAGTAATTCAACGCCATAAACGAGAACGCGCTTGAACAGACTTTTACAGATCAGTCTATTTTGGCGCACCTTCGTGCTGTTGGTGCTCTTGCTGCTGACCTCGTCTGTCGCGTGGCTGTTGACTTTTCGCACCCTAGAGACTGAATCGCGCGCGCTGCAGTCTGCCCGACAAATCAGCTCTGCCGTCAATTTGACGCGCAGCTCACTTGTGCACGCTGACGCGATTTACCGTCAAGCGCTGATCAAAAATATCTCAGACCAAGAAGGCTTGCACATCCGACCGCGTGAAACTACGGACAAAGTAACGCCCTACCCGCAAGACCAACATCATTTGCAGCTGCAGCAAGAATTGCAGAAAAAACTGGGCAACGGCACAGTGATTTCAAGCAAGGTCAATGGCGAAACTGGTTTGTGGGTCAGCTTTGCGATTCAGGGTGACGAATATTGGCTGCAAACTGAATTAGACCGTTTTGAGCCCGTCAGCAGCCAAGCTTGGCTGTATTGGGTGGCTATGGCGATTGCATTGTCTTTGGTCGGTGCTGCCGTGATTGCAGGTTTGATCAATCGCCCCTTGAAGCTGCTGTCACAAGCCGCCAACAGCGTGCGTATGGGTAATTTTGCGGGTTCGCGCTTGGATGAGGGCGTGCTGACCACCGAAGTGGGTAATGTGTTTCGTGGCTTTAACCAGATGACGGATCAGCTGTCAAAAGTTGAGGCTGACCGCACCGTCATGTTGGCGGGTATTTCACATGACTTGCGCACGCCGCTCGCTAGGCTGCGTTTAGAAACCGAGCTCAGCGTTTCAGACGAAGCTGCACGCAACGAAATGTCGACCGATATTGACCAAATTAACGGCATCATCGGCAAGTTTTTGGATTACGCTCGGCCAAGCAATGTGATTGAACTCAAACCGGTTATCTTGGCTGAGATTGTGGAACAAGCGGCTCAAGCCGCATTGGCCAGTGCCAAAGATTTACAAGATTTGGTGGTTGAACAACACATTTCGCCTAATTTGCGAGTCATGGCTGACCCCGTGGAGCTCATGCGCGTCATGTCTAACTTGCTGGAGAATGCCAGACGCTACGGCAAATCAGCCATGACTTTGCATGAGTTCGCCTCCTTTTCCACCCCGAATGATGTCGTCCATGACCAAAGTTGGGCTGAGACGCAGTTTTTTGAAGAAGGCGTTGAAGTGGCGCGCGTTGAGATCAATGCACTCGTCCAAGGCGAATGGGTGGTACTGTCGGTTCGCGACCACGGCACAGGCGTTCCTCCCAATGTGCTAAACCAGTTGAAAACCCCATTTTTCCGCGCCAACAATGCCCGCAGCGACGTGACCGGTTCTGGCTTGGGTTTGGCCATCGTCGAAAAAACCGTACAAGGCATGCAAGGCAAAATGAAATTGTCCAACGTGGAAGCGCATACCGAGCCGAATGCCAAACACGTCTTCGGTGCTTTGACGCCCTACAGCGGTTTTTTGGTACAAATCAGCCTCAAACTTCCGCCTATGCAGCAGTTGGTTGCATCAAACAGCAAATCAGCCTCTAAAGTATCCATTGCACCGCGTTTACAAAGCAGTTGACGGATATGCAGTTGACCGACATTTAAGCGTTCTTTTTACGCGGCTTGAATCAACACGACAGCCCGCGCTTCCATGCTTTTCCCCTCGCCCACAGGGCCCATTTTCTCCGCAGTTTTGGCTTTGACGTTAACGTCGCCAACAGGCATGTTCAGTGCCGCAGCTATCCGTGCGCGCATAGCGTCGATATAAGGCGCTAACTTAGGCGCTTGCGCTATTACCGTGCTGTCTAGGTTGATGATTTTGTAGCCTTTGTCTGCCAACAAAATGCCGGTGCGTTGCAGCAAGAGCCAAGAGTCTGCATCTTTAAAGTCGGCACTGGTGTCGGGGAAATGCCGGCCAATATCACCCAAAGCGGCAGCACCTAAAAGTGCGTCAGTGATAGCATGCAGCAAAACATCAGCATCCGAATGGCCGAGCAAACCGAGCGTGTGTGGAATCTCCACGCCACCCAAGATCAATTTGCGCCCTGCCACCAAGGCATGCACGTCCCAACCTTCACCAATTCGAATATTCATAAACCTGCTTATGGAGTGTGTTTTTATGGATGTGTTTTTATGGATTTTAGGCGCAAGTCTTGCAACCTAGGCTAGACTTCACACAACATCATTTTTTTCGAGGATTCGTCTTGTTTCAACCCAGTTCTTTCTCACGTCGCCTCAGCATCGTCGCTGCGGCTGCTCTACTCAGCGTGTCCTTTTCTAGTTTGGCTCAATCAAGCGCATCCAATGCTGCATGGCCTAACAAAACCATCAAACTCATTGTCGGTTTTCCGGCTGGCTCATCACCCGACTTAACCGCGCGTACGCTGGCTGAGCCGCTCTCAAAAGCATTAGGTCAACCCGTCGTCGTTGAAAACAAAGTCGGTGCGGGCGGCAATATTGCTGCAGATTTTGTAGCTAAGGCTACCGATGACCACACCATTGGCCTCTTCATCAACGGCAACATGACGATTGCCAAAATGCTCAACCCCAAGCTCAGTTATGATCCGCTCAAAGACTTTGCCCCCATCAGCTTGATTGGTTTCTCACCGTTGGTTTTGGTCGCACCCATCAATGCACCGGGTGCCAACGCGCAAGAATTCTTTGCGGCGGCACGCAATGGTGGTAACAAGTGGAGCTACGGCTCGCCAGGTATCGGCTCTGTTGGCCATATCGGTATGGAAATGCTCAAAGGTAAAACGGGCATCGACCCGGTGCACATTCCCTACCCGGGCTACCCCCAAGTAGCAACGGCTTTGATTGGCGGTCAACTTCAACTGTCGATGATGCCACCAGCTACTGCCAATGCCCAAGTTAAAGCGGGCAAATTGCGTGCGATTGGCATCACCTCCAGTGGCCGCAGCCCATTAGTACCTGAGATGCCCAGCATGACAGAGGCTGATGTGCGCGGTTTTAACCTAGAAATTTGGAACGCCGTCGCTGGTCCTAAAAACTTGCCTAAACCTGTTGTTGCAAAACTATCGACCCTGTTCAGCGAGATTGCACGCTCGCCCGACATTCGTCAAAAGCTATTCGCCCAAGGCTGGCAAGTCGCTGGTACGTCGGCTGAAGGCTTGGCCAGCCGCATCAAGTCTGACACCGCACTTTTGGGCGGCATCATCCAGATGCGTGGCATCAAAAACGAATAAACACGTTCAAGTTAGTTTGAACCGCCCTGTCCGT
>JAYVSU010000131.1:0-4773 GCA_043775055.1 Polaromonas sp.
TCTTTGTAGCCAATGCTGCTAAAACCCACAATAGGCGGCGTGTAGTTAAACGCGTTAAAAAAACTATAAGGCGCCAAGTTGAGCAAACCCGCCGCGCTACGGGTAGAAACCCACCCAATAGGACGTGGACCCACAATAGCGTTGAAGGGATCGTGTGGCAAGCCGTGGCCGTTCTTGGGTTCGTAGAAGTGGGTATTGTGAATATCGGGCATGTCAAACTCAAATATCTATCGAGCCATCAGCTGCCAGCCACCTTCATACGATCAATCAACACCGACCCCACCGTCTTAGCCCCATAGTTGTAGGTGTCTGAGCCAATGGCGGTGATGCCTTTGAGCATGGTTTTGAAGTTGCCGGCGATGGTGATTTCATGGACTGGGAAGGCGATTTCGCCGTTTTCTACCCAAAAGCCACTCGCGCCGCGTGAGTAGTCGCCCGTCACGCCGTTGACGCCTGAGCCCATCAGCTCGGTGACGAAGAGGCCACGGCCTAGTTTTTTGATCATGGCGTCTAGGTCATCCTCTGGCTTGGTGAGGGTGGATGAGAGCACCAAGTTGTGCGATCCGCCCGCGTTGCCCGTCGTCTTCATGCCCAGTTTACGGGCGCTGTAGCTGCCTAGAAAGTAACCTTCAACGCGGCCTGCTTTGATGACTTGGCGGGCTTTGACGCGTACGCCTTCGTCGTCAAACGGGGAGCTGCCTTTGCCGCCTTTGACAAACGGGTCTTCCATCACGTTGATGTGTTTGGGCAAGACCTGTTTACCCAGTGAATCGAGCAAAAACGAGCTTTTGCGGTACAAAGAGCCGCCACTGATAGCTTGCACCAAGCCGCCGAGCAAGCCGGCAGAGAGTGGTGATTCAAACAAAATCGGGCACTCGATCGTTGGGATTTTGCGGGATTTGAGGCGGCTCAGGGCGCGTTGTGCAGCGTAGCGACCAATGGCTTGGGGCGATGCTAAATCGGCGGCGCGACGCTCGGAGCTGTACCAGCCGTCGCGCTGCATGTCGTCACCACGGCCTGCAATTGGCGCGACAGAGAGTGAATGGCGTGAGCTGGCGTAGCCACCCCGAAACCCGTGGGTGTGAGCGCTGAAAAAGTGGCTTTGCTGGGCAGACACGCCTGCGCCTTCGCTGTTGGTGATCCATTTACGGCTGGTTTGCAGCGCAGCGGCTTCGCACTCCAGCGCCAAGGCGGCGGCTTGCTCGCTGGTTACCGCCCAAGGGTAGAACAAGTCTAAATCGTGCTGCGCAATCTCGGCGGCGGTGGCAATGTCGGCCTCGTCCGGCAGTGCGGCAAACGGGTCTTCAGCGGTGAAACGGGCTATGTCAAAAGCGGCTTGCACCGTGCGCTCGATAGCGGCTTTGGAGAAATCAGACGTGCTGGCGTTGCCGCGCCGGGTGCCGGCGTAGACCGTCACGCCGAGTGATTTGTCGCGGTTGCGTTCTACGTTCTCCAGCTCGCCTTTGCGTACAGAGACCGACAGGCCACAGCCTTCAGAGGCTTCTGCCCCAGCATCGGTCGCGCCAATTTTCTTGGCGTGCGCGATGGCGCTGTCCACCAAATCTTCAAAAAATGGGCGGCTGTAGCTGAATCCGTCGGCATTTAGCTTGGATTTTGGCTTAGAGGAGGATGATTGGTTTTTAGGTGTCAATTTCGTCATATCGGAAGCTATGATACTTGTATTACCCATTACACGATGTTTGAACGATGGTTCGACCACGTTTCTAGAGAGATTTATACAGACGACTATGGCAGGCAAATTTAAAAAAGGTTACTACGTTAACGGTCACTTCGTCGCTGAAGACAGCGAGATGGACCTCGTGCTCAAGCGCGAGATGAAGGGCCGTCACGAGAACAGCCGTACCGACGACAAACGCGAAAGCGACGAGCTGCAAGACTTAGGCGAAAGCCTGACAACCCTGACCACCGAGCAACTGCTGGCCATTGGCCTGACCGAGAAACTGACCGACGCCATTGCCGAGACCAAGCGCATCACCAATTTTGAAGGCCGTCGCCGCTCGATGCAGTTTGTCGGTAAGCTGATGCGCAAGCTGGAACCCGAGATGGTCGAAGCCGTACGCCAAGCCATCGCCACCAAAACCAGCGGCACCGCCGCCGACAAAATGGCCTTGCATGTTGCCGAGAAGTGGCGTGACGACCTGATTGCCAACGACGACGCCTTCCAGCGCTGGATGAGCATCTGCCCTAGCACCGACACCCAACAGCTGCGCGCCATGATCCGCCAAGCCCGCAAAGACCAAGACGCCATGGTCAAAGCGCCAGCTGGCACCCCGCACCGCCAAGGCCGCTCGTACCGCGAAATCTTTTTGCTGGTGAGGGAGCGTCTGGAAGGGTTGACTGGGTCTGAGGGAGATGCGGGCTCTGAGGATGTGGCTGAATGACCACGCCAATGCCCTCCTCCTCCAACCTGCACGACCCCCTTCATGACCCGGTTCGAATCGGCATCGTCTCCGTCAGCGACCGCGCGTCTACTGGTGTGTACGAGGACAAAGGTTTGCCCGCTTTGCAGGCTTGGTTGACGACGGCGCTGAAAAACCCGATTACCTTTGAAGCAAGGCTGATTCCAGACGAAACCGCCAAAATCAGCGCGACTTTGGTGGAATTGGTCGATTTAGGATGTTCGCTCGTCCTGACCACAGGCGGCACCGGCCCAGCTCTGCGCGATGTGACGCCTGAGGCGACGCTGGCCGTGGCCGACAAAGAGATGCCGGGGTTTGGCGAACAAATGCGGCAAATCAGCCTCAAATTTGTGCCCACGGCGATTTTGTCACGTCAAGTAGCGGTGATTCGTGGCAACAGCTTGATTATCAATTTGCCCGGTCAGCCCAAGGCAATTGCCGAGACGCTGGAAGGCCTGAAAGCTGCTGACGGCACGCAGCTGGTGAACGGCATTTTTGCCGCCGTGCCCTACTGCATCGACTTGATTGGTGGCCCGTATATGGAGACGAATGATGCGGTGTGTAAGGCATTTAGGCCTAAGGGTGCGATTCGGGCACCCAAATAGCTGGAATAGTCAAATTTAAGACTATTTTTGGCTTTAGCCGGCGTTTTTATTCACTAGTTTGCTACAAAATATATAGCAAATATTAATCTAAATCGACTCAAACGAATCACTTCCCAATCAACTGATTCAGCTTCTCCGCTTCAAAACACTCTTTCAGCGAGGCATCTTCGGGCACGCAGTCACCCACTTTGCCGGTGCGTACCAGTTGCTCCAAAGCTTGCCACAGCAGCGCGATTTGGTGGTCATGCGTGGTGGCGCTGTCAACCAAGCCGCGCAGGGCTTGGCTGACGGGGTCGTCATCAAGGGTGATACCGTAGGCGTTGAATTTGGGGTCTTGCGTGGTCACATCCGCGCTCGTCCCCTCTTTGCTAGGGATAATCCGCGCCGGAATGCCCACTGCCGTTGCACCCGCCGGCACGGGTTTGATGACCACGGCGTTGCTGCCGATTTTGGCGTTGTCGCCCACGGTGAAGCCCCCCAACACCTTGGCCCCCGCGCTAACCACCACGTTTTTTCCCAGCGTGGGGTGGCGTTTTGCGCCTTTGTACAGCGACGTACCGCCCAAGGTCACGCCTTGGTAAATCGTGCACCCATCGCCAATTTCAGCCGTCTCCCCCACCACCACGCCCATGGCATGGTCAAAAAACACCCGCTCGCCCACGATGGCCGCAGGGTGGATTTCGATCCCCGTCAACATGCGCGACTAGTTGGACACAAAGCGTGCGAGCCACTTGAACCCCAAATTCCAACAACCATGCGCAAACCGGTGCAACACCACGGCGTGAAAGCCAGGGTAGCTGGTGATCACGTCCCAGCGCGTACGCGCAGCAGGGTCGCGGTCAAGGATACATTGGATGTCGGAGCGGATTCTTGAAAACATGAACTAGAGTTTAGGGCAGAACGGATGCCAACGCAGGGAGCCTTTGAGTTACACATGCGAATAAATAATGACTAAATCAGCCTACTTGACATCTTGGTAGATAGTGAATGCTGTGCCACTTCCATCACGTGCAAAAGACTGACATTCAACGCCAATACCCTTCATGTGAATCTCTCCAAGTTCAAGTAACTTATCACCAAGTGCTTTGTGATGACAAGCTTTTAGTGCATTAGTTATAACACTAGCTTTTATTGAAAACATGGCCTCTCCTGCTTTTGAAGATAGCTCGAAAAATGACTTTGGAGGATATGCACCTGACCAATTTATAAAAATTGATGGGCCAATCAGACCACAATCAACTTGCAACTCATTTGCACTTGAGTGACTCAGATGTACGAACCTACCATTGCCAGCAGATCTGATAAATTTTGCATTTGTCGCATCCACTACCTTAGCAACATCTTGCTCACAGTTAGATCTAGCCTGTGCCAAACCAGATGACAGTGAAACAACAAAGATAACAATAAGAATGAATTTTCTCGCATCTGTTTTAAAAAAAGTTTTCATTTAATGCTTGCTTCTTATTAAAAATTTCTCTGTTCAGCGGTTATGACCGATGTGGGAATTTAAGAACTTGATGGGGCTTAACATGGAAAGCATACCCGCAACTCACTTCCCCCGCCCCGCCGCCTCCGTCATCGCCTTGGCAATCCCGCGCAGAATGTGAATTTCCTCAGGGCTGAGCGCGGCGCGATTGAAGAGTTGGTTCAGGCGGGGCATGAGTTTTTTGGGGGCGGCGGGGTCTAGGAAGCCGATGTCGGCGAGGGATTTCTCCCAGTGTTGCAGCATGCCGGTGACTTGGGCGGCG
>JAYVSU010000132.1:0-7967 GCA_043775055.1 Polaromonas sp.
CATGACGGACACGCAGGCGCTGGCTAAGCTGCTCAAGCTGTTTTTCAGCTTCGAGCGGCCTGAAATCGCCGGTTTTCGCAGTGCGGTAGAGCAGTTCAAAGTTGATTTACCTGCCGTTTTACTGGCTTTGCGGGAAATGATTGCGCTGGAGCATGCAAAAAACACCCAGTTTCGCGCCGCTGAAACCAAGTTTTTAGAGCACGCGCAAGAAGCCATCAACCCCGCGTTGACGGATGCAGATGTGCGGGAAATGCTGATTCAGCACATTCTGACGGAAGAGATTTTTGCCAAAGTGTTTGACGACAGTGACTTTCACCAGCACAACAACGTCGCCCGTGAGTTGTACGCGCTGGAGGCTGAGTTTTTTACCGGTGCGCTTAAAAAGCAAACCTTAAAGGGCTTGGAAACCTATTACGCCGCTATTCGTGCCGCTGCCGCGCAAATCAGCAGCCACAGTGAAAAGCAAACCTTTTTGAAGGTGATTTACGAGAACTTCTACAAAGTTTACAACGCCAAAGCCGCTGACCGGCTGGGTGTGGTCTACACCCCGAATGAGATCGTCCGTTTCATGATTGACGGCGCAGATTGGCTGTGCGAAACCCATTTTGAGAAAAACCTCATTGACAAGGGCGTTGATATTCTCGACCCCGCAACCGGCACGGGCACGTATATTTGCGAGCTGCTAGAGCACTTTCGTGGCTCGCCCAAAAAGCTGGAGCACAAATACAAAAACGAGCTGTACGCCAATGAAGTGGCGATTTTGCCGTACTACGTCGCCAATTTGAACATTGAGGCGACCTATGCTGCCATTACTGGCCAGTATGAGGAGTTTCCTAACCTGTGCTTTGTGGACACTTTGGACAACGTGGGTTTGCACACCTCAGCCAAAGGCACCACGGCGGGGCTGTTTGCAGGGGTGAGTGAAGAAAACGTCGTTCGTATCAAGCGACAAAACAGCAAGAAAATCAGCGTCATCATCGGCAACCCGCCGTACAACGCGAACCAAGCCAATGAAAACGACAACAACAAAAACCGCGAATACCAAGAGATAGACAAGCGCATTAAACAAACCTACATTTTTGAATCCACTGCGCAAAAAACCAAGCTGTACGACATGTACGCTAGGTTTTTCCGCTGGGCGAGCGACAGGTTGAGCGACAACGGCATTTTGGTTTTCGTCACCAACCGCAGTTTTATTGAAAGCCGCACGTTTGACGGCTTTCGCAAAACGGTGGCAAATGAGTTTTCAGACATTTACGTGGTTGATTTAGGTGGCGATGTGCGCGCCAACCCCAAGTTGAGCGGTACCAAACACAATGTTTTTGGTATTCAGACCGGTGTAGCGATCAGCTTCATGGTGAAGCGTTCTGTCCCTGCCAAAGACAAAAAGCCCGCCAAAGTCCACTACGCCCGCCGCCCAGAGATGGAAACCGCCGATGAAAAGCTCAGTTTTTTAAGCAGCAACCCGCTGCGGGGCCTAGATTTTGAGCAAGTTGAACCCGACAAAACTCACAATTGGGTGAATTTGACGGATAACGATTTTGAAACGCATATGCCGTTGGCGAGTAAAGAAACTAAAGCGGCTAAGACAACGGTGAAGGAGCAGGCAATTTTTAAATTGTTTTCTCTTGGAGTTTCAACTAACCGAGATGAATGGGTCGTTGCGCGCGACCCTAAAGAACTCGAAGCTAAAGTTCGTTACTTCTTAGACGTTTATGAACGCCATACTCCAGCAGTTAAAGGGCACGAAACAGTTGTAAAGTGGTCACGCAATCTAAAGCGTAGGGCCGGTCAAGGACTACGCGAAAAATATGCTGTGGACAAAATTTACCCATACATTTACAGACCTTATTCGCAGAGGTTGATTTATGCGTCCGATGTGCTAGTTGATGAGCCCGGAGCCATGCGTGAGTTTATTAAAGGGCATACGATTTGCATTTCGTTCTCAAGTGATTTCCGTACTTTGGCTGGCGGCGCACCTTTTGACTTGCACTACGTTGGTGACACATATGGACTTCCTCTGATCCGGCACGACGGAGATGGTAATTTTTGCGACAACATTACCGACTGGGCGCTCAAACAGTTCACGGCTAACTACAAAACCACGGATAAATCAAAGAAGATCACCAAAGAAGCTATCTTCCATTACTGCTACGCCGTGTTGCACGACCCCGTTTACCGCGAAAAGTATGCTTTGAATTTGAAGCGGGAGTTTCCTCGAATCCCGTTTTATACCGACTTTTGGCAATGGGCTGTGTGGGGCGAGCGGTTGATGGGGCTGCATATTGGGTATGAAGGGGTGGCGCCATTTGCACTTACGCGCACCGATATTGAAGACACCAAAGCCCGAACAGCGGGTTTGCAGCCTAAAGCCATGCTGAAATCTGATGCAGAAGCTGGGAGCATTACCTTAGATACTGAAACCACCCTGCGCGGCATCCCCAAAGCAGCGTGGACTTACAAACTCGGCAACCGCTGCGCGATTGACTGGGTTTTAGACCAATACAAAGAAAAGAAACCCAAAGACCCAACGATTCGGGAGAAGTTTGATACCTACCGCTTTGCCGATTACAAAGAAAAAGTCATCGATTTACTAGCGCGGGTAACGACGGTGAGCGTGGAGACGGCGCAGATTACGAGTGAAATGCGGGGTTTAGAGCGATAAAATGGTTATAAAAGGCGTATTTATTGCCTAGTTTGCTATTAAAAATATAGTAAATCTCAACTATTCGCCCGCTTCTTCAACCACCGCATCAAACTGCCCACCACGGGCAGTTTTTCGTACAGCTCTTCGGCGGCATCCCAATAGTCACGGTGGGCGGTGATTTTGCCGTTGGCGTCCAACATCAAATGCGAGCCACCGCGTACGGTTTGCGCTGTGGTTTTGTCGTAGCTTTTGAAGTAAAACTTGAAGTCCCAGCTTAAAAAGCAGGCGTTTCCGTCCACTACTTTTGAGGTGACGACGAAGCGTGGCGCATCCAAGGCGACGAACATGTGGCTGAAAATGAGCTCAATGGCTGCGTGACCGCGCACTTCGTTGAACGGGTCTTTGAAGTAGGCGTCTGGGGCGTAAAACTCAGCAATGCGGGTCACATTTTGGGGCGTGATGGTTTCAAAGAACGTGACGATGTTGGCTACCTGCTCACGGTAGAAGGTTTGGCTTGCAGCGTCTGCTGGCTCAGCGCCAACTATAGGGTTCATCATAGGCCGGTAAATTTTTTGATAGCAGGAAAGTAAAGCCGGTAGGGCAGCAGCCGCAATGCTTTCATCATGAGCGTGAAGCGCTTGGGGAAGTGTATTTCAAATTGACCTTCAGCCCAACCGTCTACCATGGCTTGGGCGGCTTGCTCGGGGGAGATCAGGCCTGGCATGTTGAACTCGTTGGGCGCGGTGAGCGGCGTGTCCACAAAGCCGGGGCAGATCAAGCTCACGCCAATGCCTTGGTCGCGCAGGTCAAGGTAGAGCGTTTCTGCCAAGTTGATGAGCGCGGCCTTGGTCGGCCCGTAGGCCATGCTTTTGGGTAAACCGGCGTAGCCTGCGACGCTGCTGATCAGGCTGATATGCCCAGCCTGGCGCTGTATGAAGTGCGACAGCACGGCGTCCAACACATAGACTGCGCCTAGGTAGTTGATCTCTTGGTGTTTCAGCATCTCGCTGAGTTTGAACTCGGTGGCGCGCATTTCTTTGAAATACCCTGCGCAGTAAATCACGCTGTCAATGACGCTGGTTTTCAGAATTTGCAGCGCGGCGGCTTTCACGGCTTCGGGGTCTGAGGCGTCAAGCGGCAGAGCGACGGCAGTGGCGCGACCTTGTGGGTCTAAACCGGGGTGCTGCAAGACAAACGCGTCCAAAGCCGCTGCATTGCGGGCAGAGACGATGACGCGCGCACCCATCTCGTGCAAGGCATGCGCTGTCGCGCGACCAATGCCGGACGACGCCCCAACCAGCCAGACTGTTTTGCCGTGCCAGTCGGTGATGGGCGGATTCAAAGATGAGCGTAATGGCATGGTGTGAGCTTCTAATTGCTATTTAATTTATAGCTAACTAATGAATAAATAAGCCGGCTATAGGTTAATTATTGGTAAATTTTGTTATCTTTTGGTGAAAGACAGCGTCACTTCGCCCAACTTGATGCCAAACTTGCTCATGGTGGCTTTGTTGAGCATGGTTTTGTCGTTCATCAGGTACATCCAATCGTCAAACTGCACTTCGTAAATCTTGCCGTCTACCGGCAGGTTCAGGGTATAGCCCCACTGGAAGGCGTTGCCCAGCTCTTGGCCATTGGCCACACCGACCACGTCGTCCGCACGGCCCACGTAGCGGCCATCCGCCGAGCGTTGCAAGCGCCAAATGCGGCGCTGCTTGGTGCCGTCTGAGTAGGTGAAGTCTTCATCCAGCACGCCAGTTTCCTGCCCCGGCGTGCCTTGCCAGGTACAAACCATCACCACCGTGAAGCGTTTGACGACTTTGCCGCTGCGGTCGGTAAAAACGCCGTAAGCGTCCAACGTGCCATTGAAGTATTGGCGCAGGTCGAGCACCGGCTTTTCAGCGGCATAGTCAGCCAAACTTTGCGAGGCGCAGCCGCTGAGCGTCACGCTGCCCAAGGCGATGCCAGATATGGCGAGGGAGGAGATGAGGAGGCGTCTTTTCATGGTGTTCTCACAGGGTAGGTTTGAATTGGTGTTTGAAATTTAGCCGCTCGAAGAGGGCGAATCATCAGGCCGTACAAAGCGCCGGCAGCGACGACTTTGATGGCAATCGGCAGTAAGCTGTAGACGGCAGTGAGGGCGCTCAAAGCCTGTGCTTGCTGCGTCCCCGGCGTGTAGCCGATCAGGTCCAAAAGCGGCAAAGTCAGTCCAGCCGCAAGGGCCAAGTTGAGCTTGGTGGCAAAGTTCCACCAGCCGAAGTACGCGCCTTCAGCTTGGCCACGGTCGCCAGCGTCGGCAATCACACCGGCCAGCAGGGCGCTGGGGATGGTCAAATCGGCACTCAACGCGATGCCCGACAAAGCACAAATCAACAAAAATGCCGTGGTTTGCCCAGCACCCAGCAAGCTGGCCCAGCCAAACACCGCAACCGACAAAGCCATGCCCAACAGCCAAGTGCGGGCTAAGCCAAGGTGTTTAATCACCTGCAGCCACAGCGGCACAGCCAAGGCCGCGCAGAAAAAGTAGCTGCCCAAAAACCACGCCTCCATGTGTTTGGGGGCTTGCAGTCGGTCTTGGATAAAAAACAAAACCAGCGTAGCCGGCACGGCGCTGGCGATGCCGTTGAGCAAAAAGACGAAGAGCAGACGCCCGAACGCGGCTTGCTTGAAGGGTTTGAAGACGCTGTTTTGACCAGCCGAAATAGTTGCTGACGCTCTAGCGCTGCTGTCGACGACAGGTCGTTTAGACCGCGTCCAAGCCAACCAGCCCAAGCAAATTGCTATGATAAATATAGCTATAGAAGTATGTAATCCAAAGACTACTGGCAAAATAGATGCCAAAATGACACCTACAAGGCCCAAACCCTCGCGCCATGCCACAATGCGGCTGCGCTGTGCCTCGTCGCCACCGAGCATCGCGCCCCAAGACTGGTGCGAAATGCTTAAGGCGCTGAAGGCCGCATAAGTCAGCATCAGTGTGACACTCACCCAGATGATCAAAGACGCCGTTTTTTGAACCACGCTGGCTGGTGGGAAAAACAGCAAGGTAAAACCAGCCGCCAAAGCAATGGCCGCACAGCCGCCAAAAACTAACACCGACTTGGCCGAGCGCGCAAACAAACGGTCACTCCAGCGGCCGAGCAAGGGGTCAATAAAAGCATCCAACAGACGCGCCAACAGCAAAATCCAACCCAGCGTGGCCAACGGCATGCCAAACTCTTTGGCGTAATGGTTGGGCAAAATCACGTACATGGGCAGCGCCACAAAGGCCAGCGGCAAACCCAGCAAGCCGTAGCGCAGGCCGTCTAGGTTGCTGAAGTGTGGGGTGGTTTGCATGGCGGTAGTGTCGATTGGGCTGCGCTATTTCAGCTATTTCAATTCATCCAGCTTGGCCAACATGGCGCGGCGCAGTTTGGGTTCGGACGTTTTGTTGGAGAGCCAAATCGCAAAAAACTGGCGTGAAAATGCGGCATCGCGGATCTCACCACTGCGTTTGCCGTTGCTCCAAAACGTGACACCCACACCAGGCTGGTGCAAACCAATCAAGCGGTCGCCTTTTTTGATGTTGGGCAAAGCGGCTTGCAGCGTGGTTTGCCATTGTTCCCGTACTTGCTCTGGTAGCGGCTCCAAGCGGTTCATTTCCTCAAGCGAGCGCTGGGCAATCGCTTCGGCAGTGAAGTTGCGCAAGTAGTGTAATTCAAGTGCAAAAAAGTGCTTGTCAAAACTCGGTGCTTTGAAGCTGTTGGAAACCCACAAGCTGGACTCGTACACATCCAGACCAAAAAAGGTGAGTTTGCCGGTTCCCGCCGCAGACAGTTTGGCATCGGGCACGGCGGCGTTAACTTCAGCAGGTAGGGAGGCTTGCGCCGTCGCTGCGGCGAGTGACAGCACCGCGATACTGAAAAACTGACTGACTATGCGCATGATGTGCATCGATTGAAGTCTTATGTCAAACTTTTTGCAGGGTGAACTGCACCACATCGGTGTTTTTCTTGGCAAATGCGGCTTCGCAATAAGCCAGGTAGAACTCCCAGATGCGAATAAAGTGTTCGTCAAAACCCAGCGCCAAGACATTTTGCTTTTCGGCCAAAAACTTGTCGCGCCACAGCCGCAGCGTGTGGGCATAGTCCATGCCAAAGGCAAACTCGTCGACGACTTTGAAACCCGCCAGCGCCGCTTGGCGCTTGAACTCGCGCGGGCAGGGTAGGCAGCCGCCTGGGAAGATGTATTGCTGGATAAAGTCGGTTGAGCCGACGTAGCGGTCAAACAAAGCGTCGTCAATCACAATGCTTTGGATGCAGACGCGGCCATCAGGCTTGAGCAAGCGGTGTATGGTTTGAAAATAGGTTGGCCAATAGGCTTGGCCAACGGCTTCGACCATTTCGATTGAGACAATCGCGTCAAACGGCGCATCCGGCGTGGTGACGCCTATGTCTCGATAGTCCTGCAAACGTAAGTCCGCATGGCTGCTTTTACCCAATTTGGCCATGCGCTCATTGGCAAAAGCCAGTTGTTCGGTGCTGAGGGTGACGCCGACGACCTTGGCATCGAACTCCAACGTGGCCTTCTCAGCCAAAGCGCCCCAGCCGCAACCAATCTCCAGCACGCGGCTGCCAGCTTGCACGCCGGCCATGCTCAGGGCGCGGCGGACTTTGGCGTGTTGGGCGGCAACCATGTCTTCCGCACTGGTTTTGCCGTTTTCAAATATCGCCGATGAGTAGTTTTTAGTCTCATCCAGCCACAGCTCGTAAAACGCATTGCCCAAATCGTAATGCGCATGGATGTTCTTTTTGCTATTGGCTTTGGAGTTGCGGTTCAGCAGGTGTTTGATGCGGAAAAACAACCGCCCCGTCCACGTGCCGTAAATCGCGTCCTCCACCACTGCGCGGTTGCTGATGAAAACTTTAATGAGGTCGGTCAAACTGGGCGTGGTCCAGTCACCCGCAATATACGTCTCGGCAAAGCCAATGTCGCCCGATTTAAGCGCCGCGCCAAAGACATGCCAATTGCGCAGCTTGAGGGTGGCGTGCAGCACCTCGGCACCCGCTTCACCAAAGCGGTGCATGCTGCCGTCCGGGAACTGCACGGTCAACGCGTCGTGGCGCAGGCGTTGCAGCAGCTTCAAGGCGCTCTTGGCAGCAGCAGGGGCGTTGGACGGGATTTCAAAGCGGGGCGCAGTGACTGAGTTCATAGGACACCAGTGTTAAAAATGAAAGAAACGTAAATCTGAAAGTAAACAAAAAAGAATCAACGGGTCACAAAACTGTCTGGCAACTTGGGTTTGCGGTTAAAACTCACCCGTTTGCGCCATAATTTAAAA
>JAYVSU010000133.1:0-4499 GCA_043775055.1 Polaromonas sp.
CCGTGTGGTGGCCGTCGATGTGCAGGTCGCCAATGGCTTGGATGTCCAAATCGATCAACCCGTGGCGGGCGATCTGGTCCAACATGTGGTCAAAAAAGCCGATACCGGTGCTCAAATTGGCCACGCCAGTGCCGTCTAGGTTAACGCGGGCAGTGATTTGAGTTTCGGCGGTGTTGCGACTTATTTCTGCAATACGTTCAGCTATGCGTTGGGTTGTCATGGTTTTAATCTTAAATAGAAGCCTTGATGGCAGCCAGCATTGTCGCATTTTCCTCTGCAGTGCCCACGGTGAGGCGCAGGCAGCCACTCAGGAGCGGGTGCATTTTGGACACGTTTTTGACCAAAACGCCGCGCGCCTTCATGCCGTCAAAGGTTTTTTGAGGGTCGGGAACGCGTAGCAGCATCATATTGGCGTCAGATTTATAGACTTTGACATCAGGAATTTTCGACAACGCATCAAAAAGCATAGCACGCTGGTTAATCAATTCGCCGGCTTGGGCCGAAAACACCTCTTTATGCTCCAGCGCGAACAACGCACACTCGTAATTCAATACGCTGATGTTGTAGGGTGGGCGCACTTTGTCGATCTCGGCAATCAGCGCTTTCGGCCCCATCATGTAGCCCATGCGCACCCCTGCCAAACCGAATTTGCTCAAGGTGCGCATCAACAAAACGTGCTGATGGGCTAATGGATTGGCGCGGATCGTGTCCAGATAGGTTTTGCTGGAAAACGGCTGGTAAGCCTCGTCCAGCACCACCAGCCCGCCGATCTCGCCCACGGCGGCGATGATTTGCGCCATCGCGGCCTCGTCCCACAAATTCGCGGTCGGGTTGTTCGGGTAGGCCAAGTAGGTGATGGCGGGTTTGTGCAGCGCAATCGCCGCCAGCATCGCCGGTACGTCCAACTCAAAATCGGCGGTCAAATCAACGCCGACGAACTTCAAGCCCTGCAATTGCGCGCTCATGGCGTACATCACAAAGCCCGGAAGTGGGGCGAGGATAGAAGCGCCCGGAACGTCGCAAGCCAGCGCCAAGAGTGAAATCAGCTCATCCGAGCCATTGCCCAGCATAATGTCGTAGCCAGCAGGCATGTCGGCGTAGGCGGCCAGCGCGGTGCGCAGGTCGTTGACGCGTCCATCGGGGTAGCGGTTCAGCGCCAGTTGACCCAGGCGCACGCCCAGCTTTTGCTGCAAATCAGCCGGCAAACGGTGCGGATTCTCCATCGCGTCCAGTTTGACCATGCCCACCGAGTCCTGGATGGCGTAGGCGTGCATGGAGACGATGTCTTGGCGAACACGTTTACTGATCAATGTGTCTAAATTCATTTCAAAGCCTCAAATTCAGCGGGTGTCATCAAAAAGGGGTTAATCACCTGCACGGTGTCGTAGGTTTGCAGGTGCTGCATGTCTTCGCTCAACAAATAGCTGCAGCCCTGCTGCTGCGCGGACGACATAATGAGCGCGTCCCAATAGCTCAGTTTGTAGCGGTCTTGCATCACCCAAGCACCATCGACGGTGTAGGTGTCCAGATGCGGTGGCTGCCACAGGCGCAGCATGCGCACCTGTTCTCTGGCTTTTTCGAGCGTGACAACCGCTTTGAACTTCGTGATTGCGTTGTTGTAATACTCGTTCAACACCTGCGTGCTGATGCGCCCTGAGCGTTGCGTCCAGCACCAGGTCAGCCACTCGTTGGCGCGGATTTGCTTGGCGGCGTCCCGTGCATCTTTGGTGTAAAGATGCACGTTGGTATCAACGAAAACCAGCACGCTCATACATCTCGTCCCGCGTTAAAAAATTGCCATCGCTCACGCCCCAAGACTCAAACTTGATGGCCTTGCGCATCGCCTGCGCATAAGCATCCTCTTGCCGCATCTTCTCAGCCAATATCTCGCCCACGAGCCGCGACACACTGGTATTGCGCTTGGCCGCCTCGATCCGAGCCCACTCCAACGCGGACTCTTCAACGGTGATGGTGACGTTTTTCATGGTGTGAATATTAACACGAATTTCGTGTAACACTAAATTCGTGTTAGGTTTCGAAAAATTCTGTTGGTTGTCAATATGTGAACAACTGATTACAATAACGCCATGTACACGATCAAACGTATGCCCGAATTTGACCAATGACTGGGCGGCATCAAAGACACCATGACCCGCATCCGCCTCGGTGTGCGATTAGATAAAGCTCAGCGTGGCCTGCTGGGTGACGTCAAGCCCGTGGGCGAAGGCGTGATGGAAATGCGCGAGTTTTTTGGGCCTGGCTGGCGCATGTATTACGTGGAACATGACGGTTTGCTGATCGTGATGCTCGGTGGCGGCGATAAATCCACCCAAAGTAGCGATATTGCGGCCACCCTAGCCTTGGCTAAAACCATTTAAAGGAGTACTCAACATGACTAAAAAAATCAACTTAGCGGAACTACCTGAATTCGATCTGGCAGAAATGCTCAAAACCGAAGAAGACGTAGCCGCCTACTTAACCATCGTCCTTGAAGGCGATGACATGCGTGAAGTGACACATGCACTGGGCGTGGTGGCTCGCGCACGCGGCATGACCAGCGTAGCCGAGCAATCTGGACTAACCCGTGAAGCGCTCTACAAAGCGCTGCGCCCGACATCGAAGCCACGCTTTGACACGATCACGCGGGTATGCAAAGCCTTGGGAGTGCGGTTGGTGGCGCAGCCAGTGTAGATTGCTGAATTTGTACTATTTGTTTGACAATTAACTACTTAACATTACTCAAAATTATGCAACTATTACGTTTAACTCTTTTCACACTATCGCTATTATTTGTCAGTCCACTATCCCGAGCAATTGACATAGACGCGTACGAAAAGGGAAAACAACTAGACATTGACTTACTTAAAATATATCTAAATGCATTAGGCGATGGCCTTGCATGGGCGAATACAGCCATTTTGGTTCGCGATAATAAGCCTGTCTACTGCCTGTCGCCATCGCTTCCACTCAATGCAGATAACTACATAGCGCTTATCGATTCAGAAATTAAGCAAAATACAAAATTAACAAGCAATGCCCCACTCGGAATGGTATTACTTGGGTCAATGAAACGTAATTTTCCTTGTAAATAATATTAAATTCAATAGCAAACTATTAAACAAATACGCCGGCTACAGCCAAAAATAGCCTCTATTTGGCACTTTTCAGCCATTCAAACCCCAAAAACCGCCCTTCAAGGCGGTTTTTTTACTTCAAGCGCATTTCCGCCGATGTTTATTTAAGGCGCATCTCAGCCGCCCGCGCATGGGCTTGTAGGCCCTCGCCGTGGGCCAAAACCGAGGCTATTTGTCCTAAAACTTGGGCACCAGCTTCGCTGACTTCAATCAAACTGCTGCGTTTTTGGAAGTCGTAGACGCCTAGCGGGCTGCTGAAGCGTGCGGTGCCGCTGGTGGGCAGTACGTGGTTGGGGCCGGCGCAGTAGTCGCCCAAAGATTCACTGGTGTAGGCACCCAAAAAGATGGCACCGGCGTGTTTGAGCAGGGGTTCCCAGCGGTGCGGGTCGCGGCTGGAGACTTCTAGGTGCTCGGGAGCGATGCGGTTGCTGATGTCGCAGGCTTCCTCCATGCTGCGGGTCAAAATCAGCGCGCCACGGTCATTGAGGGACTTGGCGATGATGGCGGCGCGGGGCATGTCGGGTAGCAGGCGGTTGATGCTGGCCTGCACTTGGGCGATGTAGGCGGCATCTGGGCAGAGCAGGATGCTTTGCGCCAGCTCGTCATGCTCGGCCTGGCTGAACAGATCCATCGCCACCCAGTCGGGCGGGGTGGTGCCGTCGGCCAGGACCAAAATCTCGCTCGGGCCGGCGATCATGTCGATGCCGACCGTGCCAAACACGCGGCGCTTGGCTGCTGCCACGTAGGCGTTGCCAGGGCCGGTGATTTTGTCGACTTTGGGAATCGTTGCCGTGCCGTAGGCCAATGCTGCCACAGCCTGTGCACCGCCAATGGTGAAGGCGCGGGTGACGCCGGCAATGTAAGCGGCGGCTAACACCATCAAATTCTTCTCGCCTCTTGGCGTGGGGACGACCATGATGATTTCGCTCACACCCGCAACATGCGCCGGTATCGCGTTCATCAACACACTAGATGGGTAAGTCGCTTTGCCGCCGGGCACGTAAATGCCAACGCGGTCTAGCGGGGTGACTTTTTGACCTAGGAGCGTACCATCTGCGTCGCGGTAGCTCCAGCTCTCGCCGTTGGCCTTTTTTTGCGCTTCGTGGTAGCTGCGAACGCGTGCGGCCGCCGCTTCAAGGGCTGCGCGTTGGTCAGCTGGAATGGCGTCAAAAGCGGCTTTGAGCTCGGTTTGGGTCAACTCCAGCGTGGCCATAGACGTGGCATTCAAGCTGTCAAAGCGGTTGGTGTATTCCAAAACGGCTGCATCGCCACGTGCTTGGACGTCGCGCAGGATGTTGGCGACCACGTCTTCAATACCAGCATCGGTTTCAGCAGACCAATGCAGACGCGCCTTGAAATCAGCCT
>JAYVSU010000134.1:0-4590 GCA_043775055.1 Polaromonas sp.
TTGAAAGACATGAACTTGCGACGCGAGTTTTTGGCTCTTATTCCTAAATAAGTCTCGAAATAAGACCTTGAATTCATTCCAAAAATAGCGCTTAAGTCATTTACCTGCATTTTTAAATAGGACACCCACACCATGTTGGTACGTTTACTTTACGCCAGCCGCGCGGTTGATACCAATCCTGAGGCTATCGATACGATCTTGGCGCAATCACGCCAGTTCAACCCAGCCGGCGGCATCACGGGCATTCTTTGTTATGGCGGTGGCATCTTTTTGCAAGCTATTGAAGGTGGCCGCAACGCCATCAACGAGTTGTATGGGCACATCCAAAAAGACACACGTCACAAGGACGTGGTGCTTTTACAGTACGAAGAAATCACCGAGCGCCGTTTCAGCGGCTGGACTATGGGCCAGGTCAATATTGCCAAAATCAACTCATCGATTCTGCTGAAATATTCTGAAAAGCCAGAGCTTGACCCGTACAGTGCCTCCGGCGTGGTGTCGATGGCGCTGCTTGAAGAGTTGATGGCGACGGCTAGCATCATCGGCCGCGCTTAAATTTGCTAGTCGGTTGCGACTTCAGTAGCAGTCCAAGTAAGCGAAAACCTATCGTTTTTGCCACCGGGTCGGCACAAAATGGACGTGTGCAGCTATTAAATTTAGAGCGAATTGAGACTCTAGAGGGCTTCAGTACATGGTTGATGGAAGACAAAATTTGGATAGGTGCCTTTGACCTGCCCTTTGGCTTACCGCGTGAATTGGTTGAGCAACTTGGCTGGCCGACCACTTGGCAGGCTTGCATCGCGCATTACGCCAGTTTGTCCCGCGAGGAGATTCGGCTCACTTTCAAAGCTTTTTGTGATGCGCGGCCTGCGGGCGGTAAGTTTGCGCACCGTGCAACCGATAAGCCAGCCGGTTCTAGCCCGTCGATGAAGTGGGTGAACCCGCCTGTCGCCTACATGTTGCATGCCGGTGTGCCGCGTTTGTTGGCGGCGCGGGTTTACGTGCCTGGATTGAGCGAATCAAGTCAAGAGTCACCATCGCGAGTAGCTTTAGAGGCATATCCAGGCCTGCTAGCGCGGGAAATCCTGGGTAGTCGCAGTTACAAGTCCGACGACAAAGCCAAACAAACGCCCGAGCGCTTGATTGCCCGCAAAGACCTCATCACCGCCTTGGAGTTGGGGCAAACTCGGCTCAAGTTACGTCTCAAACTCAGCCATGCACAGCGCGATGCTTTGATTGACGATGCCAGTGGGGACAGTTTGGATGCTGCGCTGTGTATGCTGCAAGCTGCTTGGGCACAGCAACAACATCAGCAAGGCGCAGCCAATTACGGCTTAGCCAGCGGTGTTGATCCCTTAGAAGGTTGGATTGTGACGGCTTAAGGTTTTTAGGCAGCTGCCAGCATTGGCAGCAAGCCGCCAGCGCTGTCCAAAGCCATCAAATCATCACAGCCACCCACGTGTTTGTCGCCAATGAAGATTTGCGGCACGGAGCGGCGACCGGTGATTTGCATCATGTGCTCGCGCGCTGAAGGGTCTGAATCCACACGAATCTCTTCAATCTGGTCAACCCCTTTGGACTTGAGGATGCTTTTCGCGCGTATGCAATAGGGACAAACGGCGGTGGTGTACATTTTGACGGCTTGCATGGGCGTTTTCAGGCTTTTTAGGCTTTTTCGAGTGGCAAATTAGCGTCGCGCCAGGCTTTGTGACCGCCGGCCATGGCTTGCGCATTGATGTAGCCCAGCTTTTTAGCGACAGCGACAGCCTTTTTAGAGCGAATGCCGCTTGCACAGACCAAAATCAGGGGTAAATCTTTGTTTTTGACCGTGGTCGCCAATTTGTCTTCCAATTGGCTCAAGGGGATATTTTTGGCGCCAACGAGGTGTTCTTGGGCGAATTCGTTCGCTTCGCAAACGTCGATGACCACTGCTTTTTCACGATTCATGAGCTGTACGGCACCTGCTGGCGTCAAGCTGGGGCCAGTGGCTCCTTGAATTTGTGGCCAAAAAAGCATACCGGCTGAACCGATAGCAACCACAAAGAGCATCCAATTATCAATAATAAATTTCACGGTGTACTTTCTATAAAGAGTTAGATTTTAGAATACAGGCTGGTTACTTTTTAACTTGGGGCCATTAAGGTCACATTTAGTGTCGAAATTTAGGGTCAAAATATGCACAAATTAGTCTTGATACGCCATGGCGAATCAACTTGGAATCTGGAAAACCGCTTCACGGGCTGGACGGATGTTGAGTTAACAGAAGTTGGCGTTGCGCAGGCCAAACAAGCGGGTGTAATGCTCAAAGACCAAGGTTATGAGTTTGATGTCACATATACCAGCGTCTTGAAACGTGCCACCCACACACTGTGGCATTGCTTGGATGCCATGGATCGTACGTGGCTGCCAGTCGTCCACAACTGGCGTTTGAATGAGCGCCATTACGGTGCGCTACAAGGCTTGAACAAGGCAGATACCGCCAAAAAATATGGTGACGCACAAGTTTTGCTGTGGCGCCGCAGCTACGACGTACCTCCTCCAGTGCTTGATGCCGCCGATACGCGCAGCGAGCGAGGTGATATTCGTTATGCAAAGTTACAGCCTTCTCAAATTCCGCTGACCGAGTGCTTGAAAGACACGGTAGCCCGCATGATGCCTTTTTGGGATGAATCCTTGGCGCCAGCCATTCGTGCGGGTAAGCGCACTTTGGTGGCTGCACACGGTAACTCTATTCGCGCTTTGGTGAAGCATCTAGACGGTATCTCGGACGAAGACATTGTGGGGTTGAATATTCCGAACGGCATTCCATTGGTTTATGAACTGGATGCGGATTTGAAACCTATCCGCCACTATTACTTGGGTGATGAACGGTCAACTTGATGCTTGATTCTTTCTCTGCGTTAACTGTAAGAGTTGTTTAAAGTTTGCAAAGTTGTAGCAAAGTCATCAGGCAAACAATGAACTAAGCAGCGAAGCCTGCCTCCAAGGTGTATATTTGGTTCGTTAAGTCGCGAATCTGCGATTTTTTGGCGGTTTTCGGTAAGTTAACGTGTTAGATCACAAAAGTAGGTCACAAAGATGGGTCAAAAACTCAAAATTGCAGGTTGGATTTCAGTAGGCGCATTGGCAGGTGTGCTCACGACCGTGTCGCTACAAACCGTGGCACGCGGTGCGCTATCGCCCATGCCTTTGGAAGAGCTTCAGCAATTGGCTAACGTGTTTGGCTTGATCAAAAGCGATTACGTAGAGCCAGTTGATGAAAAAAAGCTGATTTCTGATGCGATTTCTGGCATGGTGGCCAGTTTGGATCCCCATTCGCAGTACTTTGATAAAAAATCTTACAAAGAATTCCGAGAAGGAACGTCAGGTCGTTTTGTCGGTGTAGGCATTGAGATCAGCTTTGAAGATGGTTTGGTGAAGGTGGTATCGCCGATCGAAGGTTCGCCAGCATTCCGTGCTGGACTGAAGTCGGGCGATTTGATCACCAAAATCGACACAACCGCAGTGCGTGGCTTGACGTTGAATGAAGCGGTTAAACGCATGCGGGGTGAGCCCAACACGAAGGTGATTTTGACGATCTTCCGTAAAGACGAGAACCGCAGCTTCCCAGTCACCATCGTTCGTGAAGAAATCAAGACCCAATCGGTTCGTGGCAAAGTGATTGAGCCGGGTTACGGCTGGATTCGTTTGTCACAATTCCAAGATCGTACGGTTGAGGATTTTGTGAAGAAGATGGAAGAAATTTATAAACAAGAGCCAAATCTCAAAGGCTTGGTGCTTGATTTACGCAACGATCCAGGTGGTTTGTTGGATGCTGCAGTGGCCGTATCGGCAGCGTTCTTGCCAGAAAATGTGTCGGTTGTGTCTACCAATGGACAATTGGCCGACAGCAAGTTCAATTACAAAGCTGCGCCAGAGTTTTATTTGCGTCGTGGTGGTGCTGACCCGCTGAAACGTCTACCCGCCGCTTTGAAAAAGGTGCCCTTGGTGGTGCTGGTTAACGAAGGTTCCGCCTCAGCCAGTGAGATAGTTGCCGGAGCGTTGCAAGACTACAAACGTGCGACTATTTTGGGTAGCCAAACATTTGGCAAGGGCTCTGTGCAAACGGTGCGTCCTTTGGGGCCAGATACAGGAATCAAACTAACCACTGCGCGCTATTACACGCCAAGTGGCAAGTCGATTCAGGCCAAAGGCATTGTGCCCGATGTGATGGTCGATGAAACTGCTGAAGGCAGCCCTTTCGCAGCTTTGCGCACCCGAGAAGCTGACTTAGAGAAGCATCTGCAAAGCGGTCAAGGCGAAGCGGTTGAAGATGCCAAAAAAACCGAGGCGCGCGAAAAAGAGCGTGAAATTGCGTTGAAGAAATTGGAAGAAGAAGCCAAAAAACCTGTAGCTGAGCGCAAAGCACCAGAATTTGGTACCGATAAAGATTTCCAATTGAATCAAGCGATCAACCAGCTCAAGGGACGTCCAGTGCTGATCAGTAAAACCATGGTTGAACGCAAAGAAGAGAAAAAAGAGAATTGAATTAGTTGCACGCTGCTTGAGGATGAGCCAGATGACAGATGACCAGCTGCTGCGCTATTCGCG
>JAYVSU010000135.1:0-18120 GCA_043775055.1 Polaromonas sp.
CCGCCCCTACATGAAAACCCACCATGTGCAAACCGGTGTCGGCCATTACGGCGTGTTCAGCGGCCGCAAGTGGAACCAGCAAATCTACCCGCGCGTGCGCGAGATGATTCACGCAAGTATGGGGTGAATTGGCACGACTTGCAGCACCTTTTGTGCAGCTTGCTCGTACGCATGCGCAAGTTGTAGCAGTGCCCAGTCGCCACGGGGTTTGCCGATGAGTTGCATGCCCATGGGCAGGCCGGTAGCGTTGAAGCCGACCGGTACGCTGATGCAGGGCAACCCCGCCAGTGTGGGCAAAATCACCGCTTCCATCCAGCGGTGGTAGGTGTCCATGGGGCGGCCGGCAATCTCGGTGGGCCAGCGTTTGGTCACGTCAAAAGGCCATACCTGTGCGGTTGGGAGCGCTAAAAAGTCAAACTTTTCAAAGAGCTGCAGCAACTGTTGGTATAGCAGCGAGCGGGTGCTGCTGGCGCTGAGGAGTTCTGGCCCCGTCAGCGCGCTGCCTTGGTCGTTCTCCCAGAGTGCTTCAGGCTTCATCAACTCGCGGTTTTTGGGTTGAATCATGAAGGGTGCGAGCCGCGATGCCACCAGCGCCCGCCGCCAGACCAGCCAGCAGTCCCAAACGCGCTCTGGCGGCATGCTTAACTTGACAGTATCGACCTCGCAACCGATGTCTTCCAAGCGCTTCAAACCAGCGCCGCAAACCTCCAAAATGCCAGCTTCCATCGCCAAATAGCCGTTTAAATCACCCAGCCAGCCGATTTTTAAGCCTTTGGAGCTGCTGTTGAGATCGCCTTTGAATTGCGAGCCGTCCTCGGCAATCGACAGAGGCGAGCGCGCATCCCAACCCGCTTGGATCGCAAGCAAACTCGCAACGTCTTGCACGGTACGGCCCATCGGGCCTTCGGTGCCGAGTTGGTTGATCCACACATCACTGGCCGGCCACATCGGCACACGGCCTTGGCTGGGGCGCATGCCAAAAATATTGTTCCACGCCGCTGGGTTGCGCAGGCTACCCATGAAGTCGCTACCATCGGCGACAGCCAACATGCGGGTTGCCAAGGCCACCGCTGCGCCGCCAGAGCTGCCACCGGCTGATTGGGTCACGTCAAACGCGTTACCGGTCGCCCCAAAGACAGGGTTGAAGGTATGCGAGCCCAGTCCAAACTCGGGCACATTGGTTTTGCCGATGACGATACAGCCCGATGACTTCATGCGTTGCACCATCAAGCCATCTTCCTTGGGGACAAAGTTTTTTAAGAGCGGGCTGCCCATGGTCGACGGAATACCTGCTGTGGGTGCTATGTCTTTGATAGCTTGGGGTATGCCGTGCAACCAACCCATAGACTCTCCGCGCATCAGTTGCACATCGCGTTCATCGGCTTGCGTCAATAAACTTGCTTCATCAACGCGGCTGACAATGGCGTTGAAGGTGGGGTTGACAGCGTCAATGCGGCTTAAGGTGGCTTGCATTACTTCGCGGCAAGAGACTTGGCGCTGGTGGATGGCGGTGGACAGCGCGGTGGCGGTCCAGGAGGTGATGGCGTTTTTTGAGGACATAAGGCAGATTCTGCCACCAGAGCGCGGATGCGGACAAACCTTGGGCTAACCTTGGACTGACCTCAACTCGGGTTGCTCTCAGCCATTCTGCGCAGATAGGGCGGAATCAAGTCTGTCAAAGCTGTGGCTTCTCGCCTCAGCATAGGTGGCAGGCTAGGGCGGTCTAGGTTGGGTGACAAGGTGCTGACGTTTAAGTTGGCCAACTGCTGCATCCATGCGATGTTGATGTCCCCGGTCGCGTTTTGTCGCGAATAAATCAAACCCAGCATGCGTTTGGCAACCAAGTTACCCTTAGCAGCAGCTAAATTGTAAAGGCGAATCGCCTCAAAGTAGTTGACTTGGCATAAATCGCCACGGTGCAATGCTTGCGCTGAGGTGAGCAAGGTGCTTGCTGTCAGTTCGGCAGCGTTGCTGACTTGGCAGAGTGCTTTTTGGTCGCTTTGTCTGTTCACTACCAGTCTGGCATTGTCTGCAGCTATGGAGGAGTAGGGCGCAGCAGCAGCGAAGTAGCCTTGCGCTTCTTTGATGCGCTCGGCTGCAACGCTTTCAAAACCAAGTTCAATCAAAGCATGTACATCTTGCAGTTTTGCAGCATTGAGCAGCAGTTGACGACGTGCTTGGCGGGTTTTTTCCATCTCATCCGCCGTTGCCGCAGCGTTGGTTTGAATGGGCGACAGTGTGGATTCAAGCAACCACTCAAGGTACAAGGCTTTGCCTGGTTTGAGGCTACGCAGTTGGGCTATCCAAGGTCTGGCTGCAGCCGGGTTGGGTGGCGTATTGCAGCCATCGATGGCGCACCAAGCCAAGCCTGCAGCGGCTAAAGGTTCGCCGAACTGGTTGGCTTGTTTGAACCAAAATACAGCTTGTCCAGGGTCTTGCGTCACACCCATGCCATGCAGGTACAGCAAACCCAGAGACCATGCTGCACTGCGCGATTGCGTCTGGTTTGCAATTGCAGTTGGAGAAGGTATGCGACCGCGTGCAAGTGCGTTACCGATGTTGTTTCGGTTGGCAACAGCTTTAAGCCGGTTGATTTCATTGGCCAGTGCCGAATTTTCAACGACAGGTTTGGTTAGCGGTAGAGCTGCGGGTGCAGGTGCATTGGCCCGCTCTTGCACTGGATCGCCTTGGCTAGTATTATTTTTTTTGACAGGGGCATCAACTTGCAGCGCGAAAGAAGCCATCGGAAAAACCAAGAGTAGCGCCATCAACCCAATCAAAGCGGCAGCTAACAAAATTGCTGCCAATGCGCCTACGACATTTCTCAGCAGGGCCTTTTGCTCGGGTTTCAGGTGGTGAGCATGTAAAAGCATGACAGCATCTTTGATGGCTACTTTCAGAATTTTTTCAGGCTATTTAGCTGCTGCTTTGACGGTTTTGGGTGTCACGCGCCAAGTCACGGTGGCTTGACTCACGCCGCTGGCACCTGCAACTTGTGTGAACGCTGTAATCACATCTTCTTTGGTTTTGTAACCCTCAATCGGTTTAAAGGCCATAGCTTGTAGTGGCGCAGGCAATTTGGCCATCACATCTTCATTGGTTGCAAGGCAAGTCACATGCTCATTACCCGGTGCTGCTGCATCCAAGATAAAGCCCGGTTTGGTGCTCATCCAATCTGGAATCCGCACCGCCAAATTCGCGCTCATCAAAGATTCTGTGTTCGTAGCATTGGGTATTAAGCGCAAAACGTTGCCTGTCGCTTCTTGCAAGTAGCAATACACGTGAGAGGCGCGGGAGACACTGGTTGACAAAAAAATCTGGTCTCCCACTTCATAGGCATATTTATCAAGTTGGGCGTTTTCAATCTGTAAATCAATCACCCGAGGCATTGATTTTTCGCTGAAAGCCACGGCATTTAAATCGGTTTGGGTGACCAGTTCGTTAGCAACAGCAGGCACAGGAATCGCATTGTTGGGGTTCCAGCCGACAGTGACAAGCTTACCTTCCGCATCTAACTTGGTGTAGCTGTGCAAGACACGTTCATAGGTTGCAAAGTCGATCACGCCTGTAACCACCATGCCACTGTCGGCCTGAAATTTGCCCAAAGCCAGTTTGAAGTTGGCGCTGTTGTCAGGCTCCGCACTTTGTTGTGCGGTCATATAGCCTTGGCTGACCAGCGAGGTTTTGACCAGTTTTGAACGGACCGCTGGTGAGCCCTCTTCATACCAATCACGCATTTGGCGCTGTAGATCGGGGTGGTTTTGGTCCAATGTGAGGCATCTCCAGTAGGGGAGACGCGACCATTTGCCAAGCAGTTCAATCATGGCCAGATCCACCAGTGTGCGTACCGCAGCGCCTGTGCCTTGGGTATAGTCGCGTCCCACATTCAACTGTACGCCATAGCTGCCGATTTTGCCGGCCAGGTCAAGGCCTTGACTGGCATTGCCGATGACCACCTCATTGGCAGAGTCCAAGCCGGGGATGATGGTGCGAGTTCTGAAGTCGCCAAGATGCAAGTCCAAACCGATGATGGTGGCATTGCGGTTGCTGCTGTAACCCGTCTCCAACCGCGTGGCTGACGTTCCAGCGTCAAAATGGTTGTTGATAACGTTTTGATCCACAAACGACAGCGAGCCGGACACATACACTGCCGGTTTTTGCAACTGCATTTGGTTGTTGTTGAGCATGATGGCGGTCATGTTTTGAACGGTGTCTTGTCGAGAAATGTCGACTTCATAGTCAATAAAGCGAAAAGCATTGCTCAGCCGCGACATTTGCGACAGCGCAGTCACAATCATGTCTTTGGTGGCCACGGCGACTTTGGTAGACGCGTCTGGAATTTGTTTGCTGGTCACCAAAGTGGTGGGCAGCTCCGCCTGCCGGAACATCAAATCCATACACATCAAAGACGGCGTCAAGCTGGACAACGAACGGGTCGGGCGGTTGGTGGGCCGATCTGCGGCTGAGGCATACGATTGAAAGTTCGCATCCTTGCGGACATTCAGCGGAGCAGCACAGCCAGACACCAGCAAGGCTGTAACAATGGTAAAAAGCAAGGGCGCATGAAAGTTAAAGCGATTGTTCGTAGTGGTTTTTAGATGGGTTTTCATACGTGGCCTGCTATTGTTGTGTTTGTTGTTATTACTTGCAAATATTGACCAGATCGCCCTTGAGCACCACAACTTGCGCAGCGCCTTTGGGTCCATATTTACCGAAACCTGTGTCAGAAGGCGTGCTGCCGACTTCTTGCACGCAGACCTTTTTCAAGCCTTGAGCACTGGCAGTGGTGACTGCGTCGTTTTCAGTCAGCACGTCACCTGTTTGGTCTGAATAAGCGCGCGCTGTGTAGCGTGTGACGCGTGCATTCAACCAGCCGGGCAAGCCAAATAAAGGGTCAAGACCCGTGGATTGCGGACTCGCTGCTGCAGGTCGGCTTTCTAATTTTGTTTGCTTCAAAAAAGTGATCGGATCTTCTCCAGGCGCATTTTGTGCAAAAGCGCTGCCCATGCAGCACATGTACCCAGCTATGCTAAGAAGCCAAAATTCTGGAAATTTTTTCATGATGTGTCTCCTGTATGCAGGGTGCAGGTCAAGGTTGTTGGCTTGGCCTGCATCACACAGCCGCTATCGGCTAAATCCGCAGCGGCCACCTACGCAGGTGAAGCACGCATTGTTCGACGCCACGTTTTGTACGGCATAAGTTTGGTGTCCTGCCGCACTGTTGTAGGCGTAGGAGCCTAACAGCGCCGTGACTTGTAATGAACCACCACCGATGGCTACTTCACCTATGTTGGACGAGAAGTTCTGACTGGCGTAACTTTGACTGCCGCTGACCTCATTACGGATAACGCTACCGTAGGCGGCTACCACCTGCTCAGACATCCCATCAATCATGACATTACCGGTATTGCTTGCCAAATTTTGCTGCGCTACGTTTTGGCTGCCGATGACACTATTGCTCACTGACGTGCCATTCAAAACAACCATTTGCAACGAGTTACCTGAGATGACGAGTGGCTCATAGCCTGTTGCCCATGCGGGATTAGCTAGCAAGACCAGCAGTCCCCATATGATTCTTCGCATGACAAACTCCTTAAATATCGACCCTCATTGAAGACCCCAAGTCAAGTGCTGCCTGCATTTCTACAGAGCAGCACATCTTGGGAGCACTTCAACGGCGATGTTCGCTGGCGTTGCAAGTGGCGCAAGAATTGTTCGAGGCAATGTTTTGAGTGCCCAGATTGTCTCGGCCACTAACTGCGTTCGAAATGTTCGAACCTATTGAACTAGTGTATTGAGAGGAGTATCCAGTCACCATGACACTTCCTACATTTGAGGACAGGTTTTGGCTAGCCACGTTGTCGCTGCCTTCAACTTTGTTTGTAATACTGCCGCCGCGTGCATTTACGCCTTGAACTGAATTTCCACGAATCGTGACATCACCTGCATTGCTAGCCAAGTTTTGCTGACCGATGTTGTCATTTCCCATCACGGTGTTGGACACATTCGTACCATCAAAAGCCGCCGACTGAACTGAGTTGCCAGAAATTGTGACCACAGTAGGGCCAGTAGCAAATGCGGAAGCTGCAAACAAGGCCAAAGCCAAAACGGATAATTTTTTCATGATGAATCCCCTAAATTAATGTTTTGAAACCCCTGAAGGTTTGAAGTGGTCAAACTATCAAGGCAAGTAGATGAGGCAAGAGATGGTGGCTAAGGCTGATAGCTGAAGCACATCACTTCTTGTTTCATCTGGGTTGTAGTTTCTTTTTTTGATACTGAGCTATCAATACCGCAGAAGGGGTAACTTGGCTACCCCTCGATCAAGTCGTCTTTTGGGCCGAAAAATAAGATTCCAGAGCGACCTATTTATTCAAACGAAGTACTTTGGGTAAATTGCACGGTAGTTATTGTTCGTAAATTTTGTAATAAATCGTAATAAATTTATTTTTAGTGACAAAGTTTTCTTGTTAAATTTCAATTCATGTAATTTTTGTTTTCTATTTGGTGCATTAATTTTCCACTTGATTTCATATGCTTCTATTGGGAGGTACAGCAATGACGCTCTTGTTCGGTGCAAGTACAACTCAAATACATAAACTCTCACCATCCAAAAAATGTATATTTTTGTATTACTAAATAGCAAATCAGTCTGTATCTTTTTTTGAGCATTGATGTAAAGTTTTATTCATCCACTTACAACAATTACGTTAAAGAATGAAACAGGAGGTTGTTATGCATGAATCCGTGTCGATACAAACAAGGACGACGTCTACTGCAGCTGTCGTTACTCCTATTCATGCGTGTGCTGTCAGCGAACCCACACATGGTCAATTTTCATACCACACCAGCCCCGCTAGTTTGTGGCCAGATTTTTTAGTCGGTCAAGCAAGTCAACCATTGCGTGTGATTTTGGTGGACAACGATGCACGTATGCGTAGCGTTATTGGTCAAGAATTGAATCTCGATACGCGCATCAATTTGGTAGCTTCAGCCAGCAATTTGCGTGAAGGTAAATTGTTGATTTCACGCTATGAGTTTGATGTCTTATTGCTAGATTTCAATTTAAGTGATGGCATGGGTTTTGATTTGCTCAAATACATGAAATTGCACCACCCATCGGCCGAAGCAATTGTGATGTCTGTGATGGACGATGAGGAACATGCCATCACTGCGTTTGAGCTTGGGGCAACAGGCTATTTGGTTAAAAATTCATGGTTTGGCAACTTTTCACAAGCCGTGTTGCAGGTGGCCAACGGTGGTGCATTCATCTCTCCAAATTTGGCACGGCGTTTGGTCCAGAAATTGGCGGCTGTGCATCATGCCGAGTTGCAGCATCTGCCACAAAGCGGACATGGCATTCAAACATTGCAGGGCGATGGTGTGCTGTCTTTGCGAGAAAAGGAAATCTTGGAGTACGTGGCTGCAGGCTATACCAGCTCTGAGATTGCAGCACGCATCAAAATCAGCGCACAAACGGTCACCACACACATGAAAAACATTTACCGCAAGCTGCAAGTGCATACCCGTGCCGCAGCGGTCTTGCGTGCTAAAAATCAAGGCTTGTTGAATTAATTTTTATTCAGGTTCGCTTCAGGTTCGTTTTGGCTTTAGCGAATAGCCACTGTTTACCCTCAGTACTTACCCTTGAAATGTGGAAAACCACAAGGCTTAGCTATGGGTCATCCATCAGACTTGTGCCATAGTTGTCTGATGAGTCAAAATGCATGCCCTCAGATGGTTTGCAGGCAGATCTCTGAAAATCAAGACAACTACATACAGAGGAGACGCGATGAAATTTTCTTTTAAACCAACAATGCTGGTCACCAGCTTAGCTTTTGCACTCACAGCCACCGTATCGCCATTGGCTCAAGCCTTTGACGGCTGGCATTTAGAAGCCACAACATCCATCCCGGGTAAAAACTCTTCTTGGGATTACGTATCGTTAGACGCAGCCAACAACCACTTGTTCATCGGCCGCCGCGCCATGGGTTTGCACGCGCTTGATTTGGCTACAGGCAAAGTCCTCAAAGTCATTGGCAACACGGCTGCAGACAGTTCTAACGGTGCCACGCTGATTCCTGAGTTCGACTTGGGTGTTTCGTACAACGAAAACGGCACGCTCACGCCTTTCAAGCTCTCAACCTTAGAGCCACGCGCCAACATCAAGCTGGGCGAAGAGTTGGACGCAACCCATTACGACCCTGCCACCAAGCGCATCGTCGTCAACATGGCATCTGACAAAACGGGGACTGATTTGGTCATTTTGCAAGCGCCTTCCTTGGAGAAGGTCGGCTCTATCCGCGTCACCACCAAAAAACCTGAGCATTCAGAAGCAGACGGCAAAGGCAATTACTACGTCGCCTCGCGCGATGAAAATTCGGTCTACCGCCTAGACACCAAAGAGATGAAAATCACCGCCCAATGGCCCACCCCAGGCTGCGCGCAAACCAACGGTTTGGCTTTGGATGTAGCTAACAATCGCATTTTCTTGGGCTGCCGTGGTAGCGCGACCGTCAAGCCGTCTTTCTCTGTGATGAATGCTGAAACCGGCGCCATCATTTACACCGCTGAAATAGGTGGCGGTAACGACACCGTGATTTACGACGCTGATTTGAAGCGCATTTTCTTGGCCAATGGCGTCAATGCAATCATCAACATCTTTGAGCAAACCAATGCCGAAACCTACAAACCGGTCGAATCTTTAGGCACGGCCGCTGGCGTGCGGACGATGGCAATTCATCCCAAAACCAAAAAAATCTATGCGGTAACGGCAGAGGGCAGTGCCGATGCGGCCAAGAAAATCACCACCAGCGTATCGCCTTACTACGCCAACACCTTCTTTTCAGACAAGTTTTTTGTCTTGACCTACAGTAAGTAAGCTGTAACAGGGGGGGGAGGGCTGCTCCCTGCAAGTAAAATCCAGTCAATTAACGAGGGCTTTTCGTTTTGAGAAGCCCTTTTTTACGTCTGTAGATTCAATTTTCCCATGTCTGACACCCAATCTTCCAACATTCACCAAATCACCCAGCAAATCGCCGCTGAAATCAAGGTCAAGCCTGAGCAAGTCAAAACCGCTGTCGAGTTGCTAGACGGCGGTGCCACCGTTCCCTTCATCGCCCGCTACCGCAAAGAGGCCACGGGTGGTTTGGACGATATTCAACTGCGCGAACTGGAATTTCGCCTGAGCTACCTGCGCGAGCTGGCAGAGCGCCGCATCGCCGTACTCAAAGCCATAGACGAGCAGGGCAAACTGACCGATACGCTGCGTGTTGCAATAGCCGACTGCGCCACCAAGCAAGAGCTGGAAGACCTGTACCTCCCGTTCAAGCTCAAACGCCGCACCAAAGGCCAAATGGCGCGGGAAGCGGGGTTGGAGCCGCTGGCAGACAAGTTGTTTGCCGACCCCACGCTAAACCCCGCTGCCGAGGCTGAAACCTTCGTCATTCCCTTCAAACCGCATGTGGAGGGCGAAGACAAACAACCCGATTTCTCCACCGTAGCAGCGGTTTTAGACGGCGTGCGCGATTTGCTGAGCGAGCGCTGGGCAGAAGACGCCGCCTTGGTGCAAAACCTGCGCGAATGGCTGTGGGACCAAGGCCTGCTGCAAAGCAAGCTGATGGATGGCAAAGATGCCAACACCGCCGATATTGCCAAGTTCCGCGATTATTTTGAGTACGACGAACCCATTGGTCGCGTGCCCTCGCACCGCGCTTTGGCCGTGTTCCGTGGCCGTGGGCTGGAGATTTTGGATGCCAAGTTGGTTCTTCCAACCCCGCTAGAACCCGCAGTTGCTGGCAAAACTGCGCCAATCTCATTGGCCGAAGCCCGCATCGCCCTGCACCTAGGCTGGAGCCATTTGGGACGAGCCAGTGACGACCTGCTGCGTAAATGCGTGGCTTGGACTTGGCGCGTGAAGCTGAGCCTGTCCACCGAGCGCGATTTGTTCGCCCGCCTGCGTGAAGAGGCCGAAAAAGTCGCCATCAAGGTGTTTGCTGACAATCTGCGCGACTTGCTGCTGGCCGCACCCGCCGGCCCGCGCGTGGTGATGGGTTTGGACCCTGGCATCCGCACCGGCGTGAAGGTTGCGGTGGTTGATGCGACCGGCAAACTGGTAGAAACCGCCACCATCTATCCCCACGAGCCGCGTAAAGACTGGGACGGCTCACTGCACGTGTTGAGCAAACTGTGCGAAAAACACGGCGTCAACCTCATCGCCATCGGCAACGGCACGGCCAGCCGCGAAACGGACAAGCTGGCGGCGGATTTGATCAAGTTGGTGGCTAAAAACAGCCTAAATAATGCTCCATCCGGCGTATCTATTGCCTCGACAGCTATAGAAAATGTAGTGAAAATTGAGAAGGTTGTCGTCAGCGAAGCCGGTGCGTCCGTCTACAGCGCCAGCGAGTTTGCCAGTTTGGAGATGCCCGACGTTGATGTCAGCCTGCGCGGCGCAGCCAGCATTGCGCGGCGCTTGCAAGACCCGTTGGCCGAGTTGGTCAAAATCGACCCCAAAGCCATCGGCGTGGGGCAGTACCAGCATGATTTGAACCAGTCTGAGCTGGCGCGCAGCTTGGGTTCGGTGGTGGAAGATTGCGTCAACTCCGTCGGCGTCGACTTGAACACCGCCAGCGTGCCGTTGTTGAGCCGTGTCTCCGGTCTGTCAGCCAGCGTCGCCAAATCGGTCGTCCGTTGGCGCGAGGCCAATGGCGCCTTCAAAAACCGCCGCCAATTGAGCGAAGTCACCGGCCTAGGCCCCAAAGCCTTTGAGCAAGCGGCAGGCTTTTTGCGCATTCGCGGTGGCGACAACCCGCTGGACATGACCGGCGTGCACCCCGAAACCTACCCTGTGGTGGAGCAAATCATCGCCACAACGGGCAAGCCTGTGGCCGAGCTGATGGGCCGCGCCGACATGCTCAAAACCTTGCGCCCCGAGTTGTTTGCCAATGACAAGTTCGGGGTCATCACGGTCAAAGACATCCTAGGCGAGCTAGAAAAACCCGGCCGCGACCCGCGCCCAGACTTCAAAGTGGCGCGGTTTAACGACGGCGTGGAAGACATCAAAGACCTACGCGAAGGCATGATTTTGGAAGGCACAGTCAGCAACGTCGCCGCGTTTGGCGCGTTCATTGACCTGGGCGTGCACCAAGACGGCTTGGTTCATGTCAGCCATTTAAGCCACAAATTCACCACCGACGCGCGGGAAGTCGTCAAAACGGGTGATATTGTCAAAGTGCAGGTGGTGGAGGTGGATGTGGCCCGCAAACGCATCGGTTTGACCATGAAATTGGGTGAAAAGCCGCAACAACGGGGCGATCAAGGCAATAATCGCTCTGAGAATCGTTTTGAGGGCGCAAACCGCAGTCATCAAGGCCAACAACATCGCGGACAGCCCGCTGCAGCTGCGCCATCGGCCATGGCTTCCGCCTTTTCCAAACTGCAAGCTTTGCGTAAATAACAGGCAAATAAGGACCTACATCATGGCAAAAACCGGCGAATGGGCCACCAAAGTGCTCGCAGTCATCAAGAGTGGCAATACCGACGCGGCAATCGCCCAAATCAAAGTCGCGCCCACCGTCAAAGACCTCAACCAACTCAAAGCCGCCATGATAGTGGGCGGGCTGATGGCGAAACATAAAAGTGTGGCAACGGCTGTGGATGAGAATTTGCAGCTCCTGTCTGCACCTAGGTTGCATCGGTCGCCTTGATAGAGCGGGGTGCAATCACCAACTTGCAAGTTCGGAACACAGCACAGTGCATTTAAAGGGCAAACAAACCCGTTTTGCTTTGTTCCTTTCCGTGGCATTGCATGCTGTGGTGTTTGCCTTCGCGGCCAACTATCTGCACTTGCTCGACAGCAAGCCGGATATGCCGAAAGCTGAGGAGAAGATCGTTTACCTGGAGCTCGTGCAGCCGCAGCTTGAAAAGCCGCTTCCTGAGCCAGTCAATCCACCCAGTCCGCCAACTTCTAAGGCCGTTCCCACCGTTCAGGCTCCGCAAGAAAAGCCGATAGCAACAGCCACCTCGCTGGCGCGCCAGCTGGCTTCGATGGCCGCGCCCGCCGCGCCAACAGCTGAGGAATGGGCCTTTGCCGCCACTTACACCAAGAAAAACAGCAAAGGCTATCGCTACCACTGGGGACAGCAGGTTCGCAGCATGATGGGTACAGCGGTCGAGGGGGCTGATCAGGGTATGGTCAGGTTCCGTTTGGAAATCGCGCCTGATGGCACACTGGCCAAGCTGGAGACTCTGTGGAGCACATCCACCGTGGCCGAGCAACTGGCCCGAAAAGCTATCAATAACATGCCGCCGCTGCCACCCACGCCGACGGGGAAACCGTTAATTTTTGAGAAAACAATCGCGTTCACGCCGTATGCGTCTGAAGCGCCGCCCATGTACAAGAACGACTGCCTGCCTGACGCGCCGGCTTATCGCAACCCGTTCGCGTGGGACGGCAAATCGCCGCAGGTGCAAGTTGCAAGCCAGCAGATCGAAAGCCTAGATCCCGCAGCGCTTGAAGAATGCCTGAAGCAACTGCCTCCAGACTCGATACATGCAGATGTGGCAAACAACAAGGCGAAGATGGATCGATGGGGTTGGAGTGCGAGCAAGTCGGCTCGGTAAGTGGGTGACCCTGCTAGCAGTACGCTCAAGCACAGACCGGTGGATTGTCGGCTTATGCAAAGCTTGTGGCGGCTATCACTGGGTTGTCGCCAGAAAAAAAGGTAGAACTACTGCAGTTAATTTTGCTATATTTTAAATAGCTACTAAGACAATTAATACGACGGCTACAGCCATTTTATGCCTTAAAAATGGTCTATTTCAGTCAATCGAAGCACTCCAACGCCCATTCCAGCTATCTGAGCCACCTTTCCCGTCTCCTTTAGCTTGATCCAAATCCCGCCGCTGCCGCTTTGTCGGGCGGCCTTGGACAATCGTCAGGGCGGGCTCAGGGTGCAGCCGGCGTTCCTCCAGCAATCGCTCACGGATGGCGATGCTCTCGGATGTTTCGGCGTACAGGGTCTGTGCCAGCGGGGCCGAACCGCGTTGGTCGCTCACCATCAACACTTTGAACGTGCAAACCATTCCTTGCCGTTGTATTGCCACTTCATCGCCCACCCGCACATCGGCAGACGCCTTCACCACAATGCCGTTGATTTTGACGCGCCCTTTGCCAATATCTTCACTCGCCAAACTTCGTGTCTTGAAATGCCGCGTCGCCCAGAGGAACTTGTCTATGCGGGTGGAAGGAAGGGGTTTGAGTTGCATGGAATTGACGATAGCATAGCTTTTTATCCAACGTAAATCAGTGGAATTGGCGCTGCCACAAACGCCATTGATGCTTCATAATCACTTTTACAAATGACTGCTTTCAACCCCGCACACTGCAACCCAATCCATGATAAATTTTTTCAAGCGACAGGGCACTGTGGTGGTGCACCACTGGGTGGGGTTTTCTGTGCTGGCTGGGGTGATTTTGATGATTTCGGCGCTGGTTTGGTGGTTGATTCCCAATCAATTGGTGATAGCCGCTGGCAATACCGATTTGGATGAGCCGCGCATTGTTCAGCTTTTAGCGGAAACTTTAAAAACGGACCGTGCCAGCGTGCGAATTGTCCCGCTTTGGACAAATGGTACAGCGCAGAGCGCCCAAGCCTTGGCCAGTGGCAAGGCTGATTTAGCTGTTACGCGCTCTGACTTGGAACTGTTGGCAGGCGCTAGCAGCTTGGCCAGTTTGCGCAAGTTTTACCCCGTGATTTTTACCCGACCAGAGTCAAAAATCAAAAAGATTGCTGATTTAAGGGGCAAAAAGATTGGTTTTGGCGGCGCGGGGGACATTAATGCCCTTTTGTTGAAGCAGTTATTGGCACATTGGCGGCTGCAAGAAAATGACTATACCCTTGTGCGGGTGCAGCGCGGAGGGCAGGAAGATAGCGTGAAATCGGGTGCCATAGACGCTTTTTTCTCGGTATCCTCGGGCAGCATCAAAACGCGTGCGGCTTTCAACGACAACTTGCGCAAAGCGTGGAGCGACAAAATGGTGATGATCGCGTTTGATGATGCTTCTGCCCTGACCCAGCGCATCCGTGGGGCAGAAAGTGGTGAGATCGCCAAAGGTTTTTACGCTGCTGACCCCGCGATACCGGCTGCCGACACGGATACTATTTTCCTCTCAAACCGTTTGGTGTCGACTGAAAAACTGTCGATCAGCGACGCGGTTGTATTGTCCAAAGCGCTGATCACGATGCGTGACAGGCGACAAGCTGACACCCCAGAAGTTTTGACCGTGCAAGAGCCGGCGCGCAATATCCCCACTTTGCCGGTGCACCCTGGTACATTGCAACTCTTAGATGGTCAGTACCAAACTTTTTTAGACCGCTATATCAACCACATGTTCATAGGGGCGGCCTTGCTGGGAGGTTTGGGGTCTGTTGTCACGGCTTTTACATCACGCAGGCGCAAAGCCAGTCAGGATAAGTCAGTAGATGACCTGCATAGTCTGCTGTCGCTGCACGACGAAATAAACACGGCAAACGACCCTGAACAACTGAGCAAACTGCTGCTCAGTGTCGATGAGATTTTGCAGCGCACTTTGATTGCCTGTGCGCATGGTGAAGTCACGCCCAGTTCTTTGACGGTGATTCAAGGTGCAGTATCCCGCTGCCATCGCGTGGCTGATGCCAAGATTGCATTTTCACTGAGCTAAGGTGTAAGCTGCAAAGGTGACAGCGCAAGCTAAATCTGCAAGCGACACTCTAGGCTTGGCAAATACCCAGCTGGAGACGAAAAATGACCGAACGCGCGACTTTCACCCGCATGCAAGACAGCACCCAAGCCGACTGGATGGGACTGATCGTCCCTGAAGCGATGAAGATGAGCAAGGCGCTGCCGGACAGGGTTTTGGAACATTTGAAGCTGCTAGACGGCGACTTTGGCGGCTTCCCGATTGACCGCTACAGCCATTGCCTGCAAACCGCGACGTTGGCGCTGAAGGATGGGCGGGATGAAGAATATGTGTGCTGCGCGCTGTTGCACGATATTGGGGACACGTTGGGCTCCTTCAATCACCCCGACATTGCAGCGGCGATTTTGAAGCCGTTTGTCTCTGAAGCGAACCTGTGGATGATCCAAAACCACGGGATATTTCAGGGCTACAACTTCTTCCATTACATCGGCTTGAACCGCGACATGCGCGACATGTTCAAAGGCCATGCTTTTTACGAACAAGCCAAGGAGTTTGTGGAGCTGTACGACAACCCCGCTTTCGACCCCAAGGGCGAGATTTACCCCATCAGCACCTTCGAGCCGATGCTGCGCCGGCTGATGGCGGCACCTAAAAATTCGGTTTACAAAGCGGCGCTTGACGCGAAGCCTGCTACGGTCTAAAACGCTGAATCAATCCATAAAGAGACACAACCATGTTGAACATTCCCTCCCTCAAAAACAGCGTCAGCCCTGAAGAATGGCAATTGCGCGTCGACCTAGCCGCCTGCTACCGCTTGGTGGCGGCCTACGGCTGGAGCGATTTGGTGTTTACCCACGTCAGCGCGCGCACTCCTGGGCCGGAGCATCACTTTTTGATCAACCCTTACGGATTGATGTTTGACGAAATCACTGCCTCGAGCTTGGTCAAAATCGATCAAAACTGTACCAAAATCAGCGAGTCACCATTTCCCGTCAACCCTGCCGGCTTCACCATCCACAGTTGCATCCACCAAGTGCGTGAAGACGCTGGCTGCGTACTGCACACCCACACCCGCGCCGGTGTTGGGGTGAGCGCACAAAAGGGCGGCGTGCTGCAACTGAGCCAACAATCGACCTTTGTGTTGGCATCGCTGGCCTACCACGACTACGAAGGCGTGGCTCTGAATGAAGCCGAAAAGCCGCGCCTGCAAGCCGATTTGGGCAATGCCAACTACCTCATGCTGCGCAACCACGGCCTTTTGACCGTGGGCCGGACTATTCCTGATGCGTTTTTGCACATGTACACCTTTGAGAACACCTGCCGCATCCAAATCGACGCGCAAGCCGGTGGCGAGCTGAATTTTGTCGCGCCGCAAGTCGCCAAAGCCAACGAAGGCATCATGAAAGTAGCCACAGCCGGCATGGGTGCCGCACTGGCTTGGCCGGCTTTGCTGCGTAAGTTGGACAGGATGGATGAGAGTTATAAGACTTAAAAGCGGCTATTTGCTATTTATTTAATAGCTAAATAATGAATAAATACGCCGGCTACAGCCAAATTTAGCTCTATTTTGAGCTTTCTAAGGGTTTTCCATCGGTTACAATAACCTGATGCAAAACTTACCGGCGTGCCCCGTCTGCACCTTAGAGAACACTTACCAAGACGGCGATAACTACATTTGCCCTGACTGCACCCATGAGTGGCCTGTCGTTGCATCTACAGACGAATCTGACGCTGACAAACCCATTGTTGACTCGAACGGCAACCTGCTAGCTGATGGCGATGCTGTGATTTTGATCAAAGACTTGAAGGTCAAAGGCTCGTCGACCGTGCTGAAAAAAGGCACCAAAGTCAAAAGCATCCGTCTCGTGCCTGGTGGCTCGGACGGCCATGATGTGGATTGCCGGATGGATGCTGGCAGCTTCACACTGAAATCTATTTACCTAAAAAAAGCTTGATGAATCAATCACTTACAGAATCGTTGAATACCGCTTCATTTGACACACTCGGCTTGCTGCCAGCGCTGCTCAACGCCGTCAAACTGCAGGGTTATGAAATACCCACAGCCATCCAAACCGAGGCTATTCCGGCCATTTTGGCGGGTCAAGACGTGTTGGGCGCGGCCCAAACCGGTTCTGGCAAAACGGCGGCATTTTGCTTGCCATTGTTGCAAGCCTTGCTGACGCAGCAGCTGAACAACCCGCGCCACTTGCGTCATGCCAGACGTGAAACCAAAGCCTTGATTTTGGTGCCTACGCGTGAGTTGGCAGCCCAAACCGGCGAGGCGATCCGTAGTTTGGCGCAGCATTTGCCGATTCAAATCAAAGTGGCCACTTTGTTTGGGGGCGTATCTATCAACCCGCAAATGATGAATTTGCGCGGTGGTGCGGACGTGGTAGTCGCCACACCAGGTCGTTTGCTAGACTTGGTCGCGCACAACGCTTTGAAGCTGAATACGGTGGACATGCTCGTATTGGACGAAGCCGACCGATTGCTCGACATGGGTGGCTCACCGACGGCGGGCGGTGTGATTCGTGCCGGCGGTTTTGCCGAAGAGCTGTCGCAAATTTTGGCTTTGCTGCCTGAAAAACGCCAAAGTTTGTTCTTTTCAGCGACTTTTCCGGCGGCAGTGCAGGCCATGGCCGACACCTTGCTGCGCGACCCGATCAAGATTGAAGTGGCATCGACCGCAGCCAATGACCCGATTATTTTGCAACGCGCTATTCAAGTCGACCCCAAACGCCGCACGATGTTGCTGAAAAAATTGGTTGAAACCAGCGATTGGGAGCAAGTGCTGGTCTTTGTAGCAACCAAGTACGCTGCAGAATTGGTAGCAACCAAGCTTTACAACGCGGGCATGAATGCTGTGCCTTTTCATGGCGAACTCAGCCAAGGCAACCGGACGCAGACTTTGGCGGACTTCAAAGCCAAGAAGTGGCAAGTTGTCGTCGCGACCGACGTGGCAGCACGAGGCATTGACATTGCCAATTTGGCAGCCGTGGTGAATTACGATTTACCGCGCTCCAGCGTGGACTACATTCACCGCATTGGCCGTACCGGCCGTGCGGGGGAGAGTGGCGTGGCGATCAGCTTTGTCAGTGCCGACACTGAGGCGCATTTCCGTCTGATTGAAAAGCGCCAAGGCTTGAACTTGATTCGGGAACAGATTGAAGGCTTTGAGCCTGAAATCGTCTTAGCGCCCATCAAACCTGCAGTTGCGAATACAAATGGTAGCGTTGACGAAAGCCTCAAATCACCCAATAACCCGAAAAATGGCGGCGTTAAAGGCAAGCGCCCGAGCAAGAAAGACAAGCAACGCGCCCTAGCCGCGCGTGGGCACGGACAGGGCGGTTCAAACTAACTTGAACGTGTTTATTCGTTTTTGATGCCACGCATCTGGATGATGCCGCCCAAAAGTGCGGTGTCAGACTTGATGC
>JAYVSU010000136.1:0-23962 GCA_043775055.1 Polaromonas sp.
GTGACCGAATAAGCCGCCACGGGTTCAGCACCGTCCGTTTGGGGTAACGACTTCTCTAGCGTCCACGTTTGTGCATGAAAAGCGGCAACGCTGGGCCTATGTGCTATTGAAATAATAGCGCCTTTGGCAACATTCACCGCGGTTAGAAGCCGTTTGTACAGTGTATTCTCAGCCTCAACATCCAAAGCACTGGTAGCTTCATCTGCAAAAATCCATTGTGGTTTTTTGAGAAAAACGCGTGCAATGGCCAAACGCTGTTGCTCACCACCCGACAATATTTGTCCCCAAGCATCGTCTTCGTCCAAACGACTGGCAAGCTGTGGCAACAAGGCATCTTGCAGAGCGGTTTGCAGCATGGCATCGGTATAGCTGGCTGCGGGCTCAGGGTAGGCCAATGCATCGCGCAAGCTGCCGTTCGGAAAGTACGGGCGCTGTGGAATAAACATCGCATTGGCTGGCAAGTGAATATGGCCCTTGGCGAATGGCCAAATGCCAGCGATAGCTCTGAACAGGGTCGATTTGCCGCTGCCCGATGGGCCACTGAGCAAAATAGCGTCGCCAGCCTGCGCTTTGAGCGTGGCATGCGCGAGCAAGACTTGACCGCTTGGCAATGCCAAAGTCAAGTCGTCTGCAGTCAAGGTGTTTGAGTTTCCTATTTGTGCCGTTTGCGTCGTTTGCGTCGTTTTCGCTGTGGCAGCGCTGGTCGACAAGGCCTCACTCGCTGTCATGCTTTCGTCAAAACTGGTCAGGCGGTCGGTGGTGGCGCGCCAGCTGGCCAAGCTACTGTAGCTGTCAACAAACCAGCTGAGTGAGTTCTGCACTTGCCCAAAAGCACTGGAAATTTGTATCAACTCGCCTAAAGCGATGGCACCACTGAAAAATCTCGGAGACGCCACCACAAAAGGGAAAATAATGGCAGCTTGCCCAAAAAAGCTGGTGAACCAAATCAAGTTCTTTTGCGAGCGAACCAAGCTCAAGTAATTGGTAAGCACATGGTCAAAACGCCCCGTGAGTTGTTGTTGCTCAACATGCTCGCCTTTGTCTAAGGCAATAGCCTCGCTGTATTCACGCACGCGCACCATGTGATGTCGAAAATCTGCTTCATATTTTTGTTGTAAAAAGTTCAACTTGATCTGAGGCTTACCAATGTAGTGCGTCAGCACGCTGCCTACGACGCAGTAAGCAACGGCTGCCCACAGCATGTAGCCAGGAATGGTGTATTGCTGCGCGCCAATATGAAACGAAACTGCGCCAGAGATAGCCCACAAAATACCCACAAAGCTGACCAACGTCACGACAGAATTCAACAAACCCATGCACAAAGACACGGTAGCGGATGTGAACTGGTTAACGTCTTCAGAGATGCGTTGGTCAGGGTTATCAGGCGTGTTGGGGCTAGATGCAGCTTGCGTATAGCGAAGCAATTCCAGTTTATAAAAAGTCTGTTGATGCAACCAGCGGCTCAAATACTGAGCTGTCATCCACTTGCGCCAGCGTAATTCGAAGCTTTGCGTCAGATAGAACTTGTAAACCGTGATCACAATGCTGCCAAACGCAAGGTAGCTGAAGCGGGTTAATTGTTCCCAAAATACTTTTTCGTCTTTATTTTGCAGGGAGTCATAAAAAATGCGATTCCAATCGTTGAACTGCACCGCCATGTAGACAACCGCAAGATTGAGCAGCACGATGATCAACAAGTAGCCGCGTGCCAGCCATTTTTCTTCAGATTGAAAATACGGCAACGACAACTTCGTTACCCGCCGAATAAACTCACCAAAGTGCTTAAATTTTGATAGCAAACTCATGACAACTCGCCTTTTGTATTCGCCACGCCACTGGCCACGTGACCCGAGGGGACATGTTGTGCCGCTGAGTTAACGTGGCCGGTTTGATCGTCAAAGAAAAAATCTGGCTCAAACTCACGCAAAAACTCGCCTTTGGCCAAACCGCCCAAGAACATGGCTTCGTCGATTTCAATATTCCATTGCATCAGTGTTTTGATGGCGCGTTCATCTGCGGGCGAACTCCTTGCCGTGACCAAAGCCGTGCGCAGGCGCATGGTAGAGGTTCCTTCTTTTTGCAAGCGATGCAGGGCTTCTAGCAAGGGCTTGAAGGGGCCGCCCGCCAAAGGGCGGTTGGCGTTGTCTTTTTCATGCTTTTGAAAGGCAGACAAGCCTTCTGTTTGAAAAACACGTTCAGCTTCATCGCTGAACAAAACGGCATCGCCATCAAAAGCGATGCGCACTTCATGAGGGTGGGCGCTACTGGCATGGGCAGATTGGGGGTAGACCTGCGCAGCGGGTACGCCAGCTTCTAAGGCCGCCTGCACGTCACTTAGATGCGTCGATAAAAACAAATTGGCATGCAAGGGTTTTAAATACCGCCACGGCGACTGTCCGCGCGTAAACGTACCCCGCAAAATGTCTAAACCGTAGTGTTGTGCAGAACGGAAAACCCGCATGCCGGAGACGGGGTCGTTCCTCGACAAAATGACGACTTCAACGCGCTTAGCACCATCGGTATTGAAAGCCAATAACTTTTTGACCAGTGAAAAAGCGACACCCGGTTTCGCAGGCACGTCCAATTGGGCGAGCTGCAAATCCATGTACGCACGGTCATCGCCTTGTTCAAAGACTTCGTTTTCAGACTCAAAGTCAAACAAAGCACGCGAAGAGATGGCAACAACCAGTTGCCCATTTAAATTGGTAGCCATGGCGCGAGTTTACTGGACGCGCGCCACGCATGTTGAGGCTGTATCGCTAACCCTTGCGTTGCGCCTAAGGTGTCAAGCCAAGACGCTTACAAATAGCCAGCGTCGGCGCGCTTTGGTTCATGGTGTAAAAGTGAATTGCTGGCGCGCCGCCTTTGATCAGCTCTTCACACAGACTGGTCACCACATCGAGGCCAAAGGCTTTGATGGAGGCAATATCGTCGCCATACGCTTGCAGGCGCAGGCGAACCCAGCGTGGGATTTCTGCACCGCAAGCATCGCTGAAGCGCATCAATTGCGTGGAACTGGTAATCGGCATGATGCCTGGCACGACAGGGATGTCCAAACCCAGCTTGCGGCATTCGTCCATGAAATGAAAGTAGGCCGCTGCGTTGTAAAAATACTGGGTAATCGACGAATTTGCACCGGCTTTGACCTTGGTGGAAAAGGCTTGCATGTCCGACTCGGGCGATTTTGCTTGTGGATGCACTTCAGGGTAGCTGGCCACTTCAATGTGAAAAGCATCGCCGGTTTCGGCGCGGATGAAGCTGACCAAGTCGCTGGCGTAATGGAACTCGCCGCCGGCACCAAAGCCGCTGGGCAGGTCGCCACGCAGTGCTACCAAGCGTTTAACGCCATTGCCACGTAATTCGGCCAATTGCTCGCGCACGGTGGCTTTGGTCGCGCCAACGCAGGAGAAGTGGGAGGCTGCAGCTACGCCTTCGGCCAAAATTTCATTGACCGTACCAAATGTACCTGCTTGGGTCGAGCCGCCTGCACCAAAAGTTACTGAGCAAAATTGCGGCTTAAGTTGGTACAACGCTTGGCGCGCCACGCGCAGCTTGTCAGCACCTTCTGGCGTTTTAGGGGGGAAGAACTCTAGACTTAATGGAAGTGAAGATGTTGTCATGATGGGGCTATAGGTTTTGTGAGGCTTTTTCAGGCTAATTTCAAAGTTCAAGGCGCTTTTGAAGCATGAATAAAGAATTCGCGGTTACCGTCGCCGCCTTGAATCGGCGACTCCAGCCAAGCGTGAACGGTGAGCCCTTGCTCGGCATAGGCGTCGCGCAAGCGCTTTTCGACTTGCGCGTACAAAGCCGCTTCGCGCACGATGCCGCCTTTACCGACTTGGCCAAAATTGAGCTCAAACTGCGGTTTGACCAACATGACCAAACAGCCATTCGGTTTCAAGAGTGGCGCGATGGCTGGTAAGACCAAAGTTTGCGAGATGAATGACAAATCGCCCACAATCAAGTCAAATTCGGCGATAAAACCATCAAATATAGGGCTAGCCGACGTATTTGTTATTTCATTAGCTATTGATTTAGTAGCTTCTTTGATGTTGATACGCTCGTCGACTTCATCGTCAAAGTCATCGTACGCATCGTCGCCATCCAGACTCAGCATTTCTTCTTCACCATTCAAGGCGATGTCTATTGCGGCTGTAATAGCCCCAGGTTCGCGGGCGTTGAGGCGTTCGATGCTCAAAACCCGCTCATCGGAGCGCAGTTTGTCATGCAATTGCCCAAAGCCAACGTCAATGCCGACGACGCGTTCAGCGCCCAATTGAAGCAAGCAGTCGGTAAAACCGCCCGTTGATTGGCCCACATCCAAGCAGGTGCTACCCGCGACGCTTAAACCCAAGGTCGCCAATGCGCCTTCGAGCTTCAAGCCGCCGCGCGAGACGTAACGTGCTTCGGCATCGTTGAGGAGCTCTATTTGAGCGTCAATCGGCAAAATATCGCCGTTTTTGACGATGCGTTGCCAATACAGAGTAGAGCCGCTGGAGGTCATGGAAGCGCTCGCTGCACCAATTTCTGCGCTGGTGTTGGCACCTTGTGCGGTGTAGTGATGACCCAGTTTGAGCCACTGCACGCCACTGGCAATCAGCCGCTGCGCTTGTGCGCGGGTACTGGCTAAGCCACGGATGACGAGAAGTTGATCTGCACGCATTAAGTTCTTATTTTCAAATAAAAAATAGCGCTAACCGGCGTTATAGTTGCCAGTAGCGCTATGTATTTAATAGCATTGTTAATTTAAATCGGATTGACTTAAGTTAATTTCTGCTATTGCTAATTAATAGCGGTATGTGTCAGTTTTGTACGGGCCAGCTTTGCTCACGCCAATGTAAGCTGCTTGCTCGTCAGACAGCACTGTCAAGACAGCGCCAACTTTGCTCAGGTGCAAACGCGCCACTTTTTCGTCCAAATGCTTAGGCAAGACATACACTTTGCCGATTTTGTATTCTTTTGGCTTGGTAAACAATTCGATTTGCGCAATCGTTTGGTTTGCAAAGCTAGAAGACATCACAAAGCTTGGGTGGCCCGTGCCGCAGCCCAAGTTCACCAAACGGCCTTTGGCCAGCAAGATGATGCGCTTGGAAGCTTTCTTGCCAGATTTCGGGAAAATCACGTGGTCAACTTGTGGCTTGATTTCTTCCCACTTGCATTTCTCTAAAGAAGCAACGTCGATTTCGTTGTCAAAATGGCCAATGTTACAAACAATGGCGTTGTTTTTCATCGCGTCCATGTGTTTGTAAGTGATGACGTTTTTGTTGCCAGTCGCAGAGACAAAAATGTCTGCTTTGTCAGCAGCGTATTCCATGGTTACGACTTTGTAGCCTTCCATAGCCGCTTGCAAGGCGTTGATTGGGTCAACTTCTGTTACCCACACTTGGGCGCTCAAAGCGCGCAAAGCTTGGGCAGAACCTTTGCCCACGTCACCGTAGCCAGCGACCAAAGCCACTTTACCGGCAATCATCACGTCGGTGGCGCGTTTGATCGCGTCAACCAAAGACTCGCGGCAACCGTAGAGGTTGTCGAACTTAGACTTGGTCACTGAGTCGTTCACGTTGATAGCGCGCAGTTTCAAAGTGCCTTTGGCAGACATTTCGTTCAAACGCAACACGCCGGTCGTGGTTTCTTCGGTCACGCCCATGATGTTTTTCAGGCGACGGCTGTACCAAGTCGGGTCCAACTTGAGCTTGGCTTTGATGGCGTTGAACAGGCAAATCTCTTCTTCACTGCCTGGCTTAGAGATGACTTTGAGGTCTTTCTCAGCTTGTGTGCCCAAATGCATTAGCAAAGTAGCATCGCCACCGTCGTCCAAAATCATATTCGGGCCTTCAGCAGCAGTGCCCTTTTTGCCGGTGAATTCAAAAATACGGTGCGTGTAATCCCAGTAGACTTCCAAGCTCATGCCTTTATAAGCAAAAACGGGTGTACCCGTGGCGACCAAAGCGGCAGCTGCGTGGTCTTGCGTTGAGTAAATGTTGCAAGATGCCCAGCGCACATCCGCGCCCAGTGCTTGCAAAGTCTCAACCAACACAGCGGTTTGAATCGTCATGTGCAGGGATCCAGTGATGCGCGCACCTTTGAGCGGCTGTGCTTTCGCGAACTCTTCGCGGATGGCCATCAAACCGGGCATTTCTGTCTCGGCAATGTTCAGCTCTTTACGTCCGTAAGCGGCTTGGCTCAGGTCGGCAATAGCGTAGTCTTGTTTGGCAGCAGCAATGACAGCTTGCACCAGTGCGGTGGTTGCTGGCTTGACAGCTGGCTTTGCTGCGGGTTTAGTTGCTGGTTTTTTAGCAACAGAAGTTGTTTTTGATTTAGCTTGCGGGTTCATGGCTCACTCCAAATATTTAAAGTTAAATAAGTTTGAATAAATCACTGCAGCGGTGATGTAGAAGCTCTTTTGGGGAGACTCACCTCACAGAACAGTGGGTGAGCGCGGTTGGTGCAGTGCACTGATGCTGAGTAGTGAAACCCAATGTCAATCTGCATGCTGTCCGAGCCTCGTTCAACTGATTTGAACTGCATCGCTCCTCGGAATGGCTTGATTATAGCAAAACAAACAAAAAAGCCGCACATGGGTGCGGCTTTTAGGGTTGTCGCTAGCTCCGACTAACTCCGTTTAGCGAGATTGTGGGTAAAACTGACGCTCGCGTGGCTGTGGGTATGGGCGGCCTGCGCCGCGCCGCAAATTGCGACCGATCGATTGCTCGGCAACATCTAGCGCGGCATTTATTTGCTGGTATTCGTCTTGTGAGAAGAAACCATCCGCTAAAAACGTACGCTCTTGGTTGCTGATTTGCTTTTGTTGTGCCATCAAAGCTAAGAAGTCATCTTTGCTGATGCGGCCTTCACTGATCCCGCCAACAATACGGTCGAGTTGTTGCTCTTGGCGGTCGTTGATCGCCTGCGACGCACGTTGGTTGTTTTCAACCACCAGCTGACGCTGCTTTTCACGCTCTAAGAAAGCACGTTCACGGGCTTGGAAAGCGCGCTCACGCTCTACATAGTAATTCTCACGGTCTTGAAAACGGCGGTCGTAGTCGGCACGCTCGCGCTCCCAATGGCCGTTGTCATAGCGGGAGTTCACTTGAGCTGGGAAGGGCTGAACTTGAACAGGCATCGGCTGGGGCTGCACATTGATCACTTGAGCTGGTACTGGGGCGACACGAACAGGAGCCACTTGCGCAGGTGCTGGCGGAACAACAATGCCGGGGCCAGTGATGATCAAGCTCCAATCAGGGCCTGCAGCATGTGCTGACAAGCCAGCCATAGCCAAAACAGAAGCACTTACCAACTGCACAATCACGCGTTTTTTCATCACATCACTCCAAAGGGTTAAAACAACAGCACATCAGTCACGTGTCTTTAACGCGCAACTGCCTTAGGCCGTGGACGTGTACCCGCAGAAACTGACAACTCCATCTTCACTTCTTTACGAATAATGCCAAATTTCTCACTGTTTCCAGGTTTCAGCATGGCCACACTGGTGAGTAATTCTGAAACATTGTGTATCGGTTTATCTGCAATGCTCACAATGATGTCGCCAGGCAAGATGCCCGCTTTGGCGGCGGGCGCATTTTGCAACACGCCAGTGATGATCACCCCTTGCATCGCTTCGTTGGCGTTGGCAGGGGTTTTGATGCCAAAGGTGGTCGCCAGCTCAGGCGACAAATCTTGTGGCTCCACGCCAATCCAGCCACGCGTGACTTGGCCATCTTTGACGATGCCTTCCATCACTTGTTTAGCGGTGGATACGGGAATGGCAAAACCAATGCCCAAACTGCCGCCCGAGCGGGAGTAGATGGCGGTGTTGATGCCTTGCAAATTACCATTCACATCGACCAGCGCACCGCCCGAGTTGCCGGGGTTGATGGCCGCATCGGTTTGAATGAAGTTCTCAAAGGTGTTGATGCCCAATTGGTTGCGCCCCAAAGCGCTCACAATGCCGCTGGTGACGGTTTGGCCGACGCCAAACGGGTTCCCAATGGCCAAGACTTGGTCGCCAACTTGTAAATTGTCAGAGTTGCCCAGTGTGATGACGGGCAGGCGGTCTAGCGCGATTTTGAGGATGGCGAGGTCAGAATCAGGGTCTGTGCCAATCACTTTGGCTTTGGCGCGTCGGCTGTCGTTCAAAATCACTTCAATCTCATCCGCCCCTTCAACCACATGGTTGTTGGTCAAAATATAGCCTTCGGGGCTAACAATCACGCCGCTGCCCAACCCCGCTTGCGGCTCGCTGCCTTTGTCGCCAAAGAAGAATTTGAACCACGGGTCGTCACTTTGCGGGTTTTTAACCGCTGCTTTGCTGACATTGATGCTGACTACCGCTGCAGAGGCTTTTTGCGCAGCCACTCTGAAGCTGCCGACGGGCGAGGCACCATTGGCCATGGCTGGCGCCTCCATGACGGAAATACCCGCCACTTTGCCGCTGCGGTTGGCACCCAGCAATTCGGGTTTGAGCGTAGCGATGACAAAATAGGCGGCCAGCAAGACCGTCACAGATTGGGAGAAGAGGAGCCAAAATCGTTTCATGTGTTCATTGTCCACTGAAAATGTAAGAGTTGTACTAAAAATTCTGGAACGTTGCCGGTATCTGGGGGCACAATCTGGAAAATGCCAGCCTTGCTAAGATAGTTTTATCAATAGTTTATAAACTCTTTATCTATGAACTCGACAACGCCCTCCCAGGTTGACAGAGCCACCTTGCTGGCTGCGTGCACCGCCTTGCTTCAGCCAGAAAGCTTTACCGACTATGGCCCCAACGGTTTGCAGGTGGAGGGCAAGGCGCAGATTCGCAAAATCGTCTCAGGCGTCACCGCCAGCCGCGCGTTGATTGAAGCCGCTATTGCTGCCAAAGCGGACGCTATCTTTGTGCACCACGGCCTGTTTTGGCGCGGCCAAAGCGGTGTGGTGATGGGTTGGATGAAGCAACGCCTAGCATTGCTGCTGCAGCACGACATCAATTTACTGGCCTACCATTTGCCGCTGGACGCGCATCCCAGCTTGGGCAATAACGCGCAATTGGGGCGAAAATTGGGTTTTTTGCAGCCTGAATCGGCTTCTGGCTCGACTTATGGTGTCGACATCCAATATTTTGGCGAACAATCACTGGGTTGGCTGGCTGATTTGTCGGTGACCTCTAAAAGCTTCCCAAAAGGCTTTCAAAACGGTCAAATCTTGCAAAAACACCTGGAATTATGTCTAAATAGGCCTGTAGCCGGCATATTTATTGATGATGCAGCTATTAAAAAAATAGCATGGTGCACCGGTGGTGCGCAGAGCTATTTTGAGGCTGCCATTGCTGCGGGGGCGGACGCGTTCATCACTGGTGAAATGTCCGAGCCGCAAGCCCATTTGGCGCGCGAGTGTGGCGTGGCTTACTTTGCCTGTGGTCACCATGCGACTGAGCGTTACGGCGCGCCAGCGGCGGCGGCTCACTTGGCGGCTGAATTTGGCATTGCCCATGAATTTATTGAAATCGACAATCCTGCATAAAACCATGACCCCCACGCTTGTCACTTTGAGTACGACGCTGCCCCCGGAGGGGGCTGACTTACCCATCGCCATCACCATGGGCGACCCCGCCGGTATAGGTCCAGAAATCATAGCCAAAGCCTTTCGGGATGCGCCTGAAACGACGTCGGGCTGCTTTGTCGCGGGCGATGTAGGCGCTATTCGGCGCGCAGTGGCTCAGATTGGGGGGCTGCTAGCGGTGACGCAGATCGAGTCGCCCCTAGATTTGCAGCAGGTGCCGCCACATTGCATTGCGGTACTGCAAACCTGTGCCACTACGCCTGTTGAACTAGGGAAAATCAGCCAAACAGCGGGCCAAGCGGCGGCAGACTGCGTGGTTTGGGCGGCTCGGGCTGCGCTGCGCGGTGAGATTGCGGCCTTGGTCACCGCGCCGCTACACAAAGAAGCTTTGTCATTGGCGGGAGTGGATTTTCCGGGTCATACCGAGCTGTTGCAGGCTGAATCTGCTGCTTTTTTAGGCAAAAGTATTGCAGACGTACCCGTTCGCATGATGTTGGCGAATGACGAGTTGCGCACCGTTTTGGTCAGCATCCACATGTCTTTGCGCAAGGCAATTGAGGCGGTGAATTATCAAGAAGTGTTACAAACAATTCGTATCACTTGTGCATTTTTAGACAAAGTTGTTGGTGGTACGCGACATAACGCTGCACTTCAAACCATGTCGCATCGCCCGCGCATAGCTGTTGCAGGGCTAAATCCGCATGCGGGTGAGGGGGGGTTGTTTGGTCGAGAAGAGATAGACATCATCACGCCAGCAATAGATGCGGCACGCGCTGAGGGCTTGAATGTGACTGGCCCTTTAGCACCGGATACGGCGTTCATGCGGGCGCGCAACACGCCTGATAAACCCGGTGAGTTTGACGCCGTGGTGGCGATGTACCACGACCAAGGGTTGATTCCGGTGAAGTATTTGGGCGTCGACAAAGGCGTCAACGTGACGCTGGGGTTGCCGCTGGTGCGTACCAGTCCAGACCACGGCACGGCATTTGACATTGCCGGGACGGGCGTTGCTGACGCGTCCAGCCTGATTGTGGCGATTCAACTGGCTAAAAAACTGGCTAAAAATTGGTTATAAAACTGCCAAAACTGCCCTAAGTGGGTTTTAGCGGTTAAATACCTGATTTTAGAGATAAAAATGACTGTAGTCGGCGCATTTATTCAATAGTTTGCTATTATATGTGTAGCTTTAAAGAGATAAAAAATCGCTTGCAAGTTGCCCTGCAAGCGATTTTTGACTGGGAAAGCGCACTTAAAAGCTTATTTTTTCAAACTATCACGAATTTCACGCAACAAAGTGACGTCTTCTGGCGTCGGTGCAGGTGCGGCTGCAGCGGCTTCCGCCTTCTTCATTTTGTTCATTTGTTTGACCATCAAAAAAATGATAAATGCCAAAATCGCAAAATTCACCGCGATGGTGATGAAGTTGCCGTAGGCAAACACGGGTACGCCCGCCTTTTTCAGGTCTGCCAAGTTCATGGCCGTACCAGCTGGAACTTTGCCCAAAACGGCAAACATGCTGGAGAAATCCAAGTTACCAAAGATGGCGCCGACGATGGGCATGATCAGATCGTTGACCATGGAATCGACAATCTTGCCGAATGCACCGCCAATGATCACACCAACTGCCAAGTCCATCACGTTGCCTTTGAGGGCAAATTCTTTAAATTCGGACATCATGCTCATGGGTTATTCCTAAAGTTGTAAAGTCGGGATTATTGCATTGTGTCTAGAGCTGTCAACAAGCTGTAAGCTGGCTTAAAACTAGGGCAAAAAGTTGATTTGTCGGTCAGCGGTCGGCTACAATGCGGTGTTAACCCTGATTAATTTTTGACTCGGCATCAGCTCGAGCCTTTATTCCTGAGCGATTTCATTGAGGAAACACATGAGTAGCACAATTGCTGGCGCAGAAAATGCGCCCACAAACACTGGCCTAGATGCCGGCAAACGTACTTGGCTTATTGCCTCCGCCTGTACCGGCGTCGTGGGCGCGGGCTTTGTTGCCGTCCCTTTTGTAAGCAGTTTTTCGCCTTCCGAGCGTGCTAAAGCTGCAGGCGCTGCGGTTGAGGGCGATATTTCCGGCTTAAAAGCGGGCGAAAAGATGACGGTTGAATGGCGCGGCAAACCAGTTTGGATTGTCAAACGCACACCTGAGCAAGTCGCAGCACTCAACAAGCTCGATGGTCAATTGGCTGACCCAAAATCAGAACGCAAACCTAGCGAATTGACACCTGAGTACGCGCGCAATGAAGCTCGCTCACGCAAGCCTGAAATTTTTGTCGCGGTCGGTATTTGCACCCATTTAGGCTGCTCACCGTCAGACAAGTTCACACCAGGTGCACAACCGTCGTTACCAGACGACTGGGCGGGAGGCTTTTTGTGCCCTTGCCACGGCTCTACCTTTGACTTGGCTGGCCGCGTGTTTAAAAACAAGCCCGCACCAGACAATTTAGAAATCCCACCGCATATGTTTTTGTCGGACAGCCGACTGATCATTGGCGAAGACACCAAAGCTTGAAGGCAATTGATCATGGCTGTATATAACGAAGTATCACCCAACGCTCCGGCGGGCGAAAAATTACTGAACTGGGTTGACAACCGCTTCCCAGCAAGCAAGCTCTACAAAGAGCACTTGAGCGAATATTACGCTCCTAAAAATTTTAACTTCTGGTACATATTTGGTTCACTGGCCTTGTTGGTTTTGGTGATTCAAATCGTCACCGGTATCTTCTTGGTCATGCACTACAAACCAGATGCTGCGTTGGCGTTTGCCTCTGTCGAGTACATCATGCGTGACGTGCCTTGGGGCTGGTTGGTGCGCTACATGCACTCTACAGGCGCCTCTGCGTTTTTTGTGGTGGTTTACATGCATATGTTTCGTGGTTTGATCTACGGCAGCTACCGCAAGCCACGTGAATTAGTCTGGATTTTTGGTTGCGCCATTTTCTTGGCGCTGATGGCCGAAGCCTTCATGGGTTATTTGTTGCCTTGGGGCCAGATGAGCTACTGGGGCGCGCAAGTGATTGTGAACTTGTTTGCCGCGATTCCATTCGTGGGCCCAGATTTGGCGCTGTTGATTCGCGGTGACTACGTGGTCGGTGACGCAACCTTGAACCGCTTCTTCAGCTTCCACGTGATTGCAGTGCCTTTGGTGCTACTCGGTTTGGTAGCAGCACACATCATCGCTTTGCATGAAGTGGGCTCTAACAACCCAGACGGTGTTGAAATCAAAGGTCCTAAAGCGCCAAAAGACGCTGCAGGTCATCCTTTGGATGGCATCCCGTTTCACCCTTACTACACCGTACATGACATTTTTGCGGTCAGTATGTTTTTGATGGTGTTCACGGCCATCATCTTCTTCGCACCTGAGTTTGGTGGTTACTTCTTGGAGTACAACAACTTCATCCCTGCGGATCCGTTGAAGACACCGTTGCACATTGCACCCGTCTGGTATTTCACACCTTTCTACTCGATGCTCCGCGCTATCACTTCTGAAATGATGTACGCCCTGATTGCTTGCGTTTTAGGTGCGGCTGTATTTACGGCATGGAAATCAAAACTGCCGACTATTTTCAAAGGTGCAGCTATCGTTGCTGCTGTAGCTGTAACGGCCATGATGCTCGCGATTGATGCGAAATTCTGGGGCGTTGTGGTCATGGGCGGTGCAGTCATCATTTTGTTCTTCTTGCCTTGGTTGGACAACTGTGCTGTCAAGTCGATTCGCTACCGTCCTGATTGGCACAAATACTTGTACGGTATTTTTGTGGTGTTCTTTTTGATTCTGGGTTATTTGGGTGTTCAACCACCATCACCTATCGGTGAGCGTGTCTCTCAAGTCGGTACGTTGTTCTACTTTGGCTTTTTCTTGTTGATGCCTTGGTGGAGCAAAATGGGGGCTACAAAGACCCCACCAGATCGCATCAATTTCACGGCTCATTAAACAAAGGGAGATAAATAAAATGAAAAAACTTCTCCTCAGCTTGATGATGGCAACTGGCTTGGTCATGGGTTTTGCGCCAACTGCGCATGCCAATTCTGATGCCCTTGCTTGGGACAAAGCGCCCAATAACATCAACGACATGGCGGCCTTGCAAAATGGTGCCAAACTGTTTGTTAACTACTGCTTGAATTGCCATTCTGCTGCCTACATGCGCTACAACCGCTTGAAGGACATTGGTTTGACGGAAGCACAAATCAAAGAAAACTTGCTGTTTGCGACTGATAAAGTCGGCGAAACCATGAAGGCTGCGATTGATCCTAAGCAAGCTAAAGACTGGTTCGGCGGTAACCCGCCTGACTTGACCGTGATTGCACGCTCACGTGCTGGTCATGGTGGTACAGGCGCAGATTATTTGTACACATATTTGCGTACTTACTACCGAGACGAAACCACGGCCACGGGTTGGAATAACTTGGCTTTCCCCGCTGTTGCGATGCCGCATGTGTTGTGGGAGTTGCAAGGTGAGCGCAAGCCGGTCTATGAAGACAAAGAAGAGCATGGCCATGTTGTCAAAACTTTCACGGGTCGTTGGGAGCAAGTTAAGCCAGGAACCATGACGCCTTTAAAGTACGACCAAGCCGTCGGCGATTTGGTGGGTTACTTACAATGGATGGGCGAGCCTTCGCAGGCAAGTCGTATTCGCGTAGGTGTCTGGGTGCTGGTATTTTTGTTGGCTTTTGCCGTGATTGCGTGGCGCTTGAATGCTTCGTATTGGAAAGACGTCAAGTAAATTTGCTTGAACAGTCTTGGCTTGTCGGTGAGACGTTATTGTTTAACGCCTCATCACAAGTAGTTCGGAGTGGGCCTGCTAAATCAGCATCCCACTCTTTTTGATTTTTAGGAGTCTTCACCATGATGGTGCTTTATTCGGGAACCACGTGTCCCTTTTCCCACCGTAGCCGCTTTGTTCTGTTTGAAAAAGGCATGGACTTCGAAATTCGCGATGTTGATTTGTACAACAAATTAGAAGACATCAGCTTGATGAATCCATATGGACAAGTGCCGATTTTGGTTGAGCGTGATTTGATTTTGTATGAATCAAACATCATCAACGAATACATTGACGAGCGTTTTCCACATCCACAATTGATGCCCGGTGACCCTGTCGATCGTGCTCGCGTCCGCTTGTTCTTGTTAAATTTTGAAAAAGAATTGTTTGTTCACGTCAGCACTTTGGAGTCACGTGCTTCAAAGGGTAACGACAAGCTCTTAGACAAAGCGCGTTCACACATTCGCGACCGTTTGACGCAACTAGCACCTGTTTTCTTGAAAAACAAGTTCATGTTGGGCGATAACTTCTCGATGTTGGATGTTGCTATAGCCCCGCTGTTGTGGCGTTTGGACTTCTATGGCATTGACTTGAGTAAAAATGCGGCACCTTTGTTGAAGTATGCAGAGCGTATTTTCTCTCGTCCTGCCTACATTGAAGCGTTGACACCTTCCGAGAAGGTCATGCGCAAGTAAATTTGAGCCATGATTAGCAGTACAGCATCAACGTCCACACGTCCGTACCTGATTCGTGCTTTGCATGAATGGTGTACGGACAATGGTTTTACGCCGTACATCACGGTGCAAGTTGATGAAACAACGCAGGTACCCAGAGAGCATGTGAAAGACAAAGAGATTGTTTTGAACGTGAGTTTCGATGCCACCAGTGGACTTAAACTGGGGAACGAATATATCGAGTTCAAAGGACGTTTCTCTGGCATAGCCAAAGACATTGTCGTCCCGGTGAATCGCGTTATTGCTATTTTTGCACGTGAAAACAGCCAAGGCATGGCTTTTCCGAATGCCTTGCCGATGGACGCGATTTCTGACGTGATACCCAATACTGCTGACGCAGCGTCTTCTCCAACTACGGCTGGTCCAGCAGAGGCGCCTCACAAACTAGGCAAGTTGGTTTCTGTAGAGAGTGTGCCGCCGGCATCGCAAAATAAGGGTGATGAACCAGACGACTCTCGGCCAAAACCGCCTTCGGGAACTCGTCCAACTCTAAAAAGAGTAAAGTAATTCGTAAAAGCTGTATTGTTGCGTGAAAGACGCTTTAATTTGCAGCTAAAATAAGAGATACGCCGATTTAGCTCAGTTGGTAGAGCACCCGCCTTGTAAGCGGTAGGTCATCAGTTCGACTCCGATAATCGGCACCATATCCTAAAACCCGCATGCTGTTTGGCATGCGGGTTTTTTGTTGTGTGCGTCAGACTTTGCTGTCGCGCAAGTGAAGCGACATCGGGTTTGTACGGTTGAGAATCCTTTGCCGTGTGTTGCACACTGGCATGGTGTTTGCATGAAGTATGTTGAGGTCTTGCTGGATGGCCGAGAGGTGCATCAAGTGAGGGTTTATCTATCTATTTATTCGAAAGACTGGCCACGATTTGTTGCGCTTTATATTGACTCGCCTAAGTTTGATCATCCCCACTTTTTTGGGAATGACTTTACTTGCGTTTTTTTTAATCCGCTTGGTTCCAGGTGACCCTATTGAAACCATGGCAGGTGAGCGCGGCATAGATGCTACACGGCACGAAGCTTTGTTGAAAGAATATGGCTTAGATCGCCCCGTGCTGGTGCAATATGGCATTTACATCGGCCGTGTTTTGCAGGGCGATTTGGGTAAATCTATTGTGACGCAGGCGCCTGTTCTGCAGGAGTTTGGAGCGCTTTTCCCTGCAACCATTGAGTTGGCTGTCTGCGCGATTCTGTTTGCTTTGCTTTTGGGTATTCCGGCGGGTATTTTGGCTGCGGTCAAAAGAAATTCCATCTTTGACCATGGTGTGATGGGCATTTCACTCACGGGGTATTCGATGCCCATTTTTTGGTGGGGGCTGTTGTTGATCTTGTTATTCTCGGTACAGCTTGATTTGACGCCAGTTTCTGGACGTCTCGATGTGAAGTACTTTATTGAGCCTACCACTGGTTTTTTGTTGATTGATTCGTTGTTGTCCAATGACAAAGGCGCTTTTTGGTCGACGGTATCACATCTCATTCTGCCAACCATTGTGTTGGGCACCAACCCACTGGCCGTGATTGCGCGGATGACGCGATCCGCTATGTTGGAAGTATTGGGTGAAGATTACATTCGCACTGCACGTGCCAAGGGTTTGTCTAACTTGAGGGTGGTAGCTTTGCATGCGCTGCGTAACGCGCTTATTCCAATCGTGACGGTGATTGGCCTTCAGGTCAGTGTATTGTTTACTGGCGCGATTTTGACCGAAACCATTTTTTCATGGCCCGGTGTCGGCAAGTGGCTGATAGAAGCCATCAGCCGGCGTGATTACCCCGTGTTGCAAGGCGGGATGCTGTTGCTGGGCGTGATGGTGATGGTCGTCAACCTGTTGGTAGACATCACCTACGGCATCATCAACCCACGTATCAGGCATCAGCGATGAGCATGAACACGACAGCGATCAAATTAGAGCAAGAACCTGCGCATCCTTTGCGCGAGTTCTGGAGCTATTTTGCAGCGAATCGAGGTGCTCTTGCTGGCTTGGTGATTGTGGTGGGGGTTTTGCTCACTGCACTATTTGCGCCGCTTTTGGCGCCCCATGCGCCAGACCTCACCAACAACGCCGTTTTCTTAAAGCCACCGTTCTGGCAAACTGGCGGTGCACTGGCTTACCCTTTGGGAACGGATGCGATTGGGCGCGACATTCTCTCACGGCTTATCTATGGAGCACGTTTATCCTTAGTCATCGGCCTCGCCGTGGTTGCACTTTCAGTTGCGGTTGGCACAGTTTTGGGGCTAACGGCGGGGTATTTCAGGGGTATTTTTGAAATCGGCGTGATGCGCTTGATGGACATTATTTTGACACTCCCAAGCTTGTTGCTCGCGATTGTGATTGTGGCGATTTTGGGCCCTGGGCTCATGAACGCCATGCTGGCAGTGGCGATTGTGGTGTTACCGCATTACGTGCGGATCACGCGTGCAGCTGTTATTTCTGAGACTGCGAAAGACTATGTCACAGCGGCACGCATGAACGGCGCCAGCCACCTACGGCTGATGTTCAACGAAATACTCCCCAATTGCACTGCGCCATTGATTGTGCAGGCTTCATTGGGAATATCAACAGCCATTTTGGATGCTGCTGCACTTGGTTTTTTGGGATTGGGGGCACAGCCACCGTCACCCGAATGGGGAACCATGCTGGCAGACGCGCGTGAGTTTGTTTTGCGTGCTTGGTGGGTGGTGACCTTTCCGGGTTTGGCAATTTTGATCACCGTACTGGCTTTTAACCTGCTCGGTGACGGTTTACGCGATGCGTTTGACCCCAAGCTGAAACGCTGAAAGTATTTTTATGGCTCTGCTTGAAATTGACAATCTATCCGTCGACTTCCCGTCGAAAAACAGCGTCATGCATGCTGTGGATGGCGTGAGTTTGTCTTTAGAGGCGGGTGATGTGCTGGGCATTGTCGGCGAGTCGGGTTCTGGAAAAAGCGTCACCATGATGGCGCTGATGGGCTTGATTGCCTTTCCAGGCCAAGTTAAAGCCGATACAATGCGGTTTGATGGACATGACTTGTTGTCTTTGTCACCTGGGGAGCGCAGCAAACTGACGGGCAAAGATGTTGCCATGATTTTTCAGGACCCAACAACCAGCTTGAACCCGTGTTTCACGATTGGCTTTCAACTGGCTGAAACACTGAAGCTGCATATGGGTTTAGACGCCAAGGCAGCAAAAAATCGATCGATTGAGCTTTTGGAGCAGGTGGGTATTCCAGCTCCGGAGAGCCGGCTCAAAGCCTATCCACATCAAATGTCTGGTGGCATGAACCAACGCGTCATGATTGCCATGGCTATTGCTTGCAATCCCAAGCTTTTGATTGCAGACGAACCCACCACGGCGCTTGATGTCACGATACAGGCGCAGATTTTAGATTTGCTGCGTGGTTTGCAAAAAGACCGTGGCATGGCCTTGGTCCTGATTACCCACAATATGGGCGTGGTCTCAGAAATGGCGCAACGTGTTGCCGTGATGTATGCAGGCCAAATTATGGAAGTACGCACCTCGCAAGCGCTCTTTGCGCAGCCGCAGCACCCCTACACAGAGGCGCTGATGGCGGCTTTGCCTGAGCGCAGCCAGGGTTTGTCTCGTTTGACGACGATTCCCGGCATGGTGCCAGGTTTGTATGACCGGCCAAGCGGCTGTCTTTTTGCGCCGCGCTGCACCTATGCCAATGACCATTGCCGTGCTGAGCGACCAGCCTTGCGTGATTGGGCTGAGGGTTGGGTACGTTGCCACTATCCCTTGGGCGATTTGAGTACGCAGCAAACTCAACACATTGGGCACGCAGATGCTGAGGTGTCGACATGACAGCCTTGCAAAGCACGCCCGTCGTTGTGGCCAAAGACCTGCGCCAAGTTTACAAAACCAAACGAGGCCTGTTTCGCGATTCTGACCAGTTGCAAGCCGTTGGCGGCGTGTCTTTCGAGTTGCATGCTGGCAAAACGCTGGCTGTGGTGGGCGAGTCGGGCTGTGGAAAGTCGACATTGGCACGCATGGTCTCATTGATTGAATCGCCATCAGCGGGTGAGCTGCTTTTGAACGGTACGGATGTTGTACGCGCGAGTCATGACGAACGGCACACCTTGCGTCAAGTGGTGCAGTTGGTATTTCAAAATCCTTATGGGTCACTCAATCCACGCAAAAAAATAGGTGCCATTCTTGAGGCGCCCTTAGAGATCAATACTGATTTATCCGCTTCTGAGCGCGCTGCAAAAGCGCGCAGCATGCTGGCTTTGGTCGGCTTGCGGCCAGAGCATTACGACAGGTATCCGCATATGTTCTCGGGCGGGCAGCGCCAGCGTATTGCAATAGCACGTGCGTTGATGTTGAATCCGGCGCTGGTCGTGGCTGATGAGCCTGTTTCTGCGCTTGATGTGTCTATCCAAGCACAGGTGCTGAATCTGCTGGCTGATTTGCAGCAAGAGCTGGGCTTGGCGTACCTGTTTATTTCACATGATTTAGGCGTGGTCCGACATATCGCGCACGATGTGTTGGTAATGTACTTGGGCCATGCTGTGGAGCAGGGCGAAAAAACACTGATTTTTGATCAACCCCTACACCCTTACACACAAGCATTGCTGGCCTCAACACCCGGCATCGTGGGTGCTGGGCCTGGATTGCCGCGTAAAGTATTGACGGGCGAATTACCATCCCCCTTAAACCCACCCAGCGGCTGTGTTTTTTCAACCAGATGCCCCTATGTCGTTGACCGTTGTCGTACCGAGCGACCGCTTTTGCGCGATTTGGCAGAACGCCAAGTGGCTTGCCACCAGGCTGAACAATTTATCCAACCCGCTGCTTTGCAGCATTAACCCAAGAGGAGTCCAAAAATGATGGATGCTAAATCAATTGCTGGCCGTAAGTTGCCAGCTAAACGCGCCCTGCTTTGTGCGATGGCGTTGCCTGCCATGATGGCATTGACGCCCTTGGTATCAGCTAAAACCCTAGTGTATTGCTCGGAGGGGAGTCCTGAAAACTTTGCGCCTAGTATCAATACGACAGGTACATCTTTTGACGTCACCGATCAAATTTACGACACGGTAGTCAAATTTGAGCGTGGTGGAACCAAAGTCGTCCCCGGTTTGGCGGACACTTGGACCATCTCTAAAGACGGTTTGGAGTACGTTTTCCATTTGCGCAAAGGCGTCAAATGGCATTCCAATAAAAATTTTAAACCCTCGCGCGACTTCAATGCAGATGACTTCATGTTCTCGATTGAGCGTCAATGGAAGGATAACGACCCGTATTTCCGTGTCACCAGCGCCAACCACTCCTATTTCAACGACATGGGGATGGACAAGTTGCTGAAAACGGTGGACAAAGTGGACGAGTACACCGTCAAAATCACCCTGAACAAGCCTGAAGCACCGTTTTTGTCGAACCTAGCTATGCAGTACGCGGGCATTCAATCTAAAGAGTACGCCATTGCCATGCTCAAAGCGGGCACACCTGAAAAAATCGACCAAGAACCGATTGGTACGGGTGCTTTCACACTGGTACAGTATCAAAAAGACGCCATTTTGCGCTTCAAAGCATTCCCGCAATACTGGGCGGGTAAGGCCAAAATTGACGATTTGGTGTTCTCCATCACGCCCGATGCCTCGGTGCGCTGGGCCAAGCTGCAAAAAGGCGAGTGTCATGTCATGCCTTACCCCAATCCGGCCGATTTGCCAGCCATTCGCAAAGATCCCAACGTGCAAGTTTTGGAACAAGCGGGCTTGAATGTGGGTTATTTAGCCTACAACACGACCAAAAAGCCGTTTGACGATGTGCGGGTTCGCAAGGCCATCAACATGGCGATCAACAAACAAGCTATTGTCGATGCGGTTTACTTGGGCACTGGTATCGCGGCTAAAAACCCAATTCCACCGGGTCAATGGTCATACAACAACGCCATCAAAGACGACCCGTATGATCAAGCTGCAGCCAAGAAAATGCTGACAGCGGCAGGCTACCCGAACGGCTTTACAACCGATTTATGGGCCATGCCTGTGCAGCGTCCTTACAACCCAAACGCCAAGCGGATTGCCGAGTTGATGCAAGCAGATTTGGCCAAAATTGGCGTGAAAGCGGAAATCAAGAGCTTTGAGTGGGGCGAGTATCGCAAGCGCATGCAGGCAGGCGAGCATCAAATGGGCATGCTGGGCTGGACGGGTGACAATGGCGACCCAGATAACTTTTTGAACACCTTGTTGGGCTGCAGTTCTGCCAAAACCAATGGCTCCAACGTTGCCAAGTTTTGCTACCAACCTTTTGAAGATCTGGTTCAAAAGGCCAAAGTGGTTTCTGCGCCTGCGGAGCGAACCAAGCTTTACGAGAAGGCTCAGGTGATTTTCAAAGAGCAAGCGCCCTGGTTCACCATTGCCCATGCCGTTCAAATCAAGCCAGTGCGTAAAGAAGTGATTGACTTCAAACTCAGCCCGTTTGGACGCCACAGCTTTTACGGTGTGGATATCAAAGAGTAAGCCAGCCATGTTACAGGTGCCCTTTGGAGTGAAGGGTTTGCTTTCCTTTCAATGGTGCATCTGTAACGATATTTGAGGTAGATTTTTATGTTGCTATTAAATAAATAGCAAGATATTGAATAAATACGACGGCTGCAGCCTAAAGTAAGGTAAAAAATACCCTTTTTAATCGATAAAATGCCTTATGAGGCTGTTGCACCGTAGATTTGTAAAAATTGGCAGAAAGTGCGTTTTTAGCATCGAATTTGGAGGTTTTCAGGCTCCAGCGTGCTATAAATCGGCTCCCGATGGCGTTTTTGATGCTCAGTTCATCTCAGCGCCGGCTTCGAATGGGCTTTAACCTTCATTCGAATGGTTGTGATGTTGCACCCCGTTGCTTGCAAATGTGCAAGCAGGGTTGGCGTAAATTGCCTTAATTTTGCAGCAGCTGCGTTGCCGTCGACGAACAAGCACCAAGTTGTCTCGTCTATGGGGCCGGCAGTGATGCTTTGCCTTAAATTGGCAGGCAATAAGACGAGAATCGCTTTCAATCGCGCACTTGATTCAAGCGATAAATGTAAGAGCTTTGCCAAACTTGGCGACTCTTTGACGGCTTCTTCAAGCGTGAATGGCGTGTTGCGGCGGTTCATAAAAGAAAATTTAAGGACGCATCTAAATGCATTTGATTATCACGGATGCTTGGCTCGCTAAAAGCCAGGCTATTCATTTAAGTGGAACCAAGCTGTTGTTGGCTGGTTTGGCGCTTTCCATTTCGCTAATACTGGTTTCAGTGGGTTTGTACCACTGGGTGTTTTTGAAAGGTGCGCAAGAGGGGTGGCCTATTGTCGGCTCTTTGGTCAAGTTTGTCGCCAAAGATGAGTTTGAGCAGCGCGACCGCTTTATGCGTGAAAACCTGGATGCTATGGCCAAAAAAGTAGGCGAAATGCAGGCAAAAATGCTGCAGTTGGAGTCTCTGGGCGATAGAGTTTCCGGTTTGGCAGGCATTTCACCCGCTGAACTCAACAACTCTGGCCGTGGCGGTGCTTTGATTTCGGCGCATCCCTTGAGTTTGACCGAATTGCAGACCACTTTGGATGACTTGGAGAAACACACGGGGCAACGAGTTGACCTGCTAACCGTTGTGGAATCACGCTTGTTTGACCTCAAAATCAAAAAAATGATGATTCCAACGCAGCATCCCGTCACGGACAGCAATCTGGGCTCCGTGTTTGGTTGGCGTATTGACCCGATCAATGGAGGCTCGGCTTTGCATACGGGGCTGGATTTTCAAGCAAGTTCAGGCACGCCCATCGTCGCCGCTGCGGGTGGTGTGGTGGTCACGCAAGAATTTCATGGCGCCTATGGCAATATGATTGAGGTTGATCACGGCAATGATTTGATCACCCGTTACGCCCATGCCTCGCGTGTTTTTGTGAAAAAGGGCGATTTGATCTAACGCGGTCAAAAAATCGCTGAAGTCGGTACGACAGGCCGCTCAACAGGGCCACACCTGCATTTTGAGGTTTTGGTGCAAGGTGTGCCGCAAGACCCTCAAAAATTTCTGAATGCGGGACTTGAAGCCGCTACTTCGGCAAAAAATAAGAAGGCTTTGTCGGTAGTAAGTGCCAATTTGCCTGCTGTAAAGTTGATCGCCTCTACCTCTACCTCTGCCAGCAGGTAAAATGTTGGATTCGGCTGGCGTTGCATTTTGTGACGCTGGCCCCATTTAACTTCATAACATCAACTAGTGCAGCTGTAGACGGCATCCTTTGGGTGCAAGATTTGGCTCGGTACCCATGGCAAGTAATTTTCTTACTCAAATTTTCGGCAGTCGCAACGATCGACAACTCAAACAATATCGAAAAGTCATTGCACGCATCAATGCTTTAGAGCCTTCTCTGGAGTCCTTGAGTGATGAGCAGCTGAAAGCCAAGACACAAGAATTCAAAGATCGCGTCACCAATGGCGAGACGCTTGACGCTATTCTCCCAGAAGCCTTTGCCGTGGTGCGTGAAGGCTCAAAGCGCATCATGAAAATGCGTCATTTTGACGTGCAAATGCTGGGCGGCATGTCTTTGCATAACGGAAAAATCTCAGAAATGGGCACGGGAGAGGGTAAAACACTTACCGCTACCTTGCCGGTTTACCTCAACGCATTGAGTGGAAAAGGCGTTCATGTTGTAACCGTGAACGATTATTTGGCGAATCGTGATGCCCGTTGGATGGGCCGCCTCTATAACTTCCTGGGTCTCTCGGTCGGCATTAACTTGCCCAATATGCAGCGCGAAGAGAAGCAAGTGGCTTACCGTGCTGATATTACCTACGGCACCAACAATGAGTACGGTTTTGACTACCTGCGCGATAACATGGTCTATGAGGTCAATGACCGGGTTCAGCGTGGTCTGAATTACGCGATTGTTGACGAGGTTGACTCGATTTTGATTGACGAAGCCAGAACGCCGTTGATCATCAGCGGTCAAGCG
>JAYVSU010000137.1:0-11196 GCA_043775055.1 Polaromonas sp.
TGTATGGAACTTTCAACACTTTTAATGCAGTTACTTCTTTATTATTGGGTAATAATGGCGGTAATTTTTATGGTTATAAATTGGTCGGCGAAAAACTGACGCGCCTGATCGAAGCGGCCACCGACAAGGCGCTGCCGGTCATCATTGTTTCCACAAGTGGCGGCGCGCGCATGTATGAGGGCATGCTCAGCCTGATGCAGATGGCGAAAACCAACGCATCACTCACCAGATTAGCCAAAAAAGGCCTGCCTTACATCAGCGTGTTGACCGACCCGACCATGGGCGGCGTGAGCGCTGGTTTTGCCTTTATAGGCGACGTGGTGATTGCCGAACCTAAAGCCCTGATTGGCTTTGCCGGACCACGGGTGATTGAATCCACCGTGCGTGTCACCTTGCCAGAGGGCTTCCAACGTGCTGAGTTTTTACTGCAAAAAGGCGCGGTAGACTTTATCTCTGATCGCCGTGAACTGCGCAAAACAATTGCCAATGTGCTGGCGATGCTGCAAAAACAATCAGCTGACGCTGTTGTTTAGCTCTTTATCTGACTAATTTGCTATCTAATTTATAGCTTCTTAGGCAATAAATACGCCGGCTACAGCCTAAAATGTCAATATTTAGGGCATTTTAAGCCGCTGAACCAGCCCTTCCAGCGCCTGCTGCACTGTCAAAGCGCGAACAGTAGCGCGGTCGCCGTCAAAATGGCAGCGTTCAGCGCTGGTTTCTCCTTCAACACACCAAGCCATCCAAACCGTGCCGACGGGTTTGTCGGCACTGCCACCGCTTGGGCCTGCCACGCCTGTCACAGCCACAGACACTTGCGCGGCAGAATGCTTGATAGCACCCTGCGCCATGGCGCACGCCACGGATTCACTGACCGCACCAAACTGCACAATCAAGGCAGCATCCACCCCCAGCATGTCGGTTTTGGCGCTATTGGAATAGGTCACAAAGCCACGCTCAAACCATTGGCTGGAGCCAGCCAAGTCGGTACAGGCTGCGGCGATCAGCCCACCGGTACAACTTTCGGCTGTGGTGAGGTAAAGCTGCTTTTTAAGCATTAAATCAGCCAATAGCCGGCATAATGACTCATTAGCTTGCTCTAAATTTAATAGCGTATTCATACAAAACGCCACACAGCAATGATCAACAAGGTGCAAAAAGCAGCGACTAAGTCATCAAACATGATGCCAAACCCGCCGCGCGCCCCAAAGCCTTTGAAAGTGTTGTCCGCCCATGCTACAGGCCCGGGTTTGGCCGCGTCAAAGTAGCGAAACAATGCAAAAGCGATAAATTGCCCCCAAAAACCCGTGGGCGCGATGAGCCACAAAATCAGCCAAAACGCCACAATTTCATCCCACACAATGCTGCCAGGGTCTGAGATTTGCATGTTTTTAGCGGTAACGGTGCTAGCCCACCAGCCTACTAACAGCGACATGCAAATTAAGACCGACCAATACAGGTCGTTCATGTGGTCTTGAAGTAGCCAGAATGTAAGCCAAGCCCACAAAGTGCCTGCCGTTCCGGGTGCAAAACGACTCAAACCCGAGCCAAAGCCCAAAGCAATGACGTGCGCAGGGTGCGACCACATGAATTTGGCTGTCGGTCGCGACGGCAATTCTGAAGTCAAGACTGCACCAACCGTTTCGATTTACTGACCGACATCAAAATACCAATGCCCATGCCCAGCGTCACCATGGCCGTGCCACCGTAGCTGATAAAGGGTAAAGGTACGCCCACCACCGGCAAAATACCGCTGACCATGCCCATATTGACAAAGGCGTAGGTGAAGAAAATCATGGTTACGCTGCCAGCCAGCAGTCGGGTAAACAAAGACGGCGCTTCGACTGCAATGACCAAACCACGAATTATCAAGAAAATAAAGCCACAGATGAGAAACACGTTACCAAGCAAACCAAACTCCTCAGAGAAAGCCGCAAAAATAAAATCCGTCGTCCGCTCGGGGATGAACTCCAAATGCGTTTGTGTACCTTGCATGAAACCCTTTCCCAGCACACCACCCGAGCCAATGGCGATCATGCCCTGAATGATGTGAAAACCCTTACCCAGCGGGTCCCGTGTCGGGTCAAGTAGGGTACAGATGCGCTGCCGTTGGTATTCATGCAAAACCTGCCAATTCACATCGTCAGCACACAGTTGCGGCTCGAATGAGACCAACAAAACAACACCCACGAGCCCAATCAGCAAGGGCGGCACAATCAATTTCCAACTCAAACCCGCAAAAAATATAACTGACAAACCTGCCGCCATCACCAAAAGCGCGGTGCCCAGATCAGGCTGCTTCATGATCAGGCCAATCGGCACCGCTAAAAGCAAACCCGCTACTAAGAAATCTAACGGGCGCAACTGGCCTTCACGTTTTTGAAACCACCAAGCCAGCATCAGTGGCATGGCAATTTTAAGAATTTCGCTAGGCTGGATGACGACGCCGAGGTTGATCCAGCGTCTGGCTCCTTTTTTGGTCAAACCAAAAATGGCAACCGCAATCAAGAGCGCCACCCCTACGGTATACAAAGGAACAGCGAGCGACATCAGGCGCTGCGGCGGGATTTGTGCGACCACAAACATGACGGTTGCAGCTATCACCATATTGCGTGCGTGATCCACAAACCGTGTGCCGTGGTCAAAACCTGAGGAATACATGGCAACCAAGCCCGCGCAGGCCAATAAAAAAACTGCCGAAGCTAAAAGCCCATCAAAGCCCTTAAAAATGGGGGAAATGCGTTGCCAAAGAGAAAATTTATTTAAACCAGCTGCCATAGGTGAATTATCCGTTGTCTAAGAGGCAAAGACGGCAAATATGGTCATTTTGCATGTGACAATGGCGTTTATGTTTGTATTATTTGAAGAATCTGGAAAATTTCTAGCCGGTCGTGTCATGTCCACGACCGATGCTTCGGCCCAAATTGAGCTGGAAAGCGGAAAACGCGTCAAAGTCAAAGCGGCACATGTCTTGCTGCAATTTGAAAAACCTGCTCCAGCTGAACTCATTGCTGGCGCGCAAGCGGTTTGCAAGACGATTGACCCAGCTTTGGCTTGGGAGTTCTCGCCTGAAGACGAGTTTAGCTTTGCTGACTTGGCACGCGACTATTTTAACGACAAAGCCACGGTTGAACAACAAGCTGCCGCTTTGTTCTGTCTTTTCGAGTCACCTCATTACTTTCGTCGCGCTGGCAAGGGTCGCTTCAAAAAAGCACCGACTGAAATCGTCCAGCAAGCGCTGATTGCCATTGAGAAGAAAAAACAAGTCTTGCTGCAAATTGCCGATTGGGCGCAAGCGCTAGGCAATGGCGTTTGTCCAGAACCCATCAAAGAGCAGTTGTACAAAATTCTGTTCAAACCAGACAAAAACGCGCCCGAATACAAAGCGGTGGTTGATGCTGCCCGAGCAACTCATTTGCCGCCTTTGGATTTGCTACAACGTGCTGGTGCTATCGCCTCGGCCTATCAGTTCCATTGGCAACGGTTTTTGTTTGATAACTTTCCTAAAGGCACGGGCTTTCCGCCGCTGCAAGCGCCTAAAGTGACCGATGATCTGCCGCTTGCTACTGCGGCGGCTTTTTCAATAGATGACTCTGCCACTACAGAGATTGACGATGCGCTGTCTGTACAAGGTTTAGGCACGGGTACCGTGGTGGTTGGCATTCACATAGCTGCACCCGGTTTGGCGATTGAACCGGGTGGCGACATCGACAAAGTGGGGCGGCAGCGCCTGTCTACGGTTTACATGCCGGGTTACAAAATCACCATGCTGCCCGATGCCGTGGTTCAAAACTACACCCTGGCTGAGGGGCACAATTGCCCTGCCGTGTCTTTGTATGTCACATTGGATGAAGAAACACTGGCGATCAAATCCACAGCAACCAAGCTGGAATTGGTGCCAATAGTCGCGAATTTGCGACATGACGTGCTGGACAGCTTAGTCACCGTCAACTGGCTCACAGACGCCACTTTTGAACATAAAAATATGCCACAGCCGGCGAATATAGAGCGTAGTCAGCTATCATTTTTATTCAAACTGGCTAACCATTTGAAAGCGCAACGGGAAGTCGTACGCGGGAAACCGGAGACTTTCAACCGTCCTGATTACAACTTTAAGTTGGTTATGAGCAATGACGCCAAAGGCACTGTCCCCACAGGTGAAGAGCAAGTTCAAATCACCACACGCCAGCGCGGCTCTCCGCTTGATTTGATTGTGGCTGAAGCCATGATTTTGGCCAACAGCACATGGGGCAACTGGTTGGCAGAGCATGGCGTGCCGGGCATTTACCGCAGCCAAGCCAGTTTGGCACCGGGCGTGAAAGTCCGCATGGGCACCAAAGCCCTGCCTCATGCTGGCATTGGCGTGCCCAGCTACGCATGGAGCACCTCGCCATTGCGCCGTTACACTGATCTGGTTAACCAATGGCAAATCATTGCTTGCATCAAACATGGCAAAACTGCGCCTTTGGCTGCACCGTTCAAGCCGAAAGACGCAGACTTGTTTTCCATCATTTCGAATTTTGATGCCACTTACGGTGCCTACAACAACTATCAAAATGGCATGGAACGCTTTTGGACGCTGAAATACGTTCAGCAGCATGGTTTAACCGAGCTAATGGGGACGATTTTTAAAGAGGGCATGGTCCGAGCCGACGATATTCCATTGGTTTTGCCAGTGATGGGCACAGGCCATTTACCCCGAGGCGCTAAAGTTCGCGTTAAACTCGGCGCCATTGATGACATCACCTTGGATATTCATGGAACGGTGCTAGAGCGCTTAGATTCAGTGGAGGTGCCTGCTGCGGAAGATGACAGCCAAGACGACGATCAGGATGACGTTGGAACCATCACCATTGCCGTTGACATGGATGAAGTCAATCCGTCATCCGTTGACAATGACTCGGCCACAGCTGTGCCAGCTTAGTCTGCTCGGGAAACAACTTCTACCATCTTGATGTTTAGCGCTTTTGATAAGACCGGGAATGCAAATTTTTAAATCACTGCTCCATCATTTGAAGGCCTTCAGTACGCTCCAAATTGCATTGGGTGTGTCCTTTGTGCTGCATGCCGTACCTTTGACGATACGTTTTGTCGACCCTGAAAGCTTTAACCGCGTTTTTCAAGACACGCCTTTAGAAGTGATTTTGGTTAACGCCAACACGCAAGAGCGCCCCGTCAAAGCACAAGCGATTGCGCAAAGCTCTATGGCGGGTGGTGGAGAAGCTGATGCTGGGCGCGCAACGACCTTCTTGCCAGCCTCTGAATTGACCGCACTGGGTGACGCGACCATTGATACCAACCGCAAAATGGACTCGCTGCAAGAGCAGCAAACTATTTTGCTGGCGCAGCTGAAAAAGCAATTGGCACTTTTGCCAACTCCTGATTTAAACAACCCGAGTAGCAGTCCAGAAATTCAAGCCCAAGAGGAAAAACGCCGTCAACTGAGCAAATTGCTGGGTGAAATTGAACGCCGTATCACGCAAGAAAACGAGCGCCCCAAAAAGAAATACATCAGTCCGGCCACGCGCGAAGAGGTTTACGCGGTTTATTACGATCAGCTCAGACAAAAAATTGAAGCCAAAGGCACTGTCAACTTCCCTGAAGCGGCTGGTAAAAAACTTTATGGTTCTTTAACCATGATTTTGACCGTAAACCATGATGGTAGAATTTTAGCGACCGAAATTGTTCAAGGCTCTGGTAACTTGACACTTGATCGTCGTGCGCAAGCTATTGCAAACAGCGCTGGCCCATTTGGTGTTTTCAATGCCGCTATGCGACGTAAAGCGGATCAAATTGTTTTGGTCTCGCGTTTCAAGTTCACTCGGGATGATGAACTTAAAACCAAACTGACTAACCAATAAAGATTGCACGGCGTTTTGGTATGAAATCAGTTCGACATTTCTTACTCCTGCTCGTGGTGGCTGCGCTCACGCTGCAGTTTTTTTTCATTCTTAAAATTGCACTGATGACTTTGCTGGCACCGCAATCAACGAGCTTTCAACGTTCTGAAATGTGGCGCATCGTCGTAAAGCAAGGCGAACTTCCTTGGCGGCAAGAATGGGTGAAATACGCTGATATTTCAAACAATCTGAAGCGCGCTGTGATTGCTTCTGAAGATGGCGATTTCGTGAATCACGATGGCGTTGAGTGGGAAGCCATTGAGCAAGCTTGGCAAAAAAATGCCAAAGCACAAGATCTGGCGGAAAAGCGACTCAAGAAATCTGCGCCAGCGAATGGCAACGCGACAAAAATCGTCAAAGCACCCAAAGTGATTGGTGGTTCCACCATCAGTCAACAGTTGGCCAAGAATCTCTTGTTGTCTGGCGAACGAACCCTCTTTCGCAAAGGCCAAGAATTTGTTCTAACTCAAGCATTAGAACTGTGTTTAAGCAAGCAGCGTATCTTAGAAATCTATCTAAACAACGTAGAGTGGGGTGAAGGTGTTTTTGGTGCTGAAGCTGCGTCTCTGCACTATTTTCGCAAACCAGCCAAGCAACTATCTGCTTACGAAGCGGCTCGTTTGGCTGTGATGCTGCCGCGACCCAAATATTTTGAAAAATTGTCGACCTCAAGCTACCTCTCTGCTCGTGCTTCGTCTATTGTTGCTCGTATGAGTGACTCTGAAGTGCCTTGATACGAAGTCCACGACGAAACATATTTCTAACTTGCCCAGCCAATTATGCGAATACTAGGTATTGATCCAGGACTTCGTACAACAGGTTTTGGTATTTTAGACAAGCATGGCTCTAAACTCACTTATGTGGCCAGCGGCACCATATCGACTATGCATCTTGATACGGGCGATTTACCAGCCCGTTTAAAGGTGTTGTTTGAGGGTATCAAGGAGATTGTCGAACGCTACAAGCCTGATGCAGCATCGGTTGAAATAGTTTTTGTGAATGTGAATCCACAATCAACTCTTTTGTTAGGTCAAGCTCGCGGTGCTTGCATCACGGCATTGGTGACTAGCGATTTAACGGTTGCCGAATATACCGCTCTGCAAATGAAGCAGGCTGTGGTGGGTTATGGCAGAGCGGAAAAATCGCAAATTCAAGACATGGTGAAACGTCTCTTAGCATTACCTGCACTGCCAGGCAAAGATGCGGCAGATGCACTCGGCTTGGCTATAACGCACGCCCATGCCAGCGAATCATTTGGAAAGATTGCGGCCGCTTCGAGCACCCAACGCCGTACGTCAGGTATGTACAAAGCTGGAAGAAGTTATTGAAGAGCTTTGATTTAAAAATAATTTCTCAAATACGTTGTACTATCAAAATTCCAAAAAATACTGCAGCCACTGCCAAAGTTAATTTGAGAGCGGTTAAACCTATTTTTTTATATTTTTGTTGCCCGGTAAAGGCATAAACAACAAAAAAGCTAGCACAAGCAACAAGGGACAAAAGCATGACCCAACGAAATAGCAACATGTTTTCCCCTCTTAAATTACCAAGCACTCGCTAGCTGGGAATAGCCACTAGGTGCAACTTTTTCATTTTCAAATGTCACCACGTCATATGAACCTTTTTGCTCTAACAGTGCTCGCAACAATTTATTGTTGAGAGCATGTCCAGAACGGAATGCGCTGTACTGCGCCAACAAAGGGTGACCGACCAAATGCAAATCACCCATGGCGTCCAGAATTTTATGTTTCACAAATTCATCGCCATAACGTAGGCCTTCAGCGTTCAGCACTTTATAGTCATCCATGACGATAGCATTGTCCAAACCACCGCCTAAGGCAAGGCCGTTGGCACGCATCATTTCAACATCTTTGGTGAAGCAAAAAGTACGCGCTCTGGCAATATCACGCGCATAGGAGTCCATGCTTAAATCGAACTCAACACGTTGTCCAGTGGAGTCAACCGCAACATGGGAAAAATCGATTTCAAAACTAAGTTTGTAACCATGAAAAGGTTCTAACTTAGCCCATTTAAGCGATGCACCTTCCCCCTCAGTCACAGTAACGGGTTGCAAGACGCGTATGAATTGTTTGGCCGCCTTTTGTGTCTCAATGCCTGCGTTTTGTAGCAAGAAAACAAAAGAAGCAGCTGACCCATCAAGAATGGGAACTTCCTCGCCGGTGATATCAATATACAAATTATCAATACCCAAACCAGCACAGGCTGACATTAAATGCTCGACCGTTTGCACTTTGACGCCGTTCACGGAAATGGTGGAGGCCAACCGGGTGTCGGTAACCGATGCGGCAGAAATTGGAATATCAATAGGCTCAGCTAGGTCAATTCGTCGAAACACGATACCCGTACCAGCTGCAGCCGGACGCAAAGTGAGCTCTACGCGCTGCCCACTATGAAGCCCGACACCCACTGCCCGGATAAGATTTTTTATTGTTCTCTGCTCTAACATCAAACCATTTTATTACCGCTTACTAGAGTTTGCACTCTAGTAAGCGTCATTCATCACCTTGGTTTAATCAGCTTGCTTACGCAAGAATGCTGGGATTTCGAAATCACCCATGCCGCCAGAAGACAAGGCATCTACTTTCGCAGCAGCGCTGGTCCGATCGGGATGCTTGCGAAGATAGGTTGGAACTTGGTAGTTAGGCTGAGCATTGGCGCTGCCGCTCGTCATTGTCGTACTTACGTTTTCAGAGAAACTGTCTGTGGCATAAGCCATGTTATCCGTACCGTTGAGTAAGACTTTGAGTGCAGGTGCTGCGCGCTTAGCGGCAACACGACTTAAGCCAGTAGCCACAACAGTAACGCGAATTTCATCACCCAAGCTGTCGTCATAGGCTGTGCCGTAGATAACGTGCGCATCCGGTGAGGCATAGGCGCGAATAGTATTCATGGCCAGTTTAGACTCGCTCAATTTCAATGAACTTTTAGCCGCAGTAATCAGGACTAATACACCTTTGGCGCCAGACAGATCAATACCCTCGAGCAATGGGCATGCAACCGCTTGCTCAGCAGCAATACGCGCACGATCTGGACCACTGGCGAGTGCAGAACCCATCATGGCTTTTCCGTTCTCAGCCATCACAGTGCGTACATCTTCAAAGTCAGGATTCACATGACCGCGAACGTTAATAATCTCAGCAATACCACCAACGGCATTTTTAAGCACATCGTTAGCATAAGCAAACGCCTCTTCCTGCGTGATGTCTTCACCTAAAACTTCGATGAGTTTTTCATTCAAGACAACAATCAGTGAGTCAACATTTGCCTCTAGCTCAGCAAGACCGTTATCTGCGTTGGTCATGCGCTTTCCGCCTTCCCAATCGAAAGGTTTCGTCACAACACCTACTGTCAAGATGCCCATCTCTTTAGCAACGCGTGCAATCACTGGAGCGGCGCCTGTACCTGTGCCTCCACCCATGCCCGCCGTGATGAAAAGCATATGCGCACCGTCAATGGCAGCGCGAATATCGTCAATCGCCAATTCTGCCGCCTCGCGCCCCTTTTCGGGCTTGCTCCCAGCACCTAAACCCGTCGTACCCAATTGAATAGTTTTAGGCGCAGCACTTGAACTAAGAGCTTGCGCATCTGTATTGGCACTGATGAACTCAACGCCTTGCACATTGCGCATGATCATGTGCTCTACAGCATTACCCCCACCGCCGCCAACGCCGATGACTTTGATTTTGGTGCCCATGTTGAATTCTTCAACTTCAATCATTTCTATTGCCATGTTATTTCTCCTGTTCAAACCGCAGTTGCCGAAATTTATATTGTTTAAATTTATTGATTATTTGTACTGATTGTCCATGATTAAACGCCATCGTAGGTGGGGACTACCTCGTGCCAGCCATATTTTTTTAATCATGTTAAAAATTTCCTACAAACCAGTCTTTTGCACGACCAAATGTATTTTTAAATGACCCATTTTTCTGAGCCACCTTCAAGCCCCGGATTCGTGCAAATCGCGCCTCTTCAAGTAGCCCCATAACCGTAGACGCTCTAGATTGCGCGACCATGTCTGATAAATTTCCTGCATATTTAGGAATACCGCGCCGCACAGGCTTAAGAAAAATATCTTCGCCCAGTTCAATCATGCCAGGCATCACACTGGCTCCACCGGTTAATACGATGCCAGAAGATAAAACTTCTTCATACCCCGTTTCACGGATGGCTTGATGCACGAGTGAAAAGATTTCCTCAATACGTGGCTCAATAACGCCTGCCAAAGCCTGTTTACTCAGCAGTCTTGGACCACGATCGCCTAAGCCCGGCACTTCAACTTGTGTGTCAGGATCAGTCAGAAGTTGTTTGGCACAGCCACTTTCCACTTTGATTTCTTCCGCATCCTTGGTTGGCGTTCTCAACGCCATTGCGATATCGCTGGTAATCAAATCGCCAGCAATAGGAATAACTGCTGTATGACGTATCGCACCACCCGTAAATACGGCTACATCGGTTGTTCCCGCGCCAATATCAACAAGAACAACACCAAGCTCACGCTCATCTTGCGTTAAAACTGCAAGACTGGAAGCCAAAGGATTCAGCATCAAATGCTCTACCTCTAAACCACAGCGATGTACGCACTTGATAATGTTTTCAGCGGCACTTTGAGCACCGGTAACAATGTGGACTTTGGCCTCTAGCCTGATGCCACTCATCCCAATGGGGTCTTTAACATCTTGGCCATCAATAACAAACTCTTGCGATTCGACAAGCAACAAACGCTGATCATTCGATATATTGATAGCCGTTGCTGTATCAAGTACTCGTTTAACATCTGAGCGAGTAACTTCTTTGTCCTTAATGGCGACCATCCCACTGGAATTAATGCCTCGAATATGGCTTCCAGTGATACCTGTGTAAACACGGCCGATTTTGCAATCCGCCATCAACTCTGCTTCTCTCAAAGCTTGCTGGATGCTTTGCACTGTTGCGTCAATATTCACCACAACACCACGCTTCAAGCCATTGCTTGGCGACACTCCAAAACCTGCAAGCTTTAATTCACCACCCGGCAATACCTCGGCAACCACGACCATTACCTTGGAAGTACCAATATCTAAACCCACTACCAAGTCTTTGTATTCTTTTGCCATATATATTTACTTTTTGACGGTTGATTTTAAGTCTAACGGGTTTACAGTTTTAACGCCATTTAATCGGAGTGCATAACCATCTGAATGTCGAAGATCTGCATATTGAAAAACGTTTCCTGACTTACCAAATTTAGACGTTACTAAATTGAGCGTGTTAGCAAATTGATTTGCGCGATCAC
>JAYVSU010000138.1:0-18911 GCA_043775055.1 Polaromonas sp.
ACTGGTTACGCCGGTATGCGAAGTAGAAACAGTCGCCCTGTTTGATGCTTTAGATCGGGTTTTGGCGCAAGATATTGTCTCGCCCATCAACGTCCCTCCGCATGACAATTCTGCGATGGATGGCTTTGCTTTTGACGGGGCACAACTCGCTTCCAACACGCCGTTGCACCTAACCATCATCGGTACGGCCTTTGCGGGCAAGGCCTGGCAAGGGCACGCCCAAGCCGGTGAGTGCGTCAAAATCATGACGGGTGCCATCATGCCAGCAGGTTTGGACACCGTGGTTCCCCAGGAGCTGGTCACGACAAATGACGACAAATCGCAAATTAGCATTGCTGCTGGCGTCCTACAAGCAGGAGACAACCGTCGCAAAGCTGGTGAAGATTTAAGGCAGGGTCAACCTGCCTTGCAAAAAGGTGATTTATTGACGCCTGCCGCCTTAGGCTTAATCGCTAGCCTAGGAATTCCAAGTGTGAGCGTGTATCGCCGAATCAAAGTCGCCTACTTCTCAACGGGCGACGAAATATTAAGCTTGGGTGAGCCGCAGCGCGAAGGCGCAGTCTATGACAGCAACCGATACACCGTCTTTGGTTTGCTCAAACGCTTAGGTTGCGAAGTGATTGATTTAGGTGTGATACCCGACGAACCTGTCCAGTTGGAGGCAGCCTTCGTGAAAGCTGCTGCATTGGCCGATGCCATCATCACCAGTGGCGGTGTTAGTGTGGGCGAGGCAGATTACACCCGCGTGATGATGAAAAAACTGGGTGCAAGCACAGGTGGCGTCGCATTTTGGCGAATTGCAATGCGTCCAGGTCGGCCCATGGCTGTAGGTCGAATTAGCTCCAAAATTGAGGATAAATTCGACGATAGCCGGCATAATATAAGCACGCATAGCTATCAAAATGATAGCAATTTTAAAAATTCAAACCACCAAAATGCCATCTTATTTGGACTGCCGGGCAACCCAGTTGCCGTCATGGTGACTTTTTTAGCCTTTGTTCGACCTGCGCTGTTACGCATGATGGGCAACACGGCGCAGGCTCAACCGCTGCTGAAAGCGCACAGTTTAGAGCCCATACGCAAAAAACCCGGGCGTACCGAATATCAGCGAGGTACGGTTAGCACCAGTTCAGAAGGGACACTACAGGTAAAAACGACTGGCAACCAAGGCTCAGGTGTCCTAAGCTCTATGGTGCAAGCGAACGGCCTGATTGTGTTACATCATGATCAGACGTCAGTCGCCGTTGGCGATGAAGTCGACGTTATGATGTTTAACGGTGTCATTTAAGTTGGTCTAACTTCTATAGGACTATCATTTAGCCACTAACAAAGGCGTGTGGACTGAATCAGGCGTCAATTGTTCTATCGTGGTTTTAGCACCGGGCACAGCTTTACGGGCAAATAAACTATACATCGTTGGTACGACGAAAATAGTTAATACGGTTCCCAACGACATACCGCCCACAATCACCCAGCCAATTTGAATACGACTTTCAGCTCCGGCACCAGTAGACAATGCTAAGGGCAATGCACCGAGCACCATGGCACCGGTGGTCATTAAAATTGGACGTAAGCGCTGTGATGATGCTTTCACCAAGGCATCAATGGTTGTCATGCCCTCACTGCGCAATTGATTCGTAAACTCAACAATCAAGATGCCATGCTTCGTAATCAAACCGACCAAAGTAATCAATCCAATCTGCGAATACACGTTTAGTGACCCACCACTCCATTGCAATGCAAGCAATGCACCTATCATGGACATTGGCACTGAAAGCATGATGACAAAAGGATCGATGAAACTCTCAAATTGAGCCGCCAAAACCAAAAAGATAAACAACAAGGCCAAAATAAAAACAATACCCAGTGAACCTTGAGAGTTTTTAAATTCACGAGAACTGCCGTTTAAATCCGTGCTGTAGCCAGGTTTCAATACTCTTTTAGCAGTCGCATCCAAGAACGCCAGTGCTTCACCTTGTGAATAATTGGGCGCTAGATTTGAAGTTATTGAAACGGACCGCAGCTGACCAAAATGATTCAGCTCCCGAGGGGCAACAGCTTCGCGCACTTTAACCAAAGCGGATAACGGAATCATGGCTTCATTGCGTCCTCGCACAAAGATCTTTTCAATATCATCCGGCGTATCACGACCAGTCGCCTGTGTTTGTACGATGACATCGTATTGGTCCGCATCACGCTTATAACGCGTTACTTGCCTCCCCCCCAACATGGTCTCAATCGCACGGGCCACTACTTCAACACTGACGCCTAAATCAGTAGCTTTTGCACGATCCACATCAATTTTTAATTCTGGCTTATTCAGACGCAGGTCAATATCTGGTGTCAAAAAACCTGGATTTTTACCAATTTCATCCATGAATTGACGAACAACACCATTTAAGTTTTGATAGCTCTCCGATGTGACAACGACAAAATTAATAGGCCGCTCGCGAAAGCCCTGCCCCAGCGAAGGCGGCGTGATTGGAAAGGCAGTCACGCCAGCAAGACGCGCAAAGCTGGGCTGCATTTCGCGAGCCAGCTCCAGAGTTGTCTTCTTACGATCTTTCCAATCCACAGCACGGTAAAAAACGTTTGCCTGAGATACTGTCGGATTACCTGCCGTCACAAAGATGCGATCAAACTCTTTGTACTTCATGCCGGCTTTCTCCATCTCATTGACATAGCGAGAAGTGAAATCCAATGTTGATCCGTCTGGCGCGTTAACAACAGCCAGAATAACGCCGCGATCCTCCATCGGCGAAAGCTCACGCTTCATATTTGGCAAAATCAAATAAATAGACAACGCACAAATTACCATAATACCCAGAACAATCCATCGCGTATGCAAAAAGGTGCGTTTGACAACTGCAAAGACACCGCTTTGCTTTTGTTGCGTGTCATAGCCGGTTGTCACAAGCCAACGCAGCAAACGGCTATAGCCGTTGGTCAACGCATTTAAGCCACGCTCCATGGTGCGATCAAATAAATTGGGATTTGGATTGTGCTTAAGTAACAGCGAACACATCATGGGCGACAGCGTCAAAGCCACAAACCCAGATACGACAACAGCGCCGGCCAATGCCAACGCAAATTCAACAAACAACCGACCCGTTCGCCCAGGTGTGAATGCCAAAGGCGCATACACGGCCACCAACGTAGCCGTCATCGTCACTACAGCAAAGCCTACTTCGCGGACACCTTTGATGGCGGCTGAAAAAGGATCCAAGCCTTCTTCAATATGACGATAAATATTCTCCAAAACAACAATCGCATCATCCACAACCAAACCAATAGCAAGCACCAAAGCCAGCAAAGTCAAGGTATTCACGGTAAAACCCGCCAATGCCATCATGGCAAAAGCACCAATCAAACTCACCGGAATCGTAATAATGGGAATGATGGACGCACGCAAGGTTCGAAGAAAAACAAAAATGACCAAGGCCACCAAAATAACGGCCTCGAAAATGGTCTGGTAAACGTTGCTAATCGAACGCTCAATGAATACAGAATTGTCGTTAGCAACATCAATACTCATGTCGGCGGGCAAATCAGCTTTGAGCTTAGGCATCATGTCGCGGACACCTTGCGAAAGCACCAATGGGTTGGCAGTCGCTTGACGAATTACACCTACTGAAATGGCGTATTTGCCATTTAAACGAACTGAACTGCGCTCCTCTGCGGGTCCCTCTTGAATTCGAGCCACATCCCTCATCTTCACGGGGAAACCATTGACCGTTTTGATGACAATGTCAGCGAATTGATTCGGTTTCTCTAGACTGGTTTGCGAGGTGACGCTGAACTCGCGTTGGGTCGACTCGATCCGTCCAGCAGGGATTTCAATGTTATTTCGCTTGATGGCGTCTTCTGCATCTTGTGTGGTGAGTTTATAAGCAGCTAGTTTATCTGGGTCTAACCAGACGCGCATGGCGTATTTACGTTCTCCAAAGATACGCACATCAGCAGCGCCAGTCACTGTCTGCAATCGCGGTTTGACAATCCGATTTACCAAATCGTTGATTTGCAAAGGATTCAACGTATCGCTTGAGAATGCCAACCAAATAACTGGAAATGCATCCGACTCGACCTTAGCAATCACAGGTTCATCAATCGCCTGTGGCAAGCGGTTTCGAACACGGGCGGTACGATCACGCACCTCAGCGGCAGCCGCATCAGCATCTTTTTCTAACCGAAAACGTACGCTGATTTGAGCTTGCTCCGCACGACTGACAGATGTAATCACATCAACTGCATCAATCCCCGCGATGGAGTCTTCTAGTGTTTTCGCAATCTGAGATTCGACCACTTCGGCTGAGGCCCCCGGATAACGCACACTGACGGTCACGACTGGCTCGTCAATTTTTGGATATTCACGCACAGACAAGCGTGTAAAACTTACCGCACCAATCAACACAACCAATAACGACAAAACCGTCGCTAAGACGGGGCGGCGGATGGATATTTCAGCGAGTTGCATCAGGTTTTCCCTTCAAGGCAGGGGTTTGGGCCAAGCATAGGTCTAGCAACTACTTTTTGACCTGACTTTACAACTTCTGCAGCTGGTTTGCTTGTCGCGGCTCCAACGCTACTTAACGTAATCACTGCTGACGCAGCGGAGCCAGGAGCTGCGCTATTTATTCCGCTACCAGCAGCACCTGGACGCCCCGCTCCGCCACTACCTGCGGCTCCCGCCTTAGCCAACTCAAGCACCTTAACAACCGTACCATCTTTTTGTATGCGTTGCTGCCCTGCTGTGACGACTTCATCGCCTTCATCAACACCTTCAAGAATTTCAACGCGCCCAGGTCGACGGATACCCACTTTGACTTCCACGCGCTGCGTCGTTTTAGTGTCTTTTTCAGCGCCATCAACGAGTTTGATGACAAACTGTTTTCCGGCTAGCGGCACAATCGCTTCTTCGGGGACGACCTTAGCTTTGTCGCGCTCACCAAAAACAGCATTGACTCGTGCAAACATCCCAGGACGCAATTGATTTTGGCGATTATCAATACAGGCACGTACACCGACAGAACGACCGTTGGCGTCTATCAAAGGGTCAATGGCTTGAATGACCGCCGTAAATTTACGACCAGGCAAAGCGTCCATGTCGATTTGTGCTTTTTGCCCTTTTTTCACTTTGGTTTGAAACCGCTCAGGCAAGCGGAAATCCACAAAAACTGCAGTGATATCTTCAATATTGACGATATCACCACCATCTTTCAAATAATCACCCACATTAACGGTGCGAATGCCAGTGATGCCGTCGAAAGGTGCTGTGATTTTGAGGCGCGCAGCAGTGGCTTGTGATAACGCCAATTTAGCTTGTGCGACCTCTAAGTTAGCTGCGCTTTCATCAACAGAACGCTTGCTGATGAAATTTTGCGAAACCAAATCCTGGTTACGTTTGTGGTTAGCCAAAGCAATCGACAACTCAGCTTGACTTTGTTTGACTTGAGCAACTTGTAATTGATCATCAAATTGGACCAGTAGCTGGCCTTTCCTCACGCGATCACCGTCTTTAAAATTAAGCTGCGTAATACGTCCACTCACTTCTGGACGCAAAGTAACACCTTGGCGCGACTTCAAACTTCCCACCGCCTGCGTGTCGTCGGTCAACTTCATCACTTCAACTTTGGCTGACTCAACTGAAGGAGGACGTGCAGGTCCTGCAGCGCCAGCGGCACCAGCTGAACCTGCTCCTGCACTTGCAGGAGTTCCTGGCGCGGCCGTAGCGCTGCTGGGCGCAGCTCCAACAGCTGGCGCAGCGTTCGAAGGTGACTTATTTTGATACCACCAAGCAGCGCCAGAAGCAGCAGCAATGCCTAAAACAGCGACTGTGGTGTAAATTACTTTTGAAGCCATAGAAATTATTTTTGTCTCAATATTTTTATAAAAACAGTTTAACTATGCACCCATTCAAGTTAGAAGGCTTTACCTCGTCTTTACATTGATCGTAGTGCCTGTTCAACGCCTTTGTTTGCTAAAGCATCGGCTCGCTCATTACCAGGGTCGCCTGCGTGACCTTTTACCCATGACCAAGCAATCTTATGCCCCCCCGTAGCGAGCAAGGCATCCAACTTTTCCCACAAATCGACATTCTTAACGGGTGCCTTGGATGCCGTTTTCCAACCTCTGGCTTTCCACCCAGCTAACCATTCCGTAGCACCTTGCAATACATATTTACTATCGATGAATAACATCACATCGCAGGGTCTTTTTAACGCCAGCAAAGCCTCAATTACCGCTGTCAATTCCATCCGGTTGTTCGTGGTCGTCAGCTCACCGCCAAAGAGTTCTTTCTCAACATGGCCGCTTGAGCGTAAAAGCACACCCCATCCGCCTGGACCAGGATTACCTTTGCACGCTCCATCTGTATAAATTACTATTTTGTTCATAACTATCTAATTCATCCTATCAATTCATTATCAGCCGACATAGAGTGGACTTTATTAGCTACAGAAACAGGAGCAATTACCGTAGCGCGAACGCCCTTCCAGTTTGGACTGAGCAAACGTACACCATGCACCCGTTTTACTGCTACCACGCAGTACACCGCCCCAAAAATAGGCCAATATCGTGCTCCAACTTTATCCATCCAAGCAAATCGTTGCAGCCATGTGTCACTCCCCACTGCGGGTCGGTAGCAACCAAATTGGTCCAATTCGATCTCAAAATTGAGCAGCCTTAGCCAATCTCTCAGTCTTCTATGGGCAATAAATTCCCCAGCTTCTGGCAAAAACAGCTCACTAAAACCTGTATTTTGTGTCGCATTGGCAGGATTACTTGAGCCTAATATTTGACCTAAACGACGGTATAAATGCCCTCGCGCTTGCCTCAATCCCCACAAACTCATAGGGTTAAAACCACAAATCACCAATTTACCCTCAGGAACCAAAACCCGCTGAGCTTCACGCAGCGTTGCGTGCGGATCCGGGCTTAACTCTAAACTGTGTGGGAGTACGAGCAAATCTAGACTATTTTCAAAAAATGGCAGCGCTGCAAAATCAGTAACTAAATCAGCACCTTGAGTCGTCTGTATGGGGATTGAACCGTTTTTACTTTGCGTCGCAACATCCAAAATTGTCTCAGCGGTATAGCCGGTCGCAGGTACAGCCAACCAGCGGTGCGGCATGCGATTTGCCTGCAGTGCATTCATAGGCGCTAGGCCCAGTTGTAAGGCATGATAGCCAAAAATATCTGCGACGACTTTGTCAAACTGCGCTTCCTCCCAGGCAAGCAAATACTCACCAGGCGCCGTATCCAACCAGTCTTGCATACTTATAATTTGACCACTCATGAATTTAATTCCACTACCTGCCTTTAACGATAATTACTTTTGGCTGTTGCACGATGGCGTTCAAGCCGTTGTGATTGATCCTGGAGAGGCTGAGACGGTGACGCTTGCATTAAAGCAGCTAAATCTCAAACTCGATGCCATTCTAGTCACACATCACCACGCCGACCATGTGGGTGGCGTGAATGCGCTCAGACTAGCAACTGGCGCTCAAGTTTACGGCCCGGGTTACGAAACGATCCCAGAACCTGTGACCCGTGTCAACGAAGGTGATATTTGCGTCGTCTTGGGACTGCCTTTTTCAGTCATTGATGTCCCTGGGCACACATCTGGTCACATTGCCTACTTTTGCGCAGAAGTCGCTCTTACGCCAATCAGCACTTCAAATTCAAGTCAAAAACACCCGCTTCTTTTTTGTGGCGACACATTATTTTCGGGCGGTTGTGGCCGTTTATTTGAAGGAACGCCTGAGCAAATGCTAGATTCGTTGCGTAAATTAGCCTCTTTACCAGACGATACCTTGGTTTGCCCTGCACATGAGTACACTCTAGCCAATCTTAAATTTGCAAATGTTGTGGAACCTGATAACGCTAATTTGGTCAACTACACCAAGCATTGCCAAACATTGCGCGCCAACAACCAACCCACTTTGCCATCAACGATTGAGACTGAATGCCAAGTTAACCCCTTTTTGCGTAGCAATGAACCGACGATACGACGGTCCATTCAAACATATGCTGCTGCAAACGCCGCCGACAACTTAACACTCGACGACAAACAAGCTTTTGCCGTCTTGCGTGAATGGAAAAACAAGTTTTAATGAACACTGCATTCTTCAAAGCCACTTTTGCCCAACTGGGCCGTCTTACCATCCTCGTAACAGTATTAGCTCTGGCAGCTTGCGCCACCACTGACAATAAGTCGACAGGTACGAATCCGGCGTCAACGCCCAATGCTGGCGCCAGTGTTAGGCCAAACACCAGCTTTAATTCAGCCAATAGCGGCCTTGCCATGAGTTCAGATTTGGGTCTCAAACCCATCACATCAAACACACTCGCAGCAAGAGACATTGCCAACCTCACTCCCCCAGCAGATGTGTGGGAGCGCATTCGCCGTGGCTATGGCATGCCCAATTTGGAAAGCGACATTGTCAAAGACCGCGAGCAATGGTATTCCACCCGCCCAGATTACATTTTGCGAATGACTGAGCGCTCTAGCAAATATTTGTTCCACATCGTGGAAGAGTTAGAGCGTCGCAATATGCCAACCGAGCTGGCATTGCTGCCGTTTATTGAGAGTGCGTTCAACCCGCAAGCCATCTCTAGTGCAAAAGCAGCTGGCATGTGGCAGTTCATGCCCGCGACTGGTAAGCATTTTTCGTTAAAACAAAACATCTTCCGTGACGACAGACGCGATGTTTTGGCCTCGACCCGTGCAGCTTTGGACTATTTACAAAAACTCTACGGCATGTTTGGGGACTGGCAACTGGCGCTGGCCGCATACAACTGGGGAGAAGGCAGTGTGTCGCGCGCACTGGCTAAAAACCGCGCTGCTGGCTTGGGGTTGACTTATAGTGATCTAAACATGCCCAATGAGACGCGGTATTACGTGCCTAAATTGCAAGCGGTTAAAAACATCATCTCCGCCCCTGGCACGTTCAGCCAATCGCTCCCTAATATTGGAAACCATCCCTATTTTGACTCAATCGGCATCACACGCGATATTGACGTTCAACTTGCAGCCAAACTCGCTGAAATTAAAATTGACGACTTCAAAGCCCTCAATCCATCCGCCAGTCGACCTGTCATTTTGGCCTCTGGTACACCGCAAATTTTGCTACCTTGGGACAATGCAACCATATTTAAACGTAATCTAGCCAACTATTCAGGTGGCCAGCTAGCCTCGTGGACGGCATGGACGGCGCCGTCGACCATGAATGTCGCTGCGGTTGCCAGCCGTGTGGGTATGAGCGAAGGTGATCTGCGCAGTGTCAACAACATCCCACCAAGGATGCTTGTTTCTGCAGGCTCAACGCTTTTGATCCCGCGCTCAAACAGAGCGCAAGAGGATGTAGCGGTCAATATCGCAGACAACGCCCACATGGCGCTGTCGCCTGAAATTGTGCTGAAGCGCACCGTCGTGAAGGCCAAGAAAAAAGATTCTGTCGCTTTACTGGCTAAACGTTATAACGTGACCGCAGCCAATATTGCCCAGTGGAACAAAATCAGCGCCAGTGCTTCTTTAACCAACAAGCAAAGCGTGGTGCTGTTTTTGCCAGTTAAAGCCAAAGGCGCTGGCAAAGGCGCAAGCAAGGCACATGGCCGCAGTAAAGGCAAATCTACCGCCCATGCCAAATCAGGCGGCAGTCGCTCAGTGGGTAAATCTTCGGCACGAAAACGACGTTAATCGCTCGCGTTGAGCGCAGCAGGCTTCACTGAAACTCAAGCGCAAAAATCACGCTACATGCAAAGACTTTGCATGTTTGGCGTGCACATTGGTGAAGGTTTTTGTCAATTCTATTTTGTCAGCTCTAACTGATGAATCAAAGTTTGCCACCGCTCGCAGCGCCGTCTTTGCATCTGGCATAGAAATCATGCCATCCAATGAAATGGACTCGCGCAAATTGTTGTAGCTGGCTAAATACAAACCTCTGTCTCCCAGTAAATACGCCTCTGGCACAACGCGCATCAATTCTCGGGGTCCAGCCTTATGCAACCAATCCAGGCTACGTGCCATCGCGTTGGTTAAAGCTTGGGTCGTTGCTCGGTTCTTCAGTAAAAACTCTGGGTTTGCATACAAACAAGCAGCTGGCATCAAGCCGCCATAGAGCGCTTGCGTGCCTTTGAGGGTACGCGCATCGGAGATGATTTTTATCTCGCCTTTTTGCTCTAACTGTGTCATCACGGGATCCAAATTACAGACCGCATCAATCTGCCCAGAGCGTATCGCCGCTAATGCACCACCGGCCGCTCCCACACCAATAAAACTCACTTCACTGGCTAGCAAACCTGCGCGTTGTAACAGCAAGCTCGCCATCATGTTAGAAGCTGTCCCAGGCGCAGAAATACCAATTTTTTTGCCTTTGAGGTCAATAACTTCTTTGTAATTGGGTACGTTTTTAACCGACACACCGATTGCCATTTGCGGCGCACGGCCCAAGGCTACAAACGATTGAACCAACTGGTTTTTGCTGTGCTGATTAATCACATGGTCAAACGAGCCGCAGACCACATCAACTGCGCCGCTAGATAGTGCCTGCTGAGCTCGCAGAGCGCTTTGGTACTCAATGATTTCTACATCAATACCTTCAAGCTCAAAATAGCCTAATTGCTCTGCGATGGTTAATGGCAAATAATACAACAATGCTTTGCCACTAACCGCAAGAATGACCTTGGTTTTATCTTGCTTGAGGTCTGATTTCGCCTCTAGACCCGCAGTGGGTGATGCCCATGCGCAGGTAGTAGTCATCAAGGCTGCAGTTAAACTGAATTGACGTCGACTTAATACGCTATTTAACAAGCTGCTTGGCATGACGACAAAGGCTCCTTTTATTATTCTTTCTGAATCCTGAAAGAATACATAAGCCGCGTCGATTGCGCATCAGGTACATCCCCGAGCGGGTAAGTACTAGCGTGAATATTACCGTCGATCAACCAAGGCGTGCGCGATAGTACCTAAGTCCACATACTCCAGCTCGCTGCCAATCGGCACGCCGCGTGCCAAACGCGTCACCGTGATGCCGCGCGTTTTCAGCCCTTCGCTGATAACGTGCGCCGTCGTTTCACCTTCAGCCGTGAAATTGGTTGCCAAAATCACCTCAGTGATGGTGTTTGTTGAAGCAGGCTCGCTTGCATCAGATTGATCAGTCTTCACCGGTTGAGGCGCGACCCGTTGAAACAATTTTTGCAGACCAATGTCTTTGGGGCCAATGCCATCCAAAGGGCTGAGTTTGCCCATCAACACAAAATACAAGCCTTTGTACGCACCGGTGCGTTCCAGTGCCAGCTGATCTGCAGGCGTTTCCACCACGCACAGCCGCGTTTGGTCACGCGTGACATCTTGGCAAGTTGCGCAGACCTCAGTTTGTGTGAAGGTGTTGCACAGGCTGCAATGCAAAACCTCTGCGACCGCTTGGTTCAGCGCCTGCGCCATGACCTGCGCGCCTGCACGGTCGTGTTGTAAAAGGTGAAACGCCATGCGCGTCGCAGACTTCAGCCCCACGCCTGGCAGACGGCGCAAAGCTTGGACCAGTGCGTCTAAAGCGCTGTTTTGTTGACTTGCCACGCCGTTTAAATGTCGCTTTAAGCTTTAGAACGGGAACTTCATGCCACCTGGCAAACCAGGCATGCCTTTGGAGACACTGCCCATTTTCGCTTCACTAGCAACTTCAAGCTGGCGAGTTGCGTCGTTAAACGCAGCTGCCACCAAGTCTTCCAGCATGTCTTTATCGTCCGCCAGCAAGCTAGGGTCAATGACCACGCGCTTGACGACATGTTTGCCTGACATGGTGACTTTGACCAAGCCAGAGCCAGATTCGCCCACCACTTCAGCGTTGGCAAGCTCTTCTTGCGCTTTTTTCATGTTTTCTTGCATAGCGGTGGCTTGCTTCATGAGTCCGGCGAGTTGACCTTTGTTGAACATCTGTTTTCCTTCGATTTAAAGTTGAATATGAATTTAAAAATTGTTTTATGTGCCATCAAACGTACTTAATTGGCACTGACTTTGATACTACCGGGGACGATTTTTGCGCCATAGTCGCGCATCATTTGTTGCACAAATGCGTCTTGGCTGATGATATCTTGCGCCATGCGCTGTTTCTCTGCAGCTGCAGCCGTCAATCGTTTAGCAGGGGTGTCGCTGGCAGGGCCAATTTCAACGCTCAAACGCACGCTGTGGCCAATGCCTTCTAGGGCCAATTGCAGCTTTTCAGGGCTGCCGCTTTGGCTCAAGGACTCGCGTTCAATCCGCAGCAACCAGTCATGCTTTGAGGTGGTCTGTGTACGTGCCACCAGCTGCGACTGCAGCGCCAACTCACGCACCAAGGCGGCAATCGCCTCGGTCTCCAACAGTTGTTGCACCGCTAGAAACCAAAAATCACCTTCTGGTGTGGGCACCAACTCCGCAGGTGACAAGGCGGAATTGTTGTTCGCACGATCAGTGCGCTGCTCGGTGCGCTCACTTGGTGCAGATTGCACGCGCACGGGTATTGCTACAAATTTAGGAGCTAAATCTTCAATATTTACGCCGGCTACAGCCAAATTTAATTCATTTGCAGCTATTTTAGTAGGATTTTGGACTAAAACTGGCTCTGGCGTAGGTTCTGGCTGCAGTTCTGGCTCTGCAATCACGGCTGGCGCTGCTACAACTGGCTGTGCCGGCTGTACGGGCTGGCTGGCTGGCTTAATCAGCGCTGCGGGCTGAACTTGAGGCTGTGGCTGAGACGACGGTTGTGGCGAATTCAGCGTTTTTTTTTCAGCCAATGCCGCATGGCTTGGTCCAACCGCTGGCTTAAATGCCAACAAACGCAGCAGCACCATGGTCAAGGCTGCATATTCGTCCGGCGCCAAACCCAGCTCAGCACGGCCATGCAGGCAAAGGCTGTAGAGCAATTGCGTCTCATCCGCAGGTAGCACAGCTGCCAAACGCGCCGTTTCGGCCGATTCTGGGTCACTAGCGTCCATCGGCACAGCTGCCATAGACGGCACGGCTTGCAGCACGGCCATTCGTTGCAGCACAGCGGTCATTTCTTCCAATGTCGAAGCGGCAGATAAACCGTTCAAACGCAGCGCTTCTGAGGTTTCAACCACGGTTTTGCCATCGCCCCGCGCCAAAGCTTCAATCAAGCGGAATACATACGTGCGGTCAACGCTACCGAGCATCAGACGGACAGAGGCTTCTTCAATGCGTCCTGGACCGTTTTCGCTGCCAGAACCGCTGAAGGCAATGGCCTGATCGGTCAAAGACAGCGCATCGCGCATCGACCCTCTGGCCCCGCGTGACAGCAGGCGCAGCGCTTGCGTATCGGCGCTCAAACCTTCAGCCTGCAGCACTTTTTGCAGATGCTCGAGCACCGTTTCAGGCGCCATAGGGCGCAAATTGAACTGCAAACAGCGTGACAGCACCGTAACAGGTACTTTTTGCGGGTCTGTCGTCGCTAAAACGAATTTAAGGTACTCAGGCGGCTCTTCCAGCGTCTTCAACATCGCGTTGAACGCGGTGTTGGTGAGCATGTGCACCTCGTCAATCATGAACACTTTAAAGCGCCCTTGCACCGGCTTGTACACCGCTTGCTCTAACAGGGCCTGCACCTCGTCGACGCCACGGTTAGAGGCCGCATCTAGCTCGGTGTAGTCCACAAACCGGCCGCTATCAATATCAGTGCAAGCTTGGCAAACACCACAGGGTGTAGCGGTGATACCGCCCTGCCCGTCAGCGCCTTGGCAGTTGAGCGACTTGGCCAAAATGCGAGAAATCGTGGTTTTGCCTACGCCGCGCGTACCGGTAAACATGTAGGCATGGTGCAGCCGCTGGGTGGTCAACGCATTCGTCAAAGCCTGCACCACGTGCCCCTGCCCCACCAACTCGGTGAAGTTTTTAGGGCGGTATTTGCGGGCTAAGACAAGATAGGACATGGCAGGATTCTACGGGGTGAACTGGCGTAGCGTCCGCGTCTTTCAACAAAAAAGCCAGCTTTCGCTGGCTTTTGATGAAAAATAATAAACTGATGTTTAACTTAATAATCTAGCTATTATTTTTTAAATCATTAGATTAATTAATATGCACCTGGATTTGCGGCATATGCTGCAATATTATTGGCATCGGTTGCAGTAATTTTTCCGCTCAATGCAGTGCCCATACCACCCGTATTATTGGCAATAGCATTCATGATATTGTTTGCATTTTGACCTTTGGCTGTGTTCGAGCCATGGCAGGTAACGCAGTTGTTTGTCCATGCAATCTTGCCCAATGAACCTGCTGAAGGCGTTGGAGTTGGGGTTGGAGTAGGTGTGGGCGTTGGAGTTGGAGTTGGAGTTGGCGTAGGAGTCGGTGTGGGTGTGGGTGTGGGTGTGGGTGTGGGTGTCGGGCTAGGCGTAGCCGTACAACTTGAGTCGTCGTCCTTTTCAGATTCGTCTTTTCCATCTTTACCGTCTTTGCTACGGTCCTTCTCAGAGCCATCTTCGCGTTTATCGCTAGACTTTTTAGCAGCCTTGGCTTTCTTGCACTCATCCTCTGCCTTGACTTTAGCCGCCGTCGTTGCAGCGGTTTTTGCAGCTTCGGCAGAATCAGAAGCAACCACATCTGTTGTCGTGCTACCGCCACCGCAGGCTACCAGCATGAAGGTCGAGGCAAGTGCTATCAACAAAGCACTGGCTTGATGACGAGTTTTAGTATTAACTGTTTGCATATTTAAAGTTCCTTTAATATGATTTCATGTGATTCAATAAACCTATTGAAAATTACTTCATGCCGCAAACCCATGCGATAACAAACAATTTCCAGGTAAAACGCACCATTCAAAAAATATGGCCTTGAATATCTCAACCAGTTTTGCGATGGGCTGAAAATAATTCTAGGCAGCCAAACTTAAGCGGGACTTAAAGTTCGCTCGCGGCTTACCTTATTGATGTAAGAGGTGGTTACGGTATTTACAAGATTAATAATTCTTGAATCCGCGATATATCACCCCAAGCGAGCGCCATGCCCTCTGAGACGCCAATGATGCGTCAGGCTTTGGTTTCTTAAAAGTGAAACGGCCTATTTATCTCGCAATGCTTTAATGCGTTTTTGAGTATTCTTAAGATTGAGATTCACGAGGTCTAAAGTATAAAAATTACCCAAAGAGCTATTTTTATACTTTTATTTGAAAATAACGGCATTTTTAAGGCTATTTTCATTTTTAGCCGGCGTATTTAATCAATAGTTTGCTATTAATAATATAGCATAGAGATCATGTTACCCGTATTGAGTTGTGCTTAGGAATTTCAGCGGCGGTAGCAACACTGCCGTGGCATTCGATTACAATCACATTCGACGGGCCTTCCCACATGGTGAAGCGGCCAACCGGGTCAGGTGGGGAACCAAGCAGCCCTAACTGTGAAGCCAGTGCTGGGGTCAAGGCTCGTCAACTTAAATGCAGTTTTATTTGGCTTTCATCTTAGCCATCATCAACTCGGTGTTGACTTTACGGTCTGCATTGATTTTTTGCACCGTAGCGCGCTCGCCCATCGCCTTCAAGTAAGCGCGAACCGGCAAATCAGCCATCAAATCCTCGCCCCAAACCACCTTGCACAAGCCCATCACGACGGGCAAATGCGTGATGGCAACGCAATCAGCCAAAGTAAACGTATCGCCAGCCACATAAGGGCTGAATTTGGCCAATTTGGCAAAAACAGCAATCCCTTTGACCAACTGCTTACGCACGCGGTCGCTGCGTTCTTTGTCAACAGCGGGTGCTCCAAAAAACGCTTGCGGGAACAGCTCGCGCGCGACCAGTTCCATGTGCAAGTCAAGGTAAACCATCAATTCGCGCACTTTGGCCGCCTGAAATGGGTCTTTGGGCAGCAACGGTACCTCGGGATAGGCCGCTTCAATGTATTCGCAGCAAACGTGCGACTCCATGATCACGCCATGAGCCGTTTGTAAAAACGGGACTTTGCCCAGTGGCGAGCGCTCAGACAGCGCCAAGTTGTCCTTCAAACCCGTCCACACCAGTTCCTCCTCAAAAGTCACTCCTTTTTCAAGCAATTGCAGTTTGACCTTGTTGTAGTAATTGCTACCTGAAAAGCCGCAGAGTTTGAGCGTCATGGTGTCTCCTGATAAATCTTGAGGTTTAAAGTAAATTTCTTGCTGGATTTTGAGGCTAATAGGGCGTAATCTGAGTCAATCTGGCGACTTTTCAGCACTATATGTCATGCCGCAGGCCAGCTTCATCACTCTACCTGCATGATAATTGGGCCATGACTACTGAATCTAAACCCGTTTTTTCTACCGTCGGCCTCGTTGGCACTGGCGCCATGGGGCGCGGCATCGCGCAAATTGCCGCCCAAGCCGGCAGTCGTGTGCTGTTGTTTGATGCCGCACCCGGCGCTGCCGCCAAAGCGCTCACCGCCATCAGCCAACAATGGGGTAAATTGGCCGAAAAAGGCCGCATCACCGCTGAGGAATCCGCCCATCGCGCCAGCAGACTCAGTGTCGCCACCGCCCTACAAGACTTGGCCGCATGTGATTTGGTGGTTGAAGCGATTGTGGAAAAGCTCGCCATCAAACAAACTGTGCTGGCCGAGCTAGAAGGCATTGTGACCGCCAACGCCGTACTGGTGAGCAACACCTCCTCGCTCTCCGTCACCGCCATTGCCGCAGGCTTGGCCCGGCCGCAGCAGTTTGCGGGCTACCACTTCTTCAACCCTGTACCCTTGATGAAGGTGGTAGAAGTGATTGCGGGCCTGAAAACCGACCCTGTCATCTGCGCCCAATTAGCGGTTTATGCCAAACAAATGGGCCACACCGCTGTGCAGGCGGCCGACACGCCAGGCTTCATCGTCAACCACGCAGGGCGCGGTTTTGGTACAGAGGCGCTGCGCATCGTCTCTGAAGGTGTGGCAGATTTTGTGACCATTGACCGCATTTTGCGTGACCAAGCCGGCTTCAAGCTGGGCCCGTTTGAGTTGATGGATTTGACCGCGCTGGACGTGTCGCACCCCGTGATGGAGTCGATTTACCACCAATATTTTGAAGAGCCGCGCTACCGCCCCAGCGTCATCACAGCGCAGCGTTTGGCAGGTGGCGTATTGGGTCGCAAAACCAATGCGGGTTTTTACGATTACAAAGAGGGTGTTGCCGTGCTGCCACCCGAGCCGGCCGTGCCGGTAGTCGCCGAGATGCCTCCTGTATGGGTTTCGCCCCGTGCAACGCGCCGCTCTGAGCTGTTGCAGTTGCTCAAGGACTTGGGTGCGACGATTGAAACTGGTGCTTCGCCCTCCCCTGTCGCCTTGACCATCGTCGCACCGCTGGGTTTTGACGTCACTACCGTGGCCGTGGTTGAACGCCTAGACCCTAGTCGAACGGTTGGCGTCGACATGTTGATTGATGATGCTGCTACAAAAAGAAGAGTACTTGCCGCCAATCCAGCGACTCGCACCGACATGCGTGACGCTGCCCACGCCCTCTTTGCGCGCGATGGCAAAGCGGTTAGCGTGATTCGAGACAGCGGTGGTTTTGTGACACAACGCGTGGTGGCGACGATTGTCAACATCGCGGCCGACATCTGCCAGCAAAGTATTTGCACCCCTGCTGACCTTGAAACCGCTGTGACGCTGGGCTTGGGCTACCCGATGGGGCCTTTAGCCATGGGCAACCGCTATGGCCCCACCAATATCCTAGAAGTGCTGTTCAACATGCAAACCGTTTATGGCGACCCCCGTTATCGTCCAAGCCCATGGCTGCGCCGCCGTGGCGCGATTGGTTTGTCGCTGCTTCATACGGAGGATTAACGCTATGCCAGCCGAACTCAAAAGCACCAGCCAAGGGCTGACCATGGTGCTGACCATCAGCAACCCAGATAATCGAAACGCCCTAGGCCCTGAAATCTATGCAGCCGGCATTGAGGCGTTGAGTGCGGCCGAGTCTAGCCCTGAAGTGCGCAGTGTGGTCATCACCGGTGCAACCACGCCCACAGGCCCTGCTTTTTGTGCAGGGGGCGATTTGCGCCGCATGCAAGCCAACCGCCAGCTACCGGTTGAAGTGCAACAAGCCAGCATTGAGGCGTTGCACAGCTGGATAGAGTCGATTCGCGCCTTTCCCAAACCCGTAATTGCAGCGGTTGAAGGCGCAGCCGCTGGTGCGGGGTTTTCACTCGCCATGGCGTGTGATTTCATCGTTGCGGCCAACAACGCGGTGTTTGTCATGGCTTATAGCAACATTGCACTGTCGCCCGATGGTGGTGGCAGTTGGTCGCTGGCTCAGGCTTTACCGCGCCAATTGGTCAACGAGCTGGTGATGTGTGGTGAGAAAATCGGCGCTGAGCGCTTGCATGCGCTGGGTTTGGTGAATCGGCTGTCTGCCACCGGTTCTGCTTTGACCGATGCGATGACATTGGCTGAACGATTGAATGCACGGGCCCCCAACTCTTTGGCTAGCTGCAAAGAATTGGTTACTGAAGCGGCGTCTTCCTCACTGCACGAACATTTAAAGCGGGAGCGCGACCACTTTGTCGCCAATCTGCGTCATCGCAATGCTGGGCTGGGGATTGAAGCGTTTTTGACGAAAACTGTTGCGCGATACGAATAATTTCGCATCACACAATTGCTATATTTTTAATAGCAAATTATTGAATTAATACGCCGGCTACAGCAAAAAATAGATGTAATTCATCGATTATTTCAAGAATATCGACTTTACCGACGCCCTAGCTCCATTGTCCAATACGTGCCGTAGGTGCTGGCTGAATTACTGACGCAGCTCACACCCATGTCCCGAAAATCAGCTTTCATGGTGTTGGCACAATGGCTTGGGCTGTTCATCCACTCGTTAACCACCACTTGAATAGACGTTTGCCCAGCCGCAATATTTTCACCCGCAGAGAGGTAGTTGTAGCCCGCTGCAGGCACACGCTCCCGCAAAG
>JAYVSU010000139.1:0-18899 GCA_043775055.1 Polaromonas sp.
CGACGGCCACCACACGGTGGAAGACGTGGGCATCACCTTTGGCCAAGCGGTGCACAAAGCCGTTGGGGATAAAAAAGGCATTCGCCGCTACGGCCATGCTTACGTGCCGTTGGACGAGGCCTTGAGCCGCGTCGTCATCGACTTTTCAGGCCGCCCAGGCTTGGTCATGAACGTGCCGTTCAAAAGCGGCATGATCGGCGGTTTTGCCAGCGAGCTGGCGCATGAGTTCTTTCAGGGTTTCGTCAACCACGCGTTTGTGACGCTGCACATCGATAACCTGCGCGGAGAAAACGCACATCACCAAGCGGAAACGGTGTTCAAAGCCTTTGCACGGGCACTGCGCTCGGCGTTGGAGTTGGATCCGCGCTCAGCGGGTGTGATTCCATCGACCAAAGGGTCTTTGTAGCCTGAAATCGACTAAAATAATGAAAAATATGGCTCTAGCCGGCGTATTTATTGACTGAGTAGCTATCAAGTTTATAGCATATAATATATTCTGAAATGACGACAAAAACAGTAGCCGTGGTCGATTACGGCATGGGTAACCTGCGCTCGGTGACGCAAGCGGTACACGCCGTTGCCAGCGACGCTGGTGTTGAGGTGATTTGGGCCAAAACGCCGCAAGAAGTGATGGATGCCGAACGTGTCGTCCTGCCCGGCCAAGGCGGCATGCGCGACTGTATGCGCGAGCTGCATGACTCGGGCATGCTGGCTGCCGTGCTGCACGCCGCGAAACACAAACCGCTGATGGGTGTCTGCGTGGGCATGCAAATGCTGTTGGACCACAGTGCAGAGCTGAACACGCCCTGTCTGGGGCTGATTCCTGGCGAAGTCGTCAAATTCGACATTGCAGGCCAAATCGCCCCCGATGGCAGCCGCTACAAAGTCCCGCAAATGGGCTGGAACCAGGTCTACGTGGCTGACCACGCCGGCCAATACCCGCGAGGTCGTCACCCGATCTGGGGTGAGGTGCCTGACGGCAGCTATTTCTACTTCGTCCACAGCTACTACGCTAAACCGTCTGATTTACGCCACAGTGTGGGCGAAACTGAGTACGGAAGCCGCTTTACATCTGCTATTACGCGGGATAATATTTTTGCAACGCAATTTCACCCCGAAAAAAGCGCTGCACAAGGTTTAGATTTATATAGAAACTTTCTACATTGGAACCCCTGAGTCGACATCCTTCAAGCAAGCGATGGCGCGACTTTTGCTTTCCAACTAAACCATTACTTCTCCTTTTCTCCTCCATTCTTCCCACTTCACCCTTTTCTAACTTTAAAGCACCATGCTGCTCATTCCTGCGATTGATTTAAAAGACGGTCACTGCGTTCGCCTCAAACAAGGCGATATGGACCAATCCACCACCTTTGGCGAAGACCCCACGGTCATGGCACGTAGCTGGGTCAGCAAAGGGGCGCGGCGTCTGCATTTGGTCGATTTGAACGGTGCTTTTGCTGGCAAACCGAAAAACGAGCAGGCTATCCGCAAAATCCTGAAAGAAGTTGGCAGTGAGGTGGATGTGCAACTGGGTGGCGGTATCCGCGACCTAGACACGATTGAGCGCTACCTGGACGCTGGCCTGCGCTACGTCATCATCGGCACAGCAGCCGTCAAAAACCCCGGTTTTCTGCAAGATGCCTGTACCGCGTTTGGTGGTCACATCATTGTCGGCCTGGACGCCAAAGACGGCAAAGTCGCCACCGACGGCTGGAGCAAGCTCTCTGGTCACGATGTGATTGATTTGTCCAAAAAATTCCAAGATTACGGCGTCGAATCCATCATCTACACCGACATTGGCCGCGACGGCATGCTGACGGGTATCAACATCGAAGCGACGGTCAAACTCGCTCAAGCATTGACGATTCCTGTCATCGCTTCTGGTGGTTTGTCGAACATGGCGGATATTGAAGCCTTGTGTGACGTTGAAGACGAAGGCATTGAAGGCGTGATCTGCGGCCGTGCAGTGTATTCAGGTGATTTGGATTTTGAAGCCGCGCAAGCGCGGGCTGATGAATTGAACGGCTGAAATTTAAATGGTTAAAATTTAGTAGATGCTGGCTAAAAGAATCATTCCCTGTCTGGATGTGACAGGCGGTCGTGTCGTCAAAGGCGTCAATTTCCTTGAATTGCGCGATGCAGGCGATCCGGTCGAAATCGCTGCCCGCTACAACGAGCAGGGCGCGGACGAGCTGACATTTCTGGACATCACGGCGACCAGCGACGCGCGGGATATGATTTTCCACATCATCGAAGCGGTTGCTTCTCAGGTTTTCATCCCGTTGACTGTGGGCGGCGGGGTGCGCACGGTGGACGATGTGCGGCGTTTGCTCAATGCGGGCGCCGACAAAACCAGCTTTAATTCTGCGGCGATTGCCAACCCAGATGTGATTGCCGACGCTTCGGCCAAATACGGCGCACAGTGCATTGTGGTGGCAATTGATGCCAAGCGACGCACCGCCGAAGGTGCCAAGCGACTCGTCAACGGCGTAGAAATCGGTGCTGGCTGGGATGTTTACAGCCACGGCGGTCGCCAAAATACGGGTTTGGACGCGGTAACGTGGGCTAAAGCCATGGCTGAGCGCGGTGCGGGCGAGATTTTGCTCACCAGCATGGACCGCGATGGCACCAAATCTGGCTTTGACCTAGAGCTGACCCGCGCCGTCAGCGACGCCATCAGCGTGCCGGTGATCGCCTCTGGCGGCGTTGGAAACTTGGATGATTTGGCCAATGGCATCATCCAAGGCGGCGCAGATGCTGTCTTGGCTGCTAGTATTTTTCACTATGGCGAATACACTGTCGGTCAAGCCAAGCAGCGCATGGCAGAGCGCGGGATTCCCGTCCGTTTGTGACTTGGCTTAGATCGGGCGCTGATTTAACTTGTCACTCTGGTCGGGTGGGGCGTCGCAATTGCCTACAATCACCCCATGCAAGAAGCCAAAAACTGGATAGACGAAGTGAAATGGGACGCCCAAGGGCTGATCCCAGTGATTGCCCAAGAAATTGGCAGCAACGATGTGCTGATGTTTGCCTGGATGAACCGTGAAGCCCTGCAAAAGACGGCAGAACTGGGCCGTGCGGTCTATTTCAGCCGCTCGCGCAACAAATTGTGGTTCAAAGGCGAGGAGTCTGGCCACATCCAAACCGTACATGAGCTGCGTATGGATTGTGACAACGATGTTTTGTTGATGAAAGTGACCCAAACCGGCCATAACCCCGGTTTGGCTTGCCATACCGGTAGACACAGCTGTTTTTTCAGTCTTTACAAGGATGGGGCGTGGATAATTACCGAGCCGGTCTTGAAAGACCCTGCCAGCATCTACAAATAAGTATCTGTAAATAACAATCAAATGACATCTAATGATTCTCTAGACCAACTCGCCCGCGTGCTCGAATCGCGCAAAGGCGGCGACCCTGAAAGCAGCTACACCGCGCGTTTGCTGCACAAAGGGCCGGACGCGTTTTTGAAAAAAATCGGCGAAGAGGCGACCGAGCTGGTCATGGCCTGCAAAGACGCTGACCATGGTGGTGATAAGTCAAAAATTGTCAGTGAAACGGCAGATTTATGGTTTCACAGCATGGTGGCGCTGGCGCATTACGGCTTGTCGCCGCAAGATGTCATCGCCGAGCTGGACAAGCGCGTTGGTACCAGCGGCCTGGAAGAAAAAGCCTCGCGCAAAGCGCAAGACAGAGAGCACAGCGAATCCAAAGGAGTTAAACCATGAGCGACGTTACGGATGTGATTGATGTCAAAACCATAGACAGCGCAAAAGCCGAGCAGCTTAAAAGCATCGGTTGGGTCAGTTATTTTCTACATTTGATAGTGGCCGTGGCTGCCGTGGTGCCGGGCGCGCAGGCGAGCTTGGTGCTTTTGGTGATTGCTTTGATCATCGACTTGGTCAAAAAAGACGATGCCCAAGGCACTTGGCAAGAGAGTCATTTCTCTTGGCGCATTCGCACCGTTATTTGGGCGGGTATCTTGTATGTCGTCACTATCCCGTTGTGGTTGCTGTTCATCATTCCAGGCTGGATTGCTTGGAGCGTGATCTCCGTGTGGTTTTTGTACCGCATCGTGCGCGGCATGGTAGCCATGAACAAGAGTCAAGCCTTGCCTCCTTAAAATGAATTCTCTCAATTTTTAAACGAACATGTCGCACGATCCAAACTGTCTCTTTTGCAAAATTGCGGAAGGCAAAATTCCTTCACGCAAGGTCTATGAAGACGATGACATTTTCGCGTTTCATGATATTGCGCCTTGGGCACCTGTGCATTTTTTGATTATTCCGAAAAAGCACATCGCCTCCTTGGCGCAAGTGGATAATACGCATACAGAACTATTGGGTCGTATGATGGTCTTAGCTCCTAAGCTTGCGTTGCAAGAGGGTTGCAGACCTTATCCCGACGGTGGTTTTCGGATTGTCGCCAACACGGGTTTAGAAGGTGGGCAGGAAGTGCATCACATGCATTGGCATGTGATGGGCGGGCCAAGACCTTGGCTACGTGGTTAATTTAAAAGTTATTTCATTTTTCTCTAGGAGACTGTTATGGGTTCATTTTCAATTTGGCATTGGTTGATTGTTTTGTTGATCGTCGTCATGGTGTTTGGCACCAAAAAGCTCAAAAACATGGGTTCTGACCTTGGCGGTGCTGTTAAAGGTTTCAAAGATGGCATGAAGGACGGCTCTGCGCCTGATGACAAGCCAGCAGCGCAAGTGACGTCAGCAGCTGATGCCGCTAAGACGACCATTGACGTAGAAGCGAAGCAAAAGTCTTAAGTCCGTTGACTCAATGACACTTTATCGCGCAGGTACACGCTTTGATTGATTTAGGCATCTCCAAAATCGCGCTGATTGGCGCTGTAGCTTTGATTGTGATCGGGCCAGAGAAGTTGCCGCGTGTTGCGAGAACGGTAGGCACATTGCTGGGCAAAGCGCAACGCTATATTGCAGACATCAAAGCGGAGGTGAGCAAATCGATTGAGCTGGATGAGCTCAAAAAGATGAAAGAAACCATGCATGATGCCGCGCAGGATGTGCAAAATTCCATCCACAGCGGTGTGCAAGATTTTGAAAAAGACTGGGCTGACGCCACCAGTACGGCCAGTTCATCAAGTTTTGGGGCGGCTGAGTTTCCATCCTACAAACACCCCAAGAAAAAATGGCGTGTCAAACAAGGCGCTGTACCGAATTGGTACAAAGCCCGTAGTGGTGTGCGTACAAAAGCCCTGTCCGGGGCAGCCCGCGTTGCCAAATTCCGTCCACATTCATCAACCTAAATTCATCTGCTTGGATGTGTGGTCTATACATATCCGACAAGAATAGCTCCCCACCCCATGGCAGACGCAAAATCAAAAGACGACGAACTCGCAGGTACTGAGCAGCCTTTCGTTCAACATTTGATGGAGTTGCGCGACCGTTTATTGAAAATCGTTGTAGCGATTGCCATTGCAGCAGGTATTTTGGCTTTCTTCCCGGGTCCCAGCGCACTCTACGACTTGATGGCTGCACCTTTGGTCGCCCACTTACCCAAAGGCGCGACGCTGATTGCAACCTCCGTGATCTCGCCTTTCTTGGTGCCTCTGAAAATCATGATGATGGCGGCGTTTTTAATCGCTTTGCCCGTTGTGCTGTGGCAAGTCTGGTCATTTGTGGCGCCGGGTTTGTACATGCACGAGAAAAAGTTGGTGTTGCCATTGGTGGTTTCAAGCACACTGCTGTTTTTGATCGGCATTTTGTTTTGCTACTACTTTGTTTTTGGTCAAGTCTTTAAATTTATCCAAAGTTTTGCACCCAAAAGCATCACAGCAGCGCCTGACATTGAGGCCTATTTGAGTTTTGTCTTGAGTATGTTTCTGGCTTTTGGTATGGCTTTTGAAGTGCCTATCGTCGTCGTGGTACTGGCACGCATTGGCATTGTGACGATTCAGCAACTGAAAGACTTTCGCGGTTATTTTGTGGTCCTGGCCTTCATCATTGCTGCGATTGTCACACCGCCAGATGTGGTGTCGCAATTGGCACTGGCGATTCCCATGTGCGCCTTGTATGAGGTAGGTATTTGGGCGGCGCAGTTGTTCATCAAGCACACCCAAGCGCCTGTAGACCCCATCGAGCCTACTTAACCCGAAAGTTTGAGTTCTTAGCTGTATTCTGGCTACAATAGCGTTTTGATTGACGTTTACGTAAACGTCAACTAATGACGATTGCATAAACAGCCTATTGGAGACACGCCATGAACCTGCCAGGACTCAATTTTCAACTCGGCGAAGACATTGACGCATTGCGTGATGCAGTCCGAGACTTTGCCCAGGCAGAGATCGCGCCGCGAGCCGCTGAGATTGACAGCAGCGACCAATTCCCGATGGATTTATGGCGAAAAATGGGCGATTTGGGTGTGTTGGGGATTACCGTGTCGGAAGAGTATGGCGGTGCCAACATGGGTTACTTGGCACACATGATTGCGATGGAAGAAATCAGCCGTGCTTCGGCCTCTGTCGGTTTGAGTTATGGTGCGCACAGTAATCTGTGCGTCAACCAGATCAAGCGCAATGGCACAGAAGTACAGCGTCAAAAATACCTGCCCAAACTGATCAGTGGAGAGCACGTCGGCGCTTTGGCCATGAGCGAGCCGGGTGCGGGTTCTGACGTTATCAGTATGAAGCTCAAAGCCGAAGACAAAGGCGGCTATTACGTCCTCAACGGCAGCAAAATGTGGATCACCAATGGCCCTGATGCGGACACCTTGGTGGTTTACGCCAAGACCGAGCCTGAATTAGGCGCTCGCGGCGTGACAGCCTTTTTGATTGAAAAAAGCATGCCCGGCTTTTCAGTCGCTCAAAAACTCAACAAACTCGGCATGCGCGGCAGCCATACCGGTGAGTTGGTGTTCAACAATGTAGAAGTACCCGAAAGTCATATTCTGGGTGGGCTCAACAGCGGCGCCAAGGTGTTGATGAGCGGCTTAGATTACGAGCGTGCCGTGCTCACAGGCGGCCCGTTGGGCATCATGCAATCAGTCATGGACAGCGTCATTCCCTACATCCACGACCGCAAACAATTTGGTCAAAGCATTGGCGAGTTTCAGTTGATTCAAGGCAAAGTGGCTGACATGTACACCGTGCTGCAAGCGGGGCGCTCGTTTGCCTACACCGTGGCTAAAAATCTAGACATGCTGGGTACAGAACATGTCCGCCAAGTGCGTAAGGACTGCGCCTCAGTCATTTTGTGGTGTGCTGAAAAAGCGACTTGGATGGCGGGTGAGGGCGTGCAAATTTTTGGTGGCAATGGCTATATCAATGATTACCCACTGGGCCGCTTGTGGCGTGACGCTAAACTGTATGAAATTGGGGCTGGCACCAGTGAGATTCGCCGCATGCTGATTGGGCGGGAATTATTTGCTGAGACCATGTAAACATATAAAAATCAGTTATCAAAAATCAAAATGCCTTCATCAATCCAAGACCTTTTTAGCCATAACCGCGCTTGGGCAGCGGAGATGGAACGCCATCAGCCAGGGTTTTTTACGAATCTAAAAAACCAACAAAAACCTAAATACATGTGGATTGGCTGCTCTGACAGCCGCGTACCAGCCAATCAAATCACCGGTTTAGAACCGGGTGAGGTGTTTGTGCATCGCAATGTGGCCAATGTGGTGGTGCATTCTGATTTGAATGCTTTGTCAACGATTCAGTTTGCCGTGGAGATGCTCAAGGTTGAGCATGTCATGGTGGTTGGGCATTACGGCTGTGGCGGCGTTGAAGCGGCATTAAAAAATATACGTATTGGTCTTGCCGATAACTGGATACGGCATATCCAAGATGTGCGCGATCGGCATCGTCTGTTGTTAGAGGCTATACCTGAATCTAAGCGTTTGGATGCTTTGGTTGAGCTCAACGCCATTGAGCAAGTGATCAACGTCTGTCAAAGCACGGTTTTGCAAGATGCATGGGCTCGTGGTCAGCAAATCAGTGTGCATGGTTGGGTTTACGGTGTACATGACGGGCTGTTGCAAGATTTGCATATTACTGTGAACGGTATCGAAGGGCTAGAAACGCTCTACCGCGCTGCAATTGAAGGTGTTTCTGGCTCTAGTCGGCGTTAAATATCATTAGTTTGCTATATTAATAGTAGCAATTTATTAAAGGAAAAATCATGTCTGAATCCATTGTCATCGTGTCTGCTGCTCGTACACCCATGGGTGGTTTTCAAGGAGACTTTGCCAGTTTGGCTGCGCATGATTTAGGCGGCGCGGCCATCAAAGCAGCCGTGGAGCGTGCTGCTATTTCTGGCAATTTGGTGGATGAAGTGCTATTTGGCAATTGCTTGATGGCGGGACAAGGCCAAGCGCCGGCGCGCCAAGCGGCCTTCAAAGGCGGTTTGCCCAACAGTGCGGGTGCTGTAACTTTGTCAAAAATGTGTGGCTCAGGAATGAAGGCGACCATGTTGGCGCACGACATGCTGCTCGCAGGCAGTGCCGACGTGATGGTTGCTGGCGGTATGGAGAGCATGACCAATGCGCCTTACTTGCTGCCCAAAGCGCGTAGCGGCATGCGTATTGGACACGACAGAATTTTTGACCACATGATGCTTGACGGCCTAGAAGACGCGTATGAGCCCGGTCGCTCTATGGGCACCTTTGGTGAAGACTGCGCTGCCAAGTACAACTTTACGCGTGAAATGCAAGACAAATTCGCGATAGCCAGCGTAGAACGTGCGCAGGCTGCTACAAAATCAGGTGCATTCGCGACTGAAATAACCCCTGTAACGGTCAAAGGACGTAGCGGCGACACGGTTATCAGTATCGATGAAGGCCCAGGCAAAATCAAACTTGAAAAAATTACCAGCCTGCGCCCAGCGTTCAAGAAAGATGGCACGATTACGGCTGCATCGAGCTCGTCCATCAATGATGGTGCCGCAGCGATGGTGTTGATGCGCCAAAGCACTGCGACCAAAGGTGGCAACAAACCCTTGGCGCGTATTGTCAGCCACGCCACCCACGCGCAAGAACCCAATTGGTTTGCCACCGCGCCGCTGGGCGCAACGCAAAAGGCCTTGGCCAAAGCGGGCTGGACGGCTAAAGATGTCGATTTGTGGGAAATCAACGAAGCATTTGCCGTGGTTCCTATGGCGCTGATGGCAGATTTGTCTTTGTCGCATGAGATTGTTAACGTCAACGGCGGCGCGTGTGCCTTGGGTCACCCGATTGGTGCAAGTGGTGCGCGCATTATCGTGACCTTGATTCACGCCTTGCAAGCACGTGGTCTCAAACGCGGTTTGGCCACGCTGTGCATCGGTGGTGGCGAGGCGACAGCGTTGGCCTTAGAACTCATTTAATTGTAGTAATCACATGCTGCTCAACCCTGACCAAGAAATGATCCGCGATGCCGTTCGCGCTTTTGCACAAGAACAGCTCTGGCCACAAGCTGCTAAGTGGGACAAAGAACACCATTTCCCCAAAGAAGTCCACAAGGGTTTGGCCGAACTGGGAGCCTACGGCATCTGCGTGCCTGAAGAGTTTGGCGGTGCCAATCTTGACTATCTCACTTTAGCCGTGGTCCTCGAAGAAATTGCAGCCGGCGATGGCGGCACCAGTACCGCCATCAGCGTGACCAATTGCCCAGTCAACGCGATTTTGATGCGCTATGGCAATGCCGCGCAAAAAAAACAGTGGCTCACGCCTTTGGCACAAGGTCAGATGCTCGGTGCCTTTTGTTTGACCGAGCCGCATGTTGGCAGCGACGCTTCCGGTTTGCGGACAACGGCAGTCAAAGACGCGGATGGCTATGTCATCAATGGCGTAAAACAGTTCATCACCAGCGGCAAACATGGCCAGGTGGCGATTGTGATTGCCATGACCGACAAGGGCGCGGGTAAGAAGGGCATGAGCGCTTTCATCGTCCCTACCGATACACACGGATATGTGGTGGCTCGCCTAGAAGACAAGCTGGGGCAGCACAGCAGCGACACCGCACAAATTAATTTTGACAATTGCCGTATCCCCGCCGAAAACCTGATTGGACAAGAAGGTGAAGGTTACAAAATTGCACTCGGTGCTTTGGAGGGTGGCCGTATCGGTATCGCCGCGCAAAGCGTGGGCATGGCGCGTAGTGCGTTCGAGTGCGCTTTGGATTATGCGAAACAGCGGACTAGCTTTGGTCAGGCGATTTTCAATCACCAAGCCGTTGGGTTCAGGTTGGCGGACTGTGCAACCCAGATTGAAGCTGCGCGTCAGCTGATCTGGCACGCAGCTGCTCTGCGCGATGCGGGTCGTCCGTGTTTAAAAGAAGCTGCCATGGCCAAGCTGTTTGCCAGTGAGATGGCTGAGAAGGTCTGCAGCGTGGCGATTCAAACACTGGGTGGTTACGGTTATGTGAGCGATTTTCCGGTCGAACGCATTTACCGCGATGTGCGGGTTTGCCAGATTTATGAAGGCACCAGCGATGTGCAAAAAATCATCATCACACGAGCATTAGCATAAAGTTATAAAAACAGGAGATAAAAATGCCCATCACCAAAGGATTTCGCGCTCTGGTCGACGAAGCGATGGCGGAGGTGACAACCTACACCGTTGCTGAAGTCATCGTCAAAAATGGCGACAAAAACGTGCAAATCGTCGACATTCGCGATGTGCGCGAGTTAAAAGATGGCACGGTCACCGGCAGCTACCATGCCCCACGCTGCATGCTGGAGTTTTGGGTAGACCCTGAATCGCCGTACCACAAGAAGATTTGGGCAGATGAAGGCAAAGAGTTCATCTTGTTTTGCGGCGCGGGCTGGCGCAGTGCCTTGGCCGCTAAAACCTTGCAAGACATGGGCATGACCAACGTGGCGCACATTGACGGTGGCTATGCGGCGTGGCTGGAGGCCGGTGGCCCGATTGAGACTTTGGAAGAACGCAAAGCCAAGACTGGTAAAGCAAGCTAAATACCCTTCTGCCATGCGCAAACTATGCCCCTGTGGCAGATTGGATGCAAAAAAGCAGCCTCTGGTTTACGATGCCTGTTGCGGTCAGTATGTTGACGGTGACCCAGGCACACCTGATGCCCAAACCCTGATGCGCTCCCGTTACAGCGCGTTCGTGCTTGAAAAGACTGATTATTTACTCAGTACTTGGCATGCCAGTCAGCGTCCTCAGAGTTTAGAGTTTGAGCCAAGTGTTAAATGGCTGGGTTTGGATGTTCAAAATCACACGGTGATTGACGCTCAGCATGCCGAGGTCACTTTCGTTGCACGCCAACGTGATCGCACGGGTCGCGCTATCAGGCTGCATGAACGAAGCCGTTTTGTGTACGAAAAAGGTAGTTGGTACTATGTTGATGGCGATAATTTGTAAAAATACCTATAAATGTGACTGTAGTCGGCGTATTTATTGCTTAAGGTGCTATTAAATGTATAGTAAATTTGACGCAGCACTGTTTGACTGTGACGGCGTATTGGTCGACAGCGAACCCATTACCAACGGTTTGCTGCGCGACATGCTGGAAGAGCAGGGCTGGAAGCTGACGCCTGAAGCCTGTTTTCAGCATTTTGTCGGCAAAGCCGTGATGGATGAGAAGCGGGTGATTGAGGTCAACACCGGCAAACCGTTGACCGAGGCTTGGATGATCTCGTTTCGAACACGGCGTAACGCGGCGCTGGAGGCGCATCTGCAGGCAATCCCAAACATTCATGCCGCAATAGAGCAAATCCACTTGTGTTTTGACGGTCGTATCGCCTGCGCCTCGGGGGCTGACAGGCTGAAAGTTGAGTTGCAACTGGCTAAAGTCGCCTTGATGCCCTATTTTGAAGGTCGCATTTTCAGCGGCCACGAAATGCCGCGATCTAAGCCGGCACCCGATGTGTATCTGGCAGCTGCGGCAGCCGTTGGCGTCCACCCCAGCCGCTGTGCGGTGGTCGAGGATACGGTGACGGGCGTCGCGGCTGGTGTGGCAGCGGGTTGCACCGTGTTTGGCTATGCGCCGCCACATGCCCAAACCACAGAGTTTGCCGCTTTATTGGCTGCAGGCGCCAGCCACACGTTTACAGATATGTTGCATTTGCCTAGCCTGTTGAGCCAAAAGATGGCACAATCCACGTTTAGTTGACGTTTACGTAAACGTCAACTAAATACAGATTCAAGACGATTCAAACTTTGTAGCCCATTCATAACATTTACAGCGCAAACCCACCATGCCCGTCCTTGAAACCAAACTCAACGCCCGTTCAGCCGATTTTGTAGCCAATGCCGCCGCGATGCGTGCCTTGGTCGATGATTTGAACGTCAAGGTCAACAAAGCAGCCTTGGGCGGTGGTGATGTGGCGCGCGCTAGGCACACTTCTCGCGGCAAGTTGTTGCCACGGGACAGGGTTCAAATGCTTTTGGACCCTGGCACGTCGTTTTTAGAACTCAGCCCGCTGGCCGCCTACGGCATGTACCCCGACAAAGACGGCACGGACAGCGCCCCGTGCGCTGGTGTGATTGCCGGTATTGGTCGTGTTAGCGGTGTCGATTGCATGATCGTTTGCAACGACGCCACCGTCAAAGGCGGTACGTATTACCCGCTGACCGTCAAGAAACACCTGCGTGCGCAGGAAATTGCGCAGCAAAACAAGTTGCCGTGCATCTATTTGGTTGATTCAGGCGGGGCAAATTTGCCTAATCAGGACGAGGTCTTCCCAGACCGAGATCATTTTGGCCGTATCTTCTTCAACCAAGCCAATATGAGCGCTGAGGGCATTGCCCAAATCGCCGTTGTTATGGGCAGTTGCACGGCGGGCGGTGCGTATGTACCCGCGATGAGCGACGAGGCTATCATCGTCAAAAACCAGGGCACTATCTTTTTAGGTGGCCCGCCCTTGGTCAAAGCCGCCACTGGAGAGGTGGTAAGTGCGGAAGACCTGGGCGGTGGCGATGTGCACACCCGTTTGTCAGGCGTGGCAGACCATTTGGCGCAGAACGACATGCATGCACTCGCCATTGTTCGTCAATCTATCAAGAATTTAAACAAAAATAAGCAATTAGCCGGCGATTTGCATGCTTCAGTAGCTCCTAAATATGTAGCGTCAGAGCTATATGGTGTGATACCCACAGATACCCGAAAACCTTTCGATGTGCGTGAAATCATCGCCCGCGTGGTTGATGGCAGCGAATTTGACGAGTTCAAAGCACGCTTTGGTGCAACCCTGATTTGCGGTTTTGCGCGGATTGAGGGCATGCCGGTTGGCATCATTGCTAACAATGGCATTTTGTTCAGTGAATCAGCTCTCAAAGGTGCACATTTCATTGAGCTGTGCTGCCAGCGCAAAATCCCACTGGTTTTTTTGCAGAACATCACCGGCTTCATGGTGGGGCGTAAGTACGAGAATGAAGGTATTGCCCGCAATGGTGCCAAGATGGTCACCGCCGTGGCTACGGCAGCGGTACCCAAATTCACCATCATCATAGGCGGCAGTTTTGGTGCCGGTAATTACGGCATGTGTGGTCGAGCCTATTCGCCACGTTTCCTCTGGATGTGGCCAAATGCGCGCATCAGCGTCATGGGGGGCGAACAGGCAGCCAGTGTTTTGGCCACGGTAAAACGAGATGGTATTGAAGGCAAAGGCGGGGCATGGAGCCAGGAAGAGGAAGATGCCTTCAAAGCGCCCATCAAAGAACAATATGAAGTACAGGGTCACCCCTACTTCGCCACTGCACGTTTATGGGACGATGGCGTGATTGACCCTGCTGATACACGTCGCGTCTTGGCTTTGGGTTTGAGTGCCGCCATGAATGCACCCGTACCCGAAACGCGCTTTGGTTTGTTCAGAATGTGATGCTGGTTCATAGATAAATAGGCTGACTGAGGAGCTAATATGGACGCGTTGATGGGTATTTGGCAATCTGTTGTTGGGCTTTTTGGCTCCTCTGTTGCAAGTGCTGGAAGCGTTCTGTCGTCAAACACAAAAACTATGGATATGGCTCAATTGCTTGCATTGGCAGCCGCGATGGGGTGGGCCAGCGGATTAAGGTTGTATTTGGTTGTTTTTATTGTTGGTTTGGCTGGTAGTTTGGGTTGGCTCCCTTTGCCGGCGGGTTTGCATGTTCTGCAGCATCCAGCCATGTTGGCTGGGAGCGGATTCATGTTGTTTGTTGAATTTTTTGCAGACAAAATTCCGGGCATTGATTCGTTGTGGGACATCGTTCATTCTGTGATTCGTGTTCCGGCTGGAGCAGCTTTGGCGGCTGGTGTGTTCGGTGCAGACAGTGCGACCATGGGTACTGTGGCTGGGATGATGGGCGGCGCGTTGGCGGCTACATCGTTTGCAACCAAAGCCAGCACGCGTGCAGCAGTCAACACTTCGCCCGAACCTTTTTCAAATATTGCAGTCAGCTTGGCTGAAGATGGTGCCGTCATGGGCGCCATGTGGCTAGCCACTAATCATCCCATCGCTTTCGGCATCGCGCTTTGCATCACCTTGGTATTGAGCGTTTGGCTTGTAATTGTTTTGTTCAAATACGTCAAAGCAATTTTAAAGAGAATAAGTAGCTGGTTTGGCGGTGAAGGCATGGCGACACCTTCGTTCTAAATAATCAACAATGCATGAGCGTTTGAAAATAAATATGTTTAAAAAAATTCTGATTGCCAACCGTGGCGAAATTGCATGCCGAGTAGCGGCTACTTGCGCAAGACTGGCCATTAAAACAGTTGCTGTTTACTCGGACGTTGATGCACATTCAAAGCATGTTGACGTCTGCGATGAGGCTGTTTACATCGGCGGGAATTCGCCTAAAGACAGCTATCTGCGTTGGGAGAAAATCATTGAAACTGCACTGGCTACGGGTGCGCAAGCGGTGCACCCTGGGTATGGTTTTTTGAGTGAGAAAGCCGAATTTGCAAGGGCTTGCTCACAAGCTGGTTTGGTGTTCATTGGCCCACCCGCCAGTGCTATCGAAGCGATGGGACTTAAGGCAGAATCAAAGCAACTGATGGAGAAAGCTGGCGTGCCTTTGGTGCCGGGCTATCACGGGGCCAACCAAGACCCTACTTTTCTGCAAGGGAAAGCTGACGGCATGGGTTATCCCGTTCTCATCAAAGCGAGTGCGGGTGGTGGTGGCAAGGGCATGCGGATTGTTGACAAGTCGGCAGACTTTGCAACAGCACTGAGCTCATGCAAACGTGAAGCCATCAATAGCTTTGGCGATGATGCGGTGCTGATCGAAAAGTATGTGCAACGCCCACGGCATATTGAAATTCAGGTGTTTGGCGATACGCAAGGCAACTATGTGTATCTGTTTGAGCGCGATTGCTCCGTGCAACGCCGGCATCAAAAAGTCCTAGAAGAAGCGCCTGCACCTGGTTTGTCAGAGGAGATGCGTCAGCAAATGGGAGCGACTGCGGTGGCGGCAGCGCGTGCGGTGAATTATGTGGGCGCGGGTACAGTGGAATTCATTGTCGAACAGCAATCAGATGACGCGATGAATTTCTTCTTTATGGAAATGAATACGCGTCTGCAGGTAGAACATCCCGTGACTGAGGCCATCACGGGTTTGGATTTGGTTGAGTGGCAATTGCGTGTAGCCAGTGGGGAGACCTTGCCACTCAAGCAAGCGCAACTACGCATCACGGGCCACGCGATTGAGGCGCGTATATGCGCTGAGAATCCAGACAATCAATTCTTGCCAGCTACAGGGCATTTGCAAGAGTATGCTTTGCCTGATTGTGTGACGTTTGCGCGTTCGACACTTGGCGGTTCAGTACGCAGTGTCCGTGTAGATTCCGGTGTCCGTCAGGGTGATACGATTTCTCCCTACTATGACTCGATGGTTGCCAAACTCATTGTGCATGGCGAAACACGAGAACAAGCGCTAGCCTTGATGGATGATGCTTTGGCGCAGACACATATTGTTGGCTTGCATACCAATGTGCAATTTTTACGGCATGTCGTGTGCAGCCCATCATTTGAACAAGCAAACTTAGACACGGGATTGATTCCGCGTGAACAGGCCGTCTTGTTCAACCAAGAGCGGGTTGGTATCCATACGGCCATAGCAGCGGCAGTGGTGCATACTTTGCATGCTGAGCATGCAACCGACACAGCAAAAAATGCAAAAAGTATTTGGATAGATCCTTGGGCGCAGCGTGATGGCTGGCAGGCGCATGGGCTTCATTCGCGGCCATTTGAGTTTGTGTTTCACGGTGAAACGGTCACTGCGCAGTTGCGTTACTTGCATGATGGTGCCTTGCACTTAACTGTGAGCGAGTTCTCAGGGCAGTTGACTTATGCAGCCATTGAGGCTGGTTTCGATATTGTTTTTGGAGCGAAGCGCACGATTGTCAAAACATATAAAAATAAAGATGTATTCAGTATTTTTACGCAGCATGGTGCTACACAAATTGTGGCCATTGATTTGCTTGAGCACGCCAGTGAAGTGCATGAAGAAGGTGGTCGACTCACTGCTCCCATGCCTGGCAAGGTGGTTTCGTTCTCTGTCAAAGTGGGGGATAAAGTTGTCAAAGGGCAGGCGTTGGCCGTGATGGACGCGATGAAGATGGAGCACACGATTGCATCCCCATTTGATGGCGTCGTGCAAGAACTCTTGTTTCAAGCGGGTGATCAGGTTGTTGAAGGTACTGAATTGTTGAAACTGTCCAAATAGTAAGATCAGATACCTGAGATCTATTGAGAATGTTATGACACTACTTGTAAAAGCTAAATTGACAGATGTCGGCCCCCGTGATGGGTTGCAAAACGAAAAGCAAGAAGTTCCTACTGAGGTGAAGGTAGAACTTGTACATCGTTTGCAAGCGGCAGGGTTAACTGAAATCGAAGTTACCAGCTATGTGTCACCGAAGTGGGTGCCACAAATGGCAGACAATGCCGCAGTCATGGCGGGTATCAAGCGTCAGCGTGGCGTGCGCTATTCAGTTCTGACACCAAATTTGCAAGGCTTTGAGGCTGCAATTGCATCAGCCCCAGAATTGTGGCCTGATGAGATTGTGGTGTTTGGCGCTGCCAGTGAAGCCTTTAGTCAGCGTAATATCAATTGCTCGATTTCTGAAAGTATTGAAAGATTTAGACCGGTTGTGACTGCTGCAAAAGAAAAGGGAATTCGCATACGTGGTGCGATTTCCTGTACGGTAGGTTGTCCGTATGAGGGTGATATTGCACCGACCAGAGTTGCATTTGTTGCCGGTTTGATGAAAGAGATTGGCGTGCAACATATCGGTGTGGCTGACACCGTTGGTGTAGGCACCCCAAGTAAAGTCCAATTGGCCATGGAGGCCGCACTCAGCGTGTACGACATTTCTCAAGTTTCTGGGCATTTCCACGATACGTACGGGCAGGGGCTGTCAAATACTTTGCGTTGTTTAGAAATGGGAATTTGGCAATTTGAAACTTCTGTTGCTGGTTTGGGTGGTTGTCCGTACGCCAAAGGGGCTACGGGTAATGTCGCCTCTGAAGATGTTGTCTATATGTTGCATGGCATGGGTATTGAGACGGGCATTGACTTGGACAAGTTAATAGATGCGGGACAGTACATCAGCGACTTTTTGAAGCGTCCGACAAATTCAAGAGCTGCAAAAGCCTTAATGATTAAGAGGAACGACTAATGTGTGGTGCTGAGTTGAAGGCACTTCCGGAAGGTGTGCAACGCGTGGCTAGCGCCTTGCAATCGAAAAACCACCTGCATATGCCGGTTATGCTCGCCGATGCTGCTCGTACGGCGCAACAAGCGGCGGACGCTTTGGGTGTTGAATTGGGACAAATCGCTAAGAGTATTGTGTTTAAGCGCAAATCAGATGATGTGGCTGTCTTGGTCATTACTTCGGGTGACAAACGGGTCGATCAAGTCAAGGTCGAGGCCTTGGTTTGTGACGGCGCTCGTTTGGGTCGTGCTGATGCGGACTTTGTCAAGACTAAAACTGGTTTTTCAATAGGGGGTGTCTCACCACTGGCCCACGCCACGCCTTGCGTGGTGTTGATTGATACCGAGCTATGGCGCTTTGACACACTGTGGGCAGCGGCGGGGCATCCACATGCCGTTTTTCAACTCAAACCACAAGATTTAGTTGAATTAACGGGTGCGCCAATTGTCGATATTGCGCAATTCAGTCTGCTAGAAGGACTTGAACGTTTGAGGGCGACAGCGCGAAGCGTGCTTTCTAACTCCGCCGCAGTGCCTTCACCGTGCACCTCCGTATGCCGTATGAATGGGGACACCGGTTTATGTGAAGGGTGTTTCCGTACTCTTGACGAAATCGTGGCTTGGTCAGGGATTGGCGATGAAGATACTCAGGGTGCAGGTAGAGTCAAGATCAGTGGGAAACGATCCATTTGGTCTGCCATAGAACAACGCGCCAATCTCGCTCTGGCATGAGGCGGCTTTGACATGAAACACCTGACCTTTTATTTCGATGTTATTTCCCCGTACGCATATTTGGCTTTTGAGCGCTTGCCTGAAGCCTTGCAAGGCTTAACTTACAGCGTTAGTTACCAGCCGGTGTTATTTGCGGGCTTGTTGAAACACCACGGTCAACTGGGTCCTGCTGAAATTGAACCAAAACGTGATTGGACCTATCGGCAAGTGTTGTGGTTAGCGCATCAACTAGACATTGAGATGCAAATGCCTGCGGCACATCCATTTAATCCATTGGCATTATTGAGGTTGGCGGTCGCCTGTGATTCTCGCGGCTTTCCCAATCGATACGCGACCGAGACTTTGTTCCGCCATGTTTGGCGTTGGGTCGGTGAAGCACAGGACAAACAGCGTTTAGAAAAACTAACAAATACACTTTCACCAGTTTTAGATCCCAACGGTCAAGAGGTCAAAGACTTGCTTAAAACGCATACAGAGAACGCGATTGAAAAAGGTGTTTTTGGTGTTCCAACGATAGAAGTTGATGGGAAGTTGTTTTTTGGACTAGATGCTTTACCAATGTTGGC
>JAYVSU010000140.1:0-6027 GCA_043775055.1 Polaromonas sp.
CATCGAATTTAAACGCAAATTAGGTCACAAGCTCTATTTTGGCATAAAATTATAAAAATATCAAATTATGAATGTTGATTTTGTAATATGAAATTTAAAAGCAATAAATTTCAGTAAATCAACGGTGTGCGTCCATAACATGCCGCCTCATCTACACTCGAGCCATGAATGTAATTAGTAGTAATTCACCGCAAACTTGGCTTGTCAGCTTGCCAAAACAATTTCGAACGTGGTGGCGCAAGCAATCGCCGAATCGGCAGGACCGCTTCGCCTTGATTGGCCCTATCGTGACCGTGTCGTTGTTTTTGACGGTGATCATTGCGTCGTTTGCCTATTTGCGGCTAGAAGAGATTGAGCGTGAACAAGAAGCTGTGAAGCGCGATGTTGAATATGCGCAGCAGCGTTTGAGGCTGCGGCTGTTGGAACGGCAAGAGCAGCTAATGCGCATTGCCAGAGATGTGTCTAGCAAAGAGGTGGATGCCGAAGACTTCACCTCGCAAGCAGAAACACTGGTCGCCAACCATCCCGAACTGCACGCTGTGACATGGGTGGATGCCAAACAGAAAGTCAAAGCGGCTTACGCCTCTCCCAGTGCTTCGGTGGCGCAATTGCGAGGTGTTGGCGATATGCTGAAGCCGGGTGAAACCGAAGGTGCTTTCAACCAAGCACGCGATTTGGTGCAACCCGTTTACTCGCACCCAATAGCTGCACAGGGTGGTCAACCTATTTTGCAACTGCATTTACCGCTGAGCGACAAAGGCAAATTTGCCGGCGTCATCATGGGTGAATATTCTGTAGACGGCCTGTTACGCTACGGCGTGCCGCCTGAAATCAGCGCCAAGTATGCGGTGACGTTGGTTAACGGCAAAAACAATGTCTTGGCTGGTACGCTCATCACGCCTCGCAACCCAGCAAGTAGACTTTTGCCTTGGGCTGCTCAGCCCAACGAGTATCAAATCCCAGTTTCGCCAGTTGGCAGCGACTTGATTTTGCGGGCGCAAGGCTACCGCACATCTTTGGGCTTGATTGGCAGTGGCTTGTTTTGGTTGGTGGTGGCGCTGAGCGCTTTAACGGTATGGATGCTGATTGGCACATGGCGGCATACGCGCAAGAGGATGTCGGCACAGCAAGCACTCGTCAGTGAAACCAACTTTCGCCGGGCGATGGAGAACTCCATGCTCACAGGCATGCGCGCCTTAGACATGAATGGCAAAATCACCTACGTGAACCCTGCTTTTTGCCAAATGACGGGTTGGGCTGAGGACGATTTGGTTGGCAAAACCGCGCCCTTTGTTTATTGGCCTGAGCAAGACCGCGAGATTTTGACCAAACAGCTGGCTGACGAACTGGGTGGACGGTCGCCGCAATCTGGCTTTCAGATGCGGGTGCGGCGCAAAAATGGCACTTTGTTTGATGCGCGCATGTACGTGTCGCCGTTGATCGACTCTAAAGGTCGGCAAACAGGACTGATGACATCTACCACCGACATCACCGAGCCCAACCGTATCCGCCAACAGCTGACGGAGTCGCAAGATCGTTTCATCACTGTACTGGAGGGCATGGATGCCTCCGTTTCTGTCGCGCCTCTGGGTCGTTCTGACTTGCTTTTTGCCAACAAAATGTACCGACAATGGTTTGGTGCAGACACCATTGGACACTTGCGCTTGATTGAGCAAGCCGGCGTGCCGCAGCGCCACCCTGTGGAGGAAGAGGATGACGATGTGGACAGCATGGCAGGTTTGCCGCTAGACCAACTCAGCCCCTCGTTTGTCAAAAACTTTGAAATCTATATACCTGCCTTGTCGAAGTGGCTGGAAGTGCGCTCGCGCTATTTGACCTGGGTCGATGGGCGTTTGGCGCAGATGGTGATTGCAACCGACATCACGCCGCGCCGTGATGCAGAAAGTCAAGCCGCGCTGCAAGCAGAACGTGCGCAAAGTGCCAGCCGCCTCATCACCATGGGCGAGATGGCCTCCAGCGTGGCACATGAGTTAAACCAACCCCTGACTGCTATCAATATTTACTGCAACGGCATGGTCTCGCGCATCAAAGATAAGCAAATATCTGAAGCCGACATCATTGGCGCCTTAGAAAAAACCGCCAAACAAGCGCAGCGTGCGGGGCAAATCATCCAGCGCATTCGGTCGTTTGTGAAGCGCAGCGCACCCAACCGCACCTTGTCCAACGTGCCTGCCATGGTTGAAGCGGCCCGAGAGTTGGCTGATATTGAGATGCGCCGCCGCAATGTGCACCTGCGCATGTACGTCGCTGCGCGCTTGCCTGAGCTTTTGGTGGACCCGATTTTGATTGAGCAGGTGTTGATTAATTTGCTCAAAAATGCAGCAGAATCTGTAGATGCCGCACAGCGCAAATCGGCCAACCGTAACGTCGAACTTCGCGTTGCTCCCAAGAAGGTAGAAGACCGCGACGTCATTGAATTTGCGGTCGTAGACACCGGCCTGGGCTTGCAGCCAGAAGTCATGGCGCGTTTGTACGAATCGTTCTTCTCAACCAAGGCGGAAGGTATGGGTATGGGCTTGAGTTTGTGCCGTTCTATCGTCGAGTCGCACCTTGGTCGAATCGCCGCTGATAACATCTACAATGGTGAAGATGTTGTCGGCTGCCGATTTGCCTTTTGGATACCGCTGCAAAGCGATGCCCGCGTTGATTTGCAAGCCACGGCGACCGCAACACATTTGTCAATACCAATTAAGCTGGAGTAATTGCATGAGTTTGATTCCGAAGAAAGGCACTGTTTACGTCGTAGATGACGATGAAGCTGTGCGCGACTCCTTGCAATGGTTGCTTGAAGGCAAAGACTACCGTGTGCGTTGTTTTGACTCCGCCGAATCGTTTTTGAGCCGCTACGATGCGCGTGAAGTTGCGTGTTTGATCGTCGACATCCGCATGGGTGGCATGACCGGTTTGGACTTGCAAAACCGTTTGATCGAGCGCCAATCTCCCTTGCCTATCGTTTTCATCACCGGCCATGGCGATGTGCCTATGGCCGTTGACACCATGAAAAAAGGTGCAATGGACTTCATCCAAAAGCCATTCAAGGAAGAAGCCTTGGTCAGCTTGGTCGAGCGCATGCTGGAGATGGCCAAATCGACCTTCTCTGAACACCAACAATCCGCCAGCCGCGACGCCTTGCTGGGCAAACTCACCAGCCGTGAAGCGCAGGTGCTGGAGCGCATCGTCGCTGGTCGCTTGAACAAACAAATCGCCGACGACCTCGCCATCAGCATCAAAACCGTGGAAGCGCACCGTGCCAACATCATGGAAAAACTCGGTGCCAACACCGTGGCTGACTTGCTGAAAATCGCTTTGGGTAAAAACGCACCTAAAGCAGCCTAACTTTTTCACAATCTTGTGTGCTATATTTTTTATAGCTTAAAACCTAATAAATACGCCGGCTACAGCCATTTTTATACTTAAAATGAGCTTTTAGACGGCTTTTTTTGCTTTTGCAGCATGTTTGAATAGATTAAATTCGTAACATGTTGATTTTATTAATTATTTTTCGAAACCGCTCTTCATGACAGCTCAAAACATCGACGGCATCGCCCTCTCCAAACAACTCCGTACTGAGGTTGCCGCTCGCACCGTCGCCCTTAAAGCACGCGGCGTCACGCCCGGTTTAGCGGTGATTTTGGTGGGTGAAGACCTAGCCAGCCAAGTCTATGTGCGCAACAAAGTCAAAGCCTGTGAGGACAGCGGTTTGCATTCGGTTTTTGAGAAATACGAAGCTACGCTGAGCCAAGCTGACCTGCTGGCACGTATTGCCGCACTCAATGCCGACGCCACTATTCACGGTATTTTGGTGCAAATGCCGCTGCCCAAACATATTGACCCGCATGCCGTGATTGAAGCCATCGCCGCCAGCAAGGACGTGGACGGTTACTCAACTCTGAGCGCGGGTGAATTGATGACTGGTGCGCCCGGCTTCAACCCGTGCACGCCATTTGGTTGCATGAAGCTGATTGAAAGCACCGGCATCAACCTGCGCGGCAAACACGCCGTCGTCATTGGCCGCAGCAACACCGTAGGCAAACCGATGGCGCTGATGCTCTTGGCGGCACACGCCACAGTGACCATTTGCCACAGCGCAACCGAGAACATCAAAGCCCACACGCTGCAAGCAGACGTCGTGGTCGCCGCCGTGGGGCGCCGCAATGTGTTGACGGCAGACATGGTCAAACCCGGCGCCATTGTGATTGACGTGGGCATGAACCGCATTCCTCTGGGCGAAATTAATGAAGGCAAACTCTGTGGTGACGTCGACTTTGCCGCCATCAAAGAAGTGGCCAGCTACATCACACCTGTGCCGGGCGGCGTGGGCCCGATGACCATCACCATGCTCTTGGTGAATACCCTCAATTCAGCGGAACGAAGCCTGACAGCCTGAAAATACGAGCTTGAATCAGACTTAACTGCCCACATATCTCTAGCTATGACTACACCTATCGCCAACCCGCTGCTGCAAAACACGTCTTCAGCCCTCAACTTGCCTTTGTTTGACCAAATCAAGACCGAGCACGTTGCGCCAGCCATTAAACAACTGTTGGCCCATGCCCAGGCAGCGCTGGACAAAGTCACCGCAGCTGACTTTCCTGCGCAGTGGCTAGAAATTTCTAAAGTGTTGGATGTCGCGAATGAAAAATTAGGGTCATCTTGGGGTGCTGTGAGCCATTTGAACCATGTCGCCGATACGCCAGAGTTACGCGCCGCCTACAACGAGTCGCTGCCCGCTGTGAGTGAGTTTTACACCGCTTTGGGCGCGAATGAGGCGCTGTACGCCAAATACAAAGCCATTGACGTAGCTACGCTGAACGCCGAGCAACTCCAAGCGCACAAAAACGCCATGCGCAATTTTGTCTTGAGCGGCGCAGAGTTAAAAGGCGCAACCAAAGAGCGTTTTGCCCAGATTCAAGCCAGATTGGCCGAATTGAGCCAGAAATTTAGCGAAAACGCTTTGGATGCGACCGATGCGTTTGCCTACTACGCCGACAAAGACGAGCTAGACGGCGTGCCAGACGATGTGCAACACACCGCCCAAGCTTTGGCAGAAGCCGATGGCAAAACGGGTCAATACAAACTCACCCTCAAAATGCCGTGTTACTTGCCGGTTATGCAATTTGCCACCAGCAGCGCGTTGCGTGAGGTGCTGTACCGCGCTTACACCACCCGCTCGTCGGACCAAGCCAACTTTCCTAGCACTGCAGAGGCAGCCAAGTTTGACAACTCAGCCGTCATCACAGAAATTTTGGCGCTGCGCCATGAAGAGTCCGTGTTGCTCGGTTACAAAAACTATGCAGAAGTGTCCGTTGCGACCAAGATGGCGAAGTCACCTGCTGAAGTCATCACCTTTTTGCGCGACTTAGGCAAACGCGCCCGTCCGTTTGCAGAGCAAGACCTCAGCGATATGCACGGTTTTGCTGCCGAATACTTGAATCTGCCTAACCCTCAACCGTGGGACTGGCCGTATGTGGGTGAAAAACTCAAAGAAGCGCGTTATTCCTTCAGCGAGTTAGAAGTCAAACAATACTTCACGGCTCCCAAAGTGCTGCAAGGCTTGTTTAAAATCGTTGAAACCTTGTTTGATGTGGCGATTCGTGAAGACAGCGCCCCGGTGTGGAACGCTGGCGTCAAGTTTTACCGTATTGAACGCAAGGGCACCCTGATTGGCCAGTTTTACCTTGATCCAAGCGCCCGCACTGGCAAACGCGGCGGCGCATGGATGGACGATGTTCGCGCCCGCTGGCTCCGCCCAGACACAGGTGCGCTGCAAACACCAGTCGCGCATTTGGTCTGCAATTTTGCAGATGGCGTCAATTGCAAACCGGCGTTGCTGACCCACGACGACGTCACGACCCTCTTCCACGAGTGCGGCCACGGCTTGCAGCACATGCTGACGCAGGTCAATGAGCGCGATGTCTCCGGCATCAGCGGCGTGGAGTGGGACGCGGTTGAACTACCGAGTCAATTCATGGAAAACTTCTGTTGGGAATGGGATGTGCTCAAGCA
>JAYVSU010000141.1:0-3668 GCA_043775055.1 Polaromonas sp.
GCAGCCGTGGGCGCGTAGTTGGCGGTGTGAAAGTACAGCATTTCAACATCATCGGTCAGCGTTTGGAAGCCGTGGGCAAAGCCTTCAGGGATCAACAGCGAGCGGCGGTTGTCAGCCGATAGCACTTCACCATGCCATTGCAAAAAAGTGGGTGAGCCGTGGCGCAGGTCAATCGCCACGTCAAACACCTCGCCTTGCAAACAACTCACGACCTTGGCTTCGGCAAAGGGTGGGTTTTGGTAATGCATGCCGCGCAAGCTGCCTTTGAGCAGGGTTTTGGTGCGGTTGATTTGGGTGATGGCGTGCGCCAGTCCCGCTTGCTGGAAGGTATCCAGACAAAAGCTGCGCTCAAACCAGCCGCGTGCGTCCGTCAAGGCGATGCGGTCGACAATTTGCAGGCCAGCCAGCGGCGTGGCTGAAAATCGCAACCGCTCGTTCACGGCTGCTGGTTTGGCGCTCTGGGTCACGTTCAAACTGGCTGGATCAGACTAAAATTATTTAGACCACTCAAGCTTGTCGTTGAGCAGATTGCCGCCGCGCAGCTCGCTCAAGACTTTCAAGCGCATCAGGCGGGAGTTGCGGAAGTCAGCATTGTGGAAGTGCATGGCCTCCAAACCCGCTTTGAGTTCCAAAATCGTGCTTTTCAAGTCGTGTTGCGGTTGGTGGTTGGGTGCCAGTTTTTTGAACAGAGCGAAATCCACGCGGTAAGAGCGTTTGTCGGGCTGCGCGTCTTTGTTGATGGACACCGATACGTCAGGCAACAACTCGGCCACGGCTTGGGTGAGTTCTTTGACTTGGTAGTTCCAGGTGTCGCTACCGATGTTGACGGCCAAGAAGATGCCGCCGTTGCTGCTTGGGCGCGAAATCGCCCAGTCAATGGCACGTGCCATGTCGCGGATGTTGATGAGCGGGCGCCAAGGCGTGCCGTCGCTCAACACCGTGATTTGTTTGGAGGCGACAGCGCCGGCTACAAAGTCGTTCAGCACCAAGTCTAGGCGCAAACGCTCGCTCATGCCGCAAGCGGTGGAGAAACGCAGGCTGGTGACTTTGAAGGACTCTTCGGCCAAGGCTTGCAAGTCGCGCTCCATGTAGGCTTTGGACTTGGCGTAGGCGGTGAGCGGGTTGATTTGCGATGTTTCGTTGCGCGGCGTGTCGTCGGCCGAGCCGTACATGCTGCAGCTAGAGGCAAAAACAAAGGCTGAGACGCCTTTTTGCTTGGCCATTTCAGCAAACTTCATGCTGGCGCGGTGGTTGATGTCAAAGGTCACATCTTCAAAGTTGTTACCCATCGGGTCGTTGGAGATGCCGGCCAAATGCACCACTGCGGTCACGCCGTCGAGCAAATCGGGGGTGACATTGCGAATGTCGACGTAATGCTGTTGGTCCAAACGGCACTCAGGCAAGATCGGTGCGTGGGTCAGGCAGTTGGCAAAATAGCCAATATCAAGGCCCACCAAAGTGGCTTGCGGGTAGCTGGCACGCAGTTGCTCAATAACGCAAGGCCCGATGTAGCCCATGTTTCCGGTGACTAAAATTTTCATGTCGTTTCCTGAATATTGCTGAATAAAAAATTACTTCCAAACTTTCCAAGGCGCTTTGCCCGATGTCCAAAGCCCTTCGAGCAAGTTTTTCTCACGCAAAGTGTCCATGGGTTGCCAAAAGCCGGTGTGGCGGTAGGCGATGAGCTCGCCGCTTTCAGCCAGTTGTTTGAGCGGCTCAGCTTCCCAGGTTGTGTCGTCACCTGCAATGGTGTTGATGACTTTGGGGGATAGCACAAAAAAACCACCGTTGAAAGCACCACCGTCGCCTGGAGGTTTCTCGGTAAAGCCCAGCACTTGGTTGCCCGAGGTGTTCAAAGCGCCGTAGCGGCCAGGCGGGGTGATGGAGGTGATGGTGGCTTGTTTGCCGTGCGCTTTGTGAAACGCCAGTTGCGCGGTGATGTCAATGTCTGACACGCCATCGCCGTAGGTGAAGCAAAACGCTTCTTCGTCTTTCAAATAGTCCGCCACGCGGCGCAGGCGGCCACCGGTCATGGTGTTGTCGCCGGTGTCCACCAAGGTCACCTTCCATGGCTCGGCCTTGCCGTGGTGAACTTCCATTTTGTTGGCAGCCATGTCAAAAGTGACGTCTGACATGTGTAAAAAGTAGTTGGCAAAATACTCTTTGATGACATAGCCTTTGTAGCCGCAGCAGATCACAAAGTCGTTGATGCCGTGGGCCGAGTAAATTTTCATGATGTGCCACAGAATGGGCTTACCACCAATCTCAATCATCGGTTTGGGACGAACTGTGGACTCTTCGCTGATGCGCGTGCCTAATCCACCGGCTAGTATGACTGCTTTCATCGTTGGATTGTAACTTGGGGAATAATGCAGCATGGCAAGAGAAAACCAAACCATTGACGCGCATCGTTTGCTAGCCACCGTACCTTGGCAGCATGAAGAGCCTGTTCGTTTGTTACAAAACGTGATGCGACTCACCGCGCCTAACCCGGGCATGATGACCGGGCCTGGGACAAACAGCTACATCGTAGGTACCGCTGACACGGGTTTTGTGGTGATTGACCCCGGGCCGAATGACCCGATTCATATCCAGCGGCTGCACGAAGCGACTGCTGGCGACGTGGTGGCGATAGTGTGCACTCACTCACATTCAGACCATTCACCCGGCGCCAAGCCTTTGCAGGCACTTTGCAAGACGAATCCAGCTATATTAGGATTGCCCAGTGGCCCGAATTCACGGTCAAATGCACAATTTGTACCTGATAAAGTGCTACAAAATAATGAGCTAATAAAGCTTAATATACGCCGGCTACAGCCAGATATGGAGTCAAAATCAGGTTCAAATCCAGTGATTGAGCATACATTGCAGGTGATTCATACGCCCGGCCACGCAGCAAACCATGTTTGCCTGATTTTGGTTGAAGATGGCTTGCTCTTCAGTGGCGACCATATTTTGAACGGCAGCACCACCGTGATTGACCCGCCAGATGGTCACATGGGTGATTATTTGGACGCACTGGATTTGCTGAGTGCGCTGTGCTTTGAGCACGATATTGCCCATATTTTGCCGGCGCATGGCTATGTGCTGGACCAAGCGCCACAGGTTATTAAGCACTTGAAAGCCCACCGCCTGAAGCGCGATGCCAAAATAGCCGGTGTCATGCAAGCCCATCCTGATGGCAGCATGGACGAGTGGGTGGCCAAAGCGTACGATGATGCACCGCCGCACCTGTGGCCCGTCGCTAAACGCTCACTTTTAGCGCATGTAGAACATATAAGGAGTAAAGAGAATGAAAGCTGAAAATATTCTGCAAACCATAGGCAACACGCCTCATGTACGTATCAACCGCCTGTTTGGCGCGGGGCACAACGTTTGGATCAAGTCTGAGCGCAGCAACCCAGGCGGTTCTATCAAAGACCGTATCGCGCTGGCCATGGTTGAAGCGGCAGAAAAAAGCGGCGAGTTAAAGCCGGGTGCGACCATCATTGAGCCGACGTCGGGCAATACCGGTGTTGGTTTGGCCATGGTGGCCGCCGTCAAAGGTTACAAATTGGTCTTGGTCATGCCAGACAGCATGTCTGTCGAGCGCCGCCGCTTGATGTTGGCTTATGGTGCCACGTTTGACCTGACGCCGCGTGAAAAAGGCATGAAGGGTGCGATTGCGC
>JAYVSU010000142.1:0-18889 GCA_043775055.1 Polaromonas sp.
GCATCCCCAAAGAGTTTTTTGGCGAAGGTCTTTCCGCCGATGTGCGCACTGCCGTTGATGCCGCTTTGAAAGAATACGAAAAACTCGGTGCCAAACTCGTCCCCATCAGCCTGCCGCGCACCGAGTTGTCGATTCCGGTGTACTACATCATCGCGCCAGCCGAGGCGTCCAGCAATTTGAGCCGTTTTGACGGTGTGAAATTCGGCCACCGCGCCCAAAATTACACCGATTTGAACGACATGTACAAAAAAACCCGCGCTGAAGGTTTCGGCGACGAGGTGAAACGCCGCATCATGATAGGCACCTACGTGCTGAGCCACGGCTACTACGACGCCTACTACCTGCAAGCGCAGAAAATTCGCCGCATGATTGCGGACGATTTCCAGCAAGCCTTCAAGTTGTGTGATGTGATCGCCGGCCCCGTGGCCCCCACCGTGGCTTGGAAGCTGGGTGAAAAGTCCAGCGATCCCGTTGCCAACTACCTAGCCGACATCTTCACTTTGCCAGCATCATTAGCTGGTTTGCCGGGCATGAGCGTGCCAGCCGGTTTTGGCGCACACAACATGCCAGTCGGTTTGCAGTTGATTGGCAACTACTTCTCAGAAGCAAAATTACTCAACATGGCGCACCGTTTGCAGCAAGCGACTGATTTCCACACACAAAAGCCGGAGGGCATCTGATCATGAGCACCTCTGTACAAACCCCTGAAGTTGTCGCTGAAACTGTAGCTTCGGCCACAGAATTCAAAGACGACCGCGTCCTCGACAAAACCTTGTTGGTGCGCGGTTACGAAGTCGTCATCGGCTTTGAAACCCATTCCCAACTCTCCACCCAGAGCAAAATCTTTAGCCGCGCCTCCACCGCCTTTGGTGCGGAGCCGAACACCCAAGCCTGCGCCGTCGATTTGGCTTTGCCCGGCACCCTGCCGGTGATGAACAAAGGCGCAGTCGAGCGGGCGATTCAATTTGGCCTCGCCATTGGTGCCCACATCGCCCCGCGCAGCATTTTTGCGCGTAAAAACTACTTTTACCCCGATTTGCCCAAGGGTTACCAGATCAGCCAGTTTGAGATCCCGGTGGTGCAGGGCGGTTCGGTCGAGTTTTTCTTGGGTGATATTAAAAAATCAGTTCGATTAGTTCGCGCTCACTTGGAAGAAGACGCTGGAAAGTCGCTGCACGAAGACTTTATTGGCCAATCGGGCATCGATTTGAACCGCGCCGGTACGCCGCTGCTTGAAATCGTTACCGAGCCAGACATGCGCTCCAGCGCCGAGGCTGTAGCCTACGCCAAAGAGCTGCACAAAATCGTCACTTGGATCGGCATTTGCGACGGCAACATGCAAGAAGGCAGCTTCCGCTGCGATGCCAACGTGTCTGTGCGCAAGCCGGGCGAGAAGTTTGGAACCCGCCGTGAGATTAAGAATTTGAACAGTTTCAAGTTCATGCAGCAGGCGATTGACTACGAGGTGCGCTGGCAGATTGAGCAAATCGAAGATGGCCACGCTATTGAGCAGGCCACTGTGCTGTTCAACCCCGACACCGGCGAAACCCGCGCCATGCGCACCAAAGAAGACGCCGCCGATTACCGCTACTTCCCCGACCCAGACCTGCCGCCCTTGGTGATTGCCGATGAATGGGTAGCCCGCGTCCGCTCTGAGATGACCGAACTGCCGCGTGTGATGGCGGCGCGGTTTGTAGCGGATTACGGTTTGTCTGAATATGACGCGACACAGTTGACGCAGAGTAAGGCGGTGGCGGCGTATTTTGAAGCTGCCACAAAACTTTGCGGACAACCCAAATTGGTTTGCAACTGGGTGATGGGTGAGTTATCGCGTCGTTTGAATACTGATGAAATGACGATTGATCAATCGCCCGTATCAGCAGCCGAATTGGCGCAATTGATAGCGCGTGTTTCGGATGGCACGATTTCCAATAATACTGGAAAAATTGTTCTTGACGCGCTTTGGGAGAGGAGTCATGGTGTTTTTGGTGTAGCGTCTGATGACTTAACGCGAGCTGCTTTGGCGGTGAATCAAATCATCGGAGACCGAGGCCTCAAGCAAATGAGCGACACCGGCGAGCTGGAAGCCATCATCGACACGGTTTTAGCATCCAATGCCAAATCCGTCGAAGAATACAAAGCTGGCAACGCCAAAGCCTTCAACGCACTGGTCGGCCAAGCCATGAAAGCCACCAAAGGCAAAGGCAACCCGGCGCAGGTGAATGAATTGTTGAAGAAGAAATTGGGTTAAACCTACAAGGCTTCGTCATTCCCGCGCAGGCGGGAATCCATGCCCCCGATTTGCTGTGCACGCCGTGGATTCCCGCCTTCGCGGGAATGACGGAGGTGGCTAGAGTGATTATTTGCTATATTATTTATAGCTGTTTAGGCAATAAATACGCCGACTACAGCCAAAAAAGGCCTCTAAATCGAGGTCTTTTGTGTTTTTAACCCGATTTACACCCCGTACCGGTCCCGATACGCCTTGATCGCCCCCTCATGCACCTGCTGCGCAGGGTCATCGGTGGTGGCTAGGTAATCCAGCAAATCCTTCAAACTGGCAATCGTGCAGACCTGCATGCCCAGCTGGTTGCGGACGAACTGCACGGCGCTGTAGGGCACGTCAACTACGGCACCGCTGGCGTCCTTTTCTGTGGCTTTTTCTTGCCTGTCCAAGGCAATCGCCACCGCCGCCGGCGTCGCGCCAGCGGCTTTGATGAGGGCGATGGACTCTCGGGTGGCGGTGCCGGCGGACATCACATCGTCGACAATCAGCACGCGGCCTTGCAATTTGGCGCCTACCAGCGTGCCGCCTTCGCCGTGGTCTTTGGCTTCTTTGCGGTTGTAGGCAAAGGGCACGTTGCGGCCTTGGCGCGCCAGCTCCACCGCCACGGCCGCGCCTAGCGGGATGCCTTTGTACGCCGGGCCAAAAATCATGTCGAACTCAATGCCGCTGGCAATCAAGCTTTTGGCGTAAAACTCGGCCAATTTGCCCAATTTCGCGCCATCGTCAAACAAACCCGCGTTGAAAAAATAAGGGCTCAGGCGGCCGGCTTTGGTTTTAAACTCACCAAATCCCAAAACGCCGCATTCCAAGGCGAATTTGACGAAATCTTGCGCTAAATTACCTGTATTGTTGTTATTCATAGTCAATCTTTATGTCCAAAAATCTGTTCAAACTCACCAGCCTCAACCTCAATGGCATCCGCTCGGCCAGCAGCAAGGGCCTGGCCGCTTGGATTGAAAAGTCACAACCGCATTGTATTTGTGTCCAAGAGGTCAAAGCGCAATACGAGGACGTGAAAGACAAGTTTGAGGAAATCGCCGGCATGAAGGGCTATTTCCACTTCGCCGAGAAAAAGGGCTATTCCGGCGTCGGCATTTACACCAAAGAGACGCCGACCGAGGTGATCGTGGGGATTGGCAACACCCCAGCGTTTAACGAATTCAACGCCGAGGGCCGCTATGTGGAGCTGCGTTTTGACACGCCATCGCGCAAATTCTCCATCATCAGCTGCTATTACCCCAGCGGCTCGTCGGGGGAGGAGCGGCAACAGGCGAAATTCCGGTTTTTAGCCTTGATTTACCCGCATTTGATGCAGCTAAAAACCGAGCGCGAGTTTATTTTGTGTGGCGACATCAACATCGCACACCAAGAGGCGGACCTGAAAAACTACAAAGGCAACAAGAAAAACAGCGGCTTTTTGCCCGAAGAGCGGGCATGGATGACGCAATTAGTCGATGACGCGCAGGGCGGTTTGAAGGACGTCTACCGCCTGCTCCAGCCCGACACCACCGAGACTTGCTACACCTGGTGGAGCAACCGTGGGCAAGCCTATTCCAACAACGTCGGTTGGCGGCTGGACTACCACTTGGCTACGCCAAAAGTAGCAGCTTTGGCAAAACATGAAGAAATCTACAAAGCCGAGCGCTTCTCAGACCACGCGCCTATGACGATCAGTTACGATTTTTCTGGGTTTTAGGTTCACTACAGACTGCTTCAAACGGTCGTCTGCGCCTCTGGCCGCTCCACCCGCCCATCCGGGTGTTTGGCAAAGCGCAGTGGCTCACGGCCATGTACAGGGCCGCTCGCGTCCCACGGCCAGTCGCCAAATTCGGTGCGGCGGTAGTCGGCCAAGGCTTGTTCAATCTCGGCACGGGTGTTCATCACAAATGGGCCGTATTGTGCCACGGGTTCGGCTATCGGGCGGCCTTGTAAGAGCAAAAATTCGGCTTCAACGCTGGCATCAAGGTTCACCAATTCGACATCCATGCCCGCCGTCAATTCAATCGCGCACACAGCGTTCACCACTTGGCCGCCCACACGGATGCTGCCGCCTTTGAAGGCGTAGAGCATGCGTCGTGCGCCGGAGGTTTTAGCCGCAGGTAGCGTCCACGTCGCGCCAGCGTCCATGCGAATCGTCCAAATCGCCACATCGGCATCCGCTTGCGCAGCCCAAGAGTCGGGTGGCGAGGGCAGGGGCTGTGCCGCAGCTGCCAATTGTCCAGCGATGATGGCGACATCAGTACTGCGTCCGAATGCATCAGTCGCCTTCAAGCGCGGAATGTCTTGCGACCACAGCATGGTGAAGTGCGGCGCAACCATTTTGTTACGGGCGGGCAAGTTCAGCCAAATTTGGAACAATTCCAGCGGATTCGCCTCATCTTGTTGCAAAAGCGGGAACATCTCGCAATGCACAATGCCTTGGCCGGCGGTGAGCCACTGCACATCGCCCCCACCAAAGCGGGCGGTGGCACCCAAGGAGTCAGAATGGTCAATCAAACCCTTGCGCACAATCGTCACAGTTTCAAACCCACGGTGCGGATGGGCGGGAAAGCCCGGCACGGTTTGGCCGTGGTACATGCTCCAGCCGTCTTTGCGACCAAAATCTTGTCCGATGTCGCGGCCCGCTAAGGATGCGGCTGGCCCCATTTGCGCGTTGCCCTGTGGATAAGCGTCGTCATGGTAGGCGCAAAATAAAAACGGGTCCATGGTCTCCCACGGAAAGCCGAGCGGTTTGATGTTGAGGATAGCTTTTGCTGACATGACTAGATGCTACAAGAGATTGTTTGCCATTGCTGTGAACCTAAGTTTCGGGGGTCGCTTGAAATGACGAACGGTTACGATTTTTCTGTCTTATTTGTGAAAATTCACGAAAACAATCAAGGCGTAGCTGTTGATTTGCGGAAATAATGCACATATATCGGCTCGATATGCTTCCACTACGCTTACAGAACAGTCACGGAGATCTCATGAACACAACTACAAAATGGTTACTCAGCACCGCTTTGGTCGGCACCTTGTCAGCATGCGGCGGTAGCATCAGCGACTCCTTCTTCCAAGCCGACGGCACCACGGCGGGCATCATTTGTATCGATGGCGTCACCATCTCCCCCAACGGTAATGAAGCCAAAGAAACCGTGACGCATTTGAAGAAGTTTTACGGCGGCGACTTGAGTGGCACCTCAACGGTTTACTCTGGCGTGGGCCCTAAAGCGACGTGTATCGATTACGCCGACAAGCCAAAAGCCAACATCATCATCACCAAAGACTATTACGAAAAGACGATTATTCCGGCCACACCGCTGTAATCTTCGCTCTCAGCTTGGCACTATGATGGCGGTATGACTTCAAGTTTGCCGCCATCTGCTCTTTCCGACGCCACTTCTTTCCCTGTCAAAGCTCCCAAACGCTCTTGGGGCGACACTCTGCGTGTCTACTTGGAGCCACCCACCTTACGCATGCTGTTACTGGGCTTTTCAGCCGGTTTGCCGCTGCTATTGGTGCTGGGAACGCTGAGCTTTAGACTGCGTGAGGCGGGTATTGACCGCACCACCATTGGTTACCTGAGCTGGGTTGGCTTGGCCTATGGCTTCAAATGGGTTTGGGCACCGCTGGTGGACAGGATGCCAATTCCTTTGCTGACCCGCTGGCTGGGTCGCCGCCGCAGCTGGCTGCTGCTGTCGCAGGCTTTGATTGTGGCGGGCTTGGTCGGCATGGCCTTGAACGACCCGCAACTGGCGCTGCTACCCGTCGTCTGGTGCGCTTTGGCGGTGGCTTTTGGCTCGGCCACACAAGACATCGCGCTGGATGCCTACCGCATTGAATCCGCAGACATTGACCGCCAAGCCGCGCTGGCCGCCGCCTACCAAACCGGTTACCGCATCGCCATGATTTGGGCGGGGGCGGGCGTGTTTTGGGTTGCGGCTTGGGCAGAAATCTCGCCAGCAGCCACAGCAGCTGCTCAAGTGGGCGGTGAAGTGGCCAAAGCAGTCTACCAACACGCTGCCTGGCAAACCGCCTATTTGGTCATGGCTGCGTCCATGGTTTTGGGAGTGGTGACGGTGCTTTTCTCGCCAGAACCCGTCGCTAAGACCTTCAAACCCGCCAAAAACGCCGCCGAATGGCTGCAAAGTGCTTTGGTCGAGCCGTTTGCCGACTTCATTCGTCGCTACAAATGGCATGCCGCGCTGATTTTGGCGTTGATTGCGACCTACCGTATCAGCGACGTGGTCATGGGCATCATGGCCAACCCGTTTTATGTGGACATGGGCTACACCAAGCTCGAAGTGGCCAACGTCACCAAGGTTTTTGGCGTCATCATGACACTGGTCGGCGCGTTTGTGGGCGGCGTGTTGTCCATGCGCTTTGGTGTGATGCGGGTGCTGATGCTGGGTGCAGCGCTCAGCGCCATCAGCAATGTGCTGTTTTCATGGTTGGGAGGCCGTGGCCACGACTTGACAGCGCTGATTTGGGTCATTTCGGCAGACAACCTCTCCAGTGGCATCGCCTCCGCTGCTTTTATTGCGTACTTGTCTAGTCTGACCAATGTCAACTACTCGGCTACCCAATACGCGCTCTTCAGCTCCATGATGCTGCTCTTGCCCAAGTTTTTGGCGGGTTATTCAGGGATGTATGTGGACGCTTATGGCTACAGCCACTTCTTCATCGCCACCGCGCTCTTGGGCGTACCTGTACTGCTGCTGGTGTGGTTGGCTGGACGGGTGCAGATCGTTAAAACGGCTGGAGAGCCTGCTGAAGTGCCAAAATAAGGCATATTTTGGTTGTAGCCTGCGTATTTATTCAATAGTTTGCTATTAAATATATAGCTTTTTTATGGGTTTAATTTCGCTGTTACAGCGTTTACATAACTTTACCCCAAGTACAAGCGCAGTTGATAGACGCCGCGCAAGATAGGCGCATTCAACAGGAGCGTCATCATGTCAACCACCCTTGTCCGCACCTCGCCATCATCTACAGATGCTTCACTGCTTAAAAAACTGGTTTTAGCGGTAGTTATCGTGGCGTTTGGGTTTTTACTGATGTATTTGGGTGCGGTTATTGAGGGCGACGGCCTCGCCTTGCTGCACAATGAGAGCATGGCGATTGCCGTTTTGACGGCCTCGAACTAGCTCATCTTGAGACCCGTCCATGGTTCAGACCATTCATTTATCGATACAAAAACACCATGTCCCAACCGCTTTTGATGATTGAAGACGACACCCGCTTGGCCAACATGGTGGGTGAGTACTTGGGCGCTGCTGGCTACAGTTTTGCCCATGCCGGTGACGGTGCCAGTGGCTTGGCCGCGTTGCAAAACCCAACACCAGGTGCGGCGCCAGAGTTGGTGATTTTGGACTTGATGCTGCCCGACATGGACGGTTTGGAGATTTGCCGTCGCATACGCGCCTTGGGTGGTGCCTTGGGCCGCACGCCGATTTTGATGCTGACCGCCAAAGGCGACCCGATGGACCGCGTGATTGGTTTGGAAGTGGGCGCTGACGATTATTTAGCCAAGCCCTTTGAGCCGCGCGAGCTGTTGGCGCGGATTCGGGCGATTTTGCGTCGCAGCCAAGAGGCCGCGCCAGCAGACCCCGCCGCCGTGACATCTGGCAGTCAACCCGTATTGCATTTTGGCTCTTTAGAGATAGACCGTGACGCCCGTGAAGTGAGTTTGTCAGGTGCACCGGTCGATTTGACGTCGTACCAATTCGATTTGCTCTTGGCTGTGGCCGAGCGGGCGGGCCGCGTCTTGACGCGTGACCAAATCATGGAGGCCGTGCGTGGCCGTGAGTTGGAGGCATTTGACCGCTCGATTGACGTGCACATGGGCCGCATCCGCGCCGCCATTGAGGTGGACGCCAAAGACCCGAAACGCATTTTGACCGTGCGGGGTGTGGGTTACGTGTTTGCCAAGCAGCAAGACTGATGAACAACGCTGCCACGCCTTTCTTTAACCGCCTCTACGTCCGCATCTGGCTGGCCGTGGTGTTGGCGGTGGCCGTTCTGATTTTGCTGGTCGGATGGGCTTGGCGGCTCAGTGCGGAGCGCGAGCAGGCGGAGCTTAGTGTGGCCCCGGCGCCCCGTGAAATCGTCATCCGCAACGCGGCAGGCGAGGTCATTGGCGCTGCACAAAGCCGGGTGGTGCGTACGCCGGGTATGGGTTTGGAGTTTGACGTGCAGCTCAAGCAAGCGCTGCCCGCAGGTGAGACCATGAAGCTGCAACTGCCGCCCCGGCGCAGGTTCAACCCGCAAACGGGTGAGTTTGAAGGGCCACGCCTCGGGCCTATGGGTGAGCGCATGGGGCAACGCCCCGACCATCTGCGTCCGCCAGGCATGGGCCCAGACGCTAGGGACGAGGGCCGTTGGTTCAAGCCACCCTTTGGGTTTATTTGGATGCTGATGTTGGTCGGCTTGGCGGTGGCGCTGGGCACTTACCCCTTGATTCGTCGCTTGACCAAGCGTTTGGCCACCTTGCAGCGTGGTGTTGAGCAGTGGGGGCAGGGCGATTTGTCAACCCGTGTTTCTGTGACGGGCAGCGATGAAGTGGCCTTTTTGGCCGAGCGCTTCAACATCGCCGCCAGCCGTGTGGAGACGCTGGTCGTCTCGCACAAATCTTTGCTGGCCAACGCTTCTCATGAATTACGTTCGCCGCTCACCCGTATCAGCATGAGCATGGCGCTGATGGACATGGCCCCCACGGTTGGCACTGACGTGTCCGCCCTGCCCCCCGAGGGGTCTAATTTCCCTAGAGGCGGCTCGTCGGGAAATTATCTGCCAATCGCGACTTTTAACAAGCTCAAAACAGAAATCACCCGCAATATCAACGAGTTAGACCAACTCATTGCTGAAATTTTACTGGCTAGCCGCTTAGATTCTGCGCAAGCCGATGTGGGTGTGTTTGAGCCGGTTGACTTGATTGGTTTGGCCGCTGAAGAGTGCGCACAGACGGGCGCTGAGCTGGATGTGCTGTCGCCAGCCGGCGTGACGGTGCAAGGCGTGCCTAAATTGCTGCGCCGTTTGATGCGTAACTTGCTGGAAAACGCCAACCGCTATGCCAAGGCAGATGCCAATCCCAACCCCAATCCCAACACCAATTTCACGTCCAAACAAGCTGTGCAGCTGAGTTTGGAGGTGCAAATCTTGCAAAACAGCAAAATGGCCATCGTCCGTGTCACTGACCACGGCCCCGGCGTGCCGGAGTCGCTGCGCGAGCGCATTTTTGAGCCGTTTTTCCGCGCCCCCGGTGCCAGCGAGCGCGATGGCGGTGTGGGTTTGGGGCTGGCGTTGGTCAAATCCATTGCCCAACGGCACGGCGGCTCGGTGCGCTGCGAGGCGACGTCCAGCGGTCAAGGGGCCAGTTTTGTGGTGACTTTGCCGTTAAATTCGAGGTAGCTTTCAAGCAATTCAGCGCGAATTGCGTCAAAATACGAGCTGTTTCTATAACGACGGCCAACTGGCCAGGCATCACTTCTATGGCTAACCGACTCTCGCAAATCGCCACCCGCACCGGTGACCAAGGCACCACGGGGCTGGGCGACAATACCCGCGTCTCTAAACACCACCTGCGGGTACATGCCATGGGCGACGTGGACGAGCTCAACTCGCACATTGGCCTGCTGTTGTGCGAAACCGTGCCTGATGACGTACGCCCTTTGCTGGTTGAAATCCAGCACCAACTCTTCAACTTGGGCGGTGAATTGTCGATTCCGGGCTTCGAGTTGCTCAAAATAGAGGCACTCGCCGAGCTAGACGAAGCGCTGGAAACCTACAACAAAGCCCTGCCACGGTTGCAAGAGTTCATCTTGCCGGCGGGCAACCGCGCTGCCTCACAAGCCCATGTGTGCCGCACCGTGGCCCGCCGTGCGGAGCGGGCAGTGGTCGCGCTGGGTGAAAGCGAGATGATCAACGACGCACCACGCCAGTATTTGAACCGCCTGAGCGATTTGATGTTCGTCTTGGCACGCGTGCTCAACCGCATGGTCATCAACGGCAAGGCCGGTGACGACGTCTACTGGAAAAGTGAGCGTATGGCGCGGGAGTCATCGGGAACAGCGGCCCCCTAAATGCCCCTTATGCACGTCAAAAAATGCTTATCAGAATGGCAAATTGCTATTATTTTAGTAGCTAGTCAAACAGTAAATACGCCGGCTATGGCCGAAAATGGGGTAAAAAAGGCTGAAATCACGGTAAAACCTCCGATCTCGGCGTTTTCAGCGCCTGCGGCAGCGTCACCCCTTCAAACCGACAAACAGTTCTGCGCCACCATGGTGCCGCATTTGCCCAATGTCTCGCAAGCGCTGTGTTTGCAGGCCGATTTGAAGGACTCCGGCATTCGCTCCGTCAAAGGCGTGCCCTTATTGAGCCGTGACGTCACGGTAGAAGACGCCAAACTGCGGGTGTTGGTGATTGGTGGCATCCATGGCGATGAGTTGTCGTCCGCATCAGTCGCGCTGCACTGGATTGGTCTGGCCAAGCAGTTGCCGGCGGACGTGCATTGGCGTTTTATCCCCATCCTCAACCCTGACGGCCTGCAAAGCAAACCTGCCAAACGCGTGAATGCCAATGGCGTGGACCTGAATCGTAACTTCCCCACGCCCAACTGGGAGCGTGACGCCAAGGTCTACTGGGAGCAAAAAACCCGCAAAGACCCGCGCCGCTGGCCGGGTGCCAAGCCGCTGTCTGAGCCAGAATCACGTTTTTTGTACGATGAGATGGCCAGTTTCAAACCGCATTTGATTGTCAGCATCCACGCCCCGTATGGCGTGCTTGACTTTGACGGCCCCACCGTGCCGCCCACCAAACTGGGCCGTTTGTACCTCGACCAAGTGGGCATCTACCCCGGCTCTTTGGGTAATTACGGCGGTGTGCACAAAGGCATGCCGGTCGTCACCATCGAGCTACCCAACGCCCAACGCACGCCGCTGGACGCTGAAATGCGTCAGATGTGGCTGGATTTGCTGCGCTGGATGAGCGAGCGTGTTAAACCTGAAAACGACCTGAAAGCGGTGCCGGTGAAGGTAAATGCGTCAAAAAAGTCTAAAATTTGACAAAAAACGCATAAATTTGGATCAGCAAACTGACATATTGAAGGTGTAAGTGATTGAATGGCAGGAATTTAGTTTGACGAATGCGTAAAACCGTAGCTTGATGATCAATTTTCTGCACCTCCTTTCAATACCTTCATTCAGGTCACGTGCTTGGCAAAGAGCTATGGTAGTGGCTGTTGTGTTGTTTGTGGGTTTGCTTGACCCCGTGCATGCGCAGGTGCAGCGCAGCTTTTTGAACTCGAGTTTCGAGCAGCCAGCGCTGGCAGGCGGCGTCTGTTATGCGCAGGTATATGACAATGCCGTGCCGTTTTGGACCACCACCGCCACCACAGGCACGCCCAACGGCACCTGTACCTTGCCCGGAGGAACGACCAGTGGCTTGATCGAGATATGGACCAACAATTTCAATGGAACCCCCGCCCGCGATGGTAGCCAGTTCGTGGAGCTGAATGCCGACCAGTCGTCTGCCCTGTTTCAAAACGTCTGCATGACCACGGGTGAGACTATTTCTTGGGCTTTGAGTCACCGGGGGCGCTCTGGTACCGACACCATGGCCTTTGTTGTGGGGGATACCCCAGCCAGCTTGGCACCCGCCAACTTGGCGACGACAGCGCTGGTGGGTGGCGTTTTACGAGCTAGCTCGGGTACTGCGGGCACTGGCACCATTGTCTCTTGCCAAAGTGGTAGCTCTGTGGGCACAGCTACCACGTGTACCCGCTCGACATCGGGTACCTGGTCGGATTACAAGGGAGCCTTTATCTGGAACGGCACATCGGGTATCAAGTCTGTTGGTTTTGGAGCCATCAGCACGGCCACTGGTGATAACACGGTGGGTAATCTGCTAGATGCCATCACCCTTACCATCAAGCCGTATCTGGAATTCAACTCACCGCCCTCTAGCGGCTTAGAGTCTGTGGTCAGCCCGACGGCGCTGGGCATCAAAATCACCGGCAATGTGCCGACGGCCTTCACGGTACCAGTTTCGGTGACCGGCGGCACGGCAACGCTGGGGGTGGACTACACCACGCCCTCTGGAGTGGCGAATTTCAATGTCACGATTCCAGCGGGTAACTACTCCACGGCAACCATCATTCCGCTGGGTATCAGCATCATCAATGACACGGTGGCTGAAACCAATGAAACCATCACTTTTTCCATGCCGGCAAGTTCGTCCAGTTCTGCATATGTTACTTCTTCAACGACCACATGCGGCGCAGCGGCCGTGCTTTCGACCACCTACACCATCATTGACGATGACAGGCCCACCATCAGCATCAATAAAACCCGCATAGGTGGCTCGGGGAACATCAATTTTGGCATCTCTGGCAGCAATGGCGTGCCTGCCGCTGTGACCAATATCACGACCACGGCAGACAACACGTCCACCACGGTTGCCGCATTGACCAACCTGCCCATCACCACCGACGGTGCAGGCATCAGCATCACCGAGACCCAACCCAGTGCGCAATGGCGCTTGACTGCGGCGAGTTGCATAGACGCCAATGCGGGCAATGCGCAGTTGGCCAACACCAATCCCGCCACGAATTTGGCCACCTTCTCGGGTAACACCGTCAGCATTCCTGCAGCCAATGTGTTGCACACCTCGCAATTTAACTGCACGCTGACCAACACCCGTTTTGCCGACATTACTTTGGCAAAAACATGGGTTGAGGCCGTGCCCAACAATGCCGTCACCATCTCTGCCACGGGGCTGACCAGTCTGCTGTCGGTCGCCAACACGGCGAATGAAAACGATACCGGCACCGTGCAAGCCACCGCTGTTGGCAGCGTGCTGACGCTGGCCGAACTGTTCACCACCGGCACCGCTGCCAATTACAGCAGCACACTGGCTTGCACCGGAACGACCGGCTTGGCCGGCAGTACCTTGACCGTGGGCAATGCCGATACGGCGATTGTGTGTACCTACACCAATAAAAGTGTGTTGGCGGCGGTGACCATCGCCAAAACCGACTCAAAATCGGTATCCGTCTCAGGGGGTACTAATAATTACGTTATCACCGTCTCAAATGCCGGCCCCGCATCGGCCAATGGCTCGGTGCTTACCGATGTTGTGGGTTCAGGTTTGACATGTCCTGCAGCCAATGCCGTAGCTTGCACTGTGACAGTTGGCGCTGCAACTTGCCCGGCAGGGCCGCTGACGATAGCTAGCCTGACCACGGGTGTTACGGTAGCCACATTCCCGCCCAATAGTGCTTTGCAGTTTGCCTTTAGCTGCAATGTCAATTAGAAAATTTCGCCTTACTTCGACTTACTACGCCTTAATCTCCACCACTTTGCTGAAGCGCCCACATCCGCGCGTACACACCTTGCCGTGCCAGCAGCTGTGCATGGTTGCCGCGCTCGACGATCTTGCCGGCGTCCATGACCAAAATCTCATGCGCATCGACAACTGTGGATAACCTATGTGCAATCACCAGCGTTGTCTTGTTTTGTGCAACGCTTTGCAGCTCGGCTTGGATGGCCCGCTCGTTGGCGGAGTCTAGCGCGGAGGTCGCTTCGTCAAAAATCAAAATCGGCGGGTTTTTCAAGAGCGTGCGGGCGATGGCGACACGCTGTTTCTCCCCGCCAGAGAGCTTCAAGCCGCGCTCGCCGACCATGGTGTCGTAACCTTTGGGTGTGGCGCTGATGAAGTCATGAATCCGTGCTGACTTGGCTGCTTCCACCACCTCGTCTTGGCTGGCACCGGGCCGGCCGTAGGCGATGTTGTAGGCCACGGTGTCGTTGAAGAGCACGGTGTCTTGCGGCACGATACCAATGGCTTGGCGCACGCTGGACTGGGTCACGTCCTTGATGTTTTGACCCGCAATGCTGATGCTGCCACTCTGGACGTCGTAAAAGCGGTAAAGCAAGCGCGCAAGCGTTGACTTGCCAGCGCCAGAAGGTCCGACCACCGCCACCGTTTTGCCGCTAGGCACAACGAAGCTGATGCCATGCAAGATAGGGCGGCTCGCCTCATAGGCAAAATGCACGTTTTGGAAGCGAACTTCAGGTGATGAAAATGTAGTATTAGCTATATTATTAGTAGCGAATGAGTCAATAAATACGCCGGCTACAGCCGAATTTTGCTCTGAAATAGTGGTTTTTGACATTTCTCCGTGCAATTGTAGGACGGGCGCGTCTGGCGCGTCGGCAATCTCGCGTTCCTTCTCCATCAGGGTGAACATTTTGTCCAAATCGAGCAAACTTTGCTTGATTTCACGGTAAATCACACCCAAAAAGTTAAGCGGAATATAGAGCTGGATCATGAAGGCGTTGACCATCACCAAGTCACCCAAGGTCATGCGTCCATCGACCACGCCTTGGGTGGCACGCCATAGCATAGCGACCAGCGCGGTGGCGATGATGAGCTGCTGGCCAGTGTTGAGCATGGACAGCGTGGTTTGGCTTTTGACGGCGGCGCGGCGGTATTTCTCTAAGTTTTCATCGTAGCGTTTGGCCTCAAACTCTTCGTTGTTGAAGTATTTGACGGTCTCGTAATTGAGCAAAGAGTCCAGCGCGCGGGTGTTGGCGGTCGAGTCCAGTTCGTTCATTTTTTTGCGAAACTGGGTGCGCCACTCGGTCACGGTCACCGTGAAGGTGATGTACAACATCAGCGCGGCGACGGTGATCCAAGCAAACCACACGTCAAATTTGACCGCTAAAAGCGTCAATACCAAGCCCACCTCTATCAGTGTGGGGATGATGCTGTAGAGGGAAAAGCTGATCAGCGACTTGACGCCCCGAGTGCCACGCTCGATGTCACGCGTCATGCCGCCGGTTTGGCGCTCGAGGTGAAAACGCAGGCTCAACGCATGCAAATGGCGGAACACCTCTAACGAAATACTGCGTGCCGCGCCTTCAGAGGCTTTGGCAAACACCAGCTCACGCAGCTCTGTGAATAAACTTGTGGATAACCGCAGCAAACCATAGCCTACCAGCAGCGCTACCGGCACCACCAGCAGCGCTTGCGTCAAACTTGGGTTCATCGCGTCGACCAGCTGTTTGAGTAGCAGTGGCACGCCCACGTTGGCCACTTTGGCCCCAACCATGAAGGCCAGCGCCGCCATCACCCGCCATTTGTAGTGCCACAAGTAGGGGAACAAGCGCGTGAGTGTTGCCCAATCGGAACGGTTTTTGGCTGAAGTAGCCGTTTCTGGGGGTAAATTTATGGTGCCGGCGTGGCGCATGGAGGACAATCTTTCACTCTATATAGATGCAGTTGCATTTTTCTTAATGAAGTACAGATTGTCCCTTATGTCCACAAAATCAAGCCACACCGATCTTTCAAGCCCTTCTTCAAGCGCGCCAAACCCTCTAAAACAGCACAAAGTAGCGCTCAACGAGGCGCTGCCCCTGCACAAAGAGTTGGTGCTTAAAGTGATCCCCATGCCGGGCGACTGCAACGGCAATGGCGATATTTTTGGCGGCTGGGTGATGGCGCAGGTCGACTTGGCAGGCTCCGTCATCCCCGCGCGGCACACCCAAGGGCGCATGGCGACGGTGGCGGTCAACGAGTTCATCTTCAAGCAGCCGGTGCGGGTGGGGGATATTCTGTCGTTCTTCTCAGAACTGGTGCGGATTGGCCGCACCTCCATCACCGTTAAAGTGGAGGTTTTTGCCGAGCGCTTCATCAACCAAGGCAATTACATCAAGGTCACAGAGGCTTTGTTGACCTATGTCGCGATTGACGAGTTAGGGCATCCGCGCGAAATCGTTAAAAAATAATTACAAAAATGAATACAAAAGTATGCAGCTCTTGTGTGAACAAAGTCGGGTTTTTATGTTTAATCTTGTAAAAATTGCCCATATTTACAACAAAGTTGGTTGCAAATAGTTACTAAAGCGTACAAAAAATGGTGTAATCACCCTAATTAATTTCCCCGTCCAAAATGCTTTTTTGTGAACAAAAACAACGACATGCTCAATATTGTTAAAAAATCAAAGCAAGTTAGCTTACAGGCCCTGGCAGTATTTGCTTTGGCAATTGGCTTTGCCGTTACACCTTTTCAGCAGGCTTTGGCTTACCAAATTCCGGCAGATGCGGCTAACACTTGGACGGTAACCGGGTCTACAGCGAGCAAATCTACCCCTTCTGGGGTCAGGGTCAATATTGCCATCACGGGCGCGCCGTTGACGTTTTCTGCATTGAACAACACGGCTTTTATGGCCGGTGCGGGCACCACGGGCGCAACAGTAGGTACATTCACAACACCAGCTTTGCCACAAACAACCAATGGTTTGCAGATTTTGGCGAGCATCGGTGACACCTGCGCCGTAAGCAATCCAGCAGCCTTAACCTGTAACACTTTCGGTACCGTTACCGTGACATTTACGGACGCGGGTGGTTTGCCCATTCCAGTTCGTAACCCAGTCATGCATTTGTCTAGGGTTGGCGGTAACTTCATTGATGGCGGCGGCGCTATTATTTTAGGCTTTGGTGTAACGCAAACCTTGACTAGCCCGGGTGCAACGATAGGTGCGCCAGCGGCTTCTTCTGATGCGTTAACTGTGACGGGCTCCACCATTTCACCCGTTGTGAGCTTAAACACGACTGCTAGCTGCTCAAACGGCACGGGTGGCGCTGGTTGCGGCAGTATTCCTTTTACGGGTACTGTTTCCACCTTGGCTTTTAACATTGGCGCAGTTCGGAATGCCACCAATGTGGCTTGGAATTTCACTGCAGGAGGTGCTGACGCTTGGTTTGTCACTTTCTCGTTTGACGAAGACTTTGGCGATGCGCCAGCAAGTTTTCAGGGTGCTGTCGGAGCAGTGGGTACGGCGCCAGCCAGCCATATTTTGTCTGATTTGGCATTGGGTTCGGCTTTTACCGCTGCAAACAACAATCCACTGGTTTTGAATGGCACGTCTACCGGTGCGCCTAACTTTTCTGCCAGTCCAGTCCAAGTAGCTGCAGGCGCTGACAATACAGGTGCGGCGGGCGATGGTGCTGAAGAAAACGGCTTAACAACGCCATTGCCAGTGCTGACTACTAATTTGATTGGCAGCACGTACACCTTGACGCCAACGCTGAGTGGCACATCACGAGCAGGTACCGTTTGCGGCTGGATTGACTTTAACCGTGATGGCGTGTTTACAGCGGCAGAAGGTACTTGTACCGCATTTGCCGCTGGGGCTACTTCAGCGCCTTTGAATTGGACGGTGCCAGTGGCAACTACAGCAGGTCGCGCGTACGTGCGTATCCGTGCAAGTTATGCCGCCATGACAACGGCTTCTTTCAATGGTTTGCTGAACAGTGGTGAGGTTGAAGACTATTTGGTGGAAATCAAGCCGGTGATTCGCGTGGTCAAAGCCTTGGTTCCTGCGGCAGATCCCGGTACATTTAACCTATCGATTGCGGGTACGAATTTCGCAACTGCGGTGGGCAATAACGGAACAACGGGTTTCCGTTCTGTCTACAACATTGCGCCATCAGATGTTACTGTTGCAACCGACATTGCAACGGCAGCCATCACAGGCGTTATTGCTACAGAAACAGCTGCCGGTGCTACGGTGCTGAATGACTACAACACGACTTCTGCTTGTACCAATGCGGCTGGCACAGCGGTCACTGTAGGTGGTACAGCGCTTGCGCCTTCTATAACCATTCCTCAATCTGTGACGGGTGCTGGAGCAAACGGACAAGCTCAAACGATTACTTGTACGCTTACTAATACGCATAAAGCAGCAAGCATTCTGATTAGCAAAACAGATTCAAAAAGTGTATCTGTGTCGGGGACGCTAAATACCTACGTTATCAGTGTGACCAATCAAGGCCCAGATCCTGCGAACGGTGCCACCATCAGCGACTCCCCTAGTGCTGGTTTAACTTGTCCTGGAGCGCTAGGTGCTGCAACTGTAGCTTGTACAGCAAGTAACGGCGCCCAGTGTCCGGGTGCAGCAGCAGTTAATACGCCTTCAACAGTTACGTATGCGGCCTTAGGTGCTGGCGTGGTCATACCTACCTTGCCTGCAACTGGGGTGTTGACATTCAGTTATCAATGTACCGTGAACTGAGTCTGTGTCAAAGGTGAACAATTGATCGAGATTCGCGTTAATTAGCAAACTAATCGGGTTTATTCGATACGAATTTTTGAATAAATCATGGAAATTAAATTTTAAAGTGCATGCCAGTATGACTCATAAGCAATCCATAGCCAGCACCAAAAGCATAGTTCGCGCATTTATAGCGACGCTACTTCTTTTGGCGACGAATCACCTTCTTGCTCAAACGGTGAATACGGCGACTTTAACGCGCCCTGCTGGACTCACGCTTACTTGCGTCAGCGGACCCGTAGGTACTGGATTGACTTACCCTAATACTGCGCCAACATCTTGTTCGGCGACTGATACCAATATCCCTGCGCCTGTATTGACGGTCACCAAGACAGCCAGCCAAACCCCATTGGTGGTTGGCAAAGCGGGCCAGTTCTACACCATCACCATTGCCGTGGCCAACGGCCCGACGACCGCAGCCATCACGGTTGCTGACACTTTACCAAGCGGCATCACAACCAGTGGCGCCATCACCGCCACGGGCGGCACCCTGAGTGGTTGTCCA